>JAQBVN010000033.1 GCA_027622975.1 Bacteroidota bacterium | reverse complement strand
ACAGGACTTGAACCTGCGACCTTCGGGTTATGAGCCCGACGAGCTACCAACTGCTCCACCCCGCGATGTCAATTCCCTTCAGCGCGCCGGTCATAACCCCGACGAAGGGAGGACAAAGGTACACACATTGTCGATTCTCACAAGCGGTTTCTCCAAGCCTTTGCTGCAGAGTGTACCTTTGTAGCCCCATTTGGTTCCATGAGCTCTGACAATCAACCCCTTCCCTTTGCAGATTCGCCCGAACATCCCGCGGGACATCGTGCGGGATTTGTGAACATCGTGGGCTCGCCCAACGTCGGCAAAAGCACCCTGATGAATCGTTTGGTGGGTGAGCGTTTGAGCATCATCAACGCCAAGGCCCAAACCACGCGCCATCGCATCATGGGCATCGTCAACGAGCCGAACTACCAAATTGTGTACTCGGATACCCCAGGCGTGTTGGATCCCGCGTACAAGTTGCAAGAGGGCATGATGCGTTTTGTGAAGACAGCCCTGCAGGATGCGGATGTGCTGTTGGTGGTCACGGATGTCACGGAGAATGACATGGCCCATCCGGAAACGTTGGAGAAAATTGCGGCGATGGATGTGCCGACGTTTGTGCTGGTCAACAAGATCGACCTCGCCACAGACCAAACCGCCGTCGAAGCTAAGCTTGACGCTTGGGCCGCCAAATTGCCACGTGCCTCGGTCGTGCCCATCAGCGCGCTTCACAACTTCAACGTCGACACCCTGCTCGAACGCATCGTCGCCCAGCTCCCCGAGAGCCCGCCTTTCTTCCCCAAGGACGAGTTGACCGACAAGCCGATGCGCTTTTTTGTGTCCGAAATCGTCCGGGAGAAAATCCTCACGCATTACAAACAGGAGATCCCCTACAGCTGCGAAGTCGTGGTGGAAGCCTACGAAGACGCGCCTGACATCACGCGCATCCGCGCGGAGATTCACGTGGCCCGCGAATCCCAAAAGCACATCGTTGTCGGCGCCCAGGGCCGCATGATCAAGCGCGTCGGGACGGACGCTCGCAAGGACATCGAGGCGTTCCTCGGCAAGAAGGTCTTCCTGGACTTGTACGTTCGGGTGGACAAGAACTGGCGCGACGACGAACGGAAGCTCAAGCGCTTCGGCTACATCGACTGAACCGGATACCGACGCCCCCTCGAATGGTCCTCTTCCCTCCTGCCAAACTCAACCTCGGACTCCATGTCGTGGGCAAACGCCCGGACGGGTACCACAACCTCGAAAGCATCTTTGTCCCCCTCGGATGGACGGACGTGCTCGAAGTGCTCCTTGACCAGTCGGTTCCGCAGGGAACGCTGAAGACCACCTGGACAGGCTTGCCCATCCCGGGAGAGGAATCGGGCAACTTGATAGTGAAGGCGCACCAACTTCTTGCTCAAGGACGCGATTTGCCCGGCATGACAGCCCACCTGCACAAGGTCTTGCCCATGGGTGCAGGGTTGGGCGGGGGAAGTGCCGACGGCACGTACATGCTGCGGGCTGTCAACGAGCTGTGCGAATTGGGATTGACTCGGGAAACGCTTATGGAACTTGCCGCCCAATTGGGAAGCGACTGTGCCTTTTTTGTAGGCGCTGTGCCTGCTTTGGTGACGGGGCGGGGGGAGCATGTTTCACCCGTCAGAGCGACATGGGCAGAAGGGCTGTGGGTGGTGGTTTGCAACCCCGGCATCCACATCTCGACGGCCGAAGCGTTTGAGGGACTCACACCTGGTTTGCGAAAGGTCGAATGGGAGGCGCTCCTGCACCAACCAGTGTCAAGCTGGAGCGACGAGATTCAGAATGACTTTGAGACGGGAGCCTGCACCCGGCATCCGGAAATCCTCGACTTGCTGCAAAGCCTGCGCAAGGCTGGCGCTGCGTATGTCCAAATGACGGGCAGCGGTTCAACGGTATTCGGTTTGTTTGAGGACGAGGCCCAGGCGCAGAACGCGGGGCGGAATTTGGCGGCAGGTTATTGCGGACCGCTGGGCGCGCCTCAGTGCTGAACCCGCTGGGCGCGCCTTAGTACTGAACCCTCAGTGCTGAACCACGAACGGCAAGGCCTCCCGACGTCCGTCGGAGTGCTCGACAGACAAGACGTACGTTCCGGACGGGAGCACGAGGCCCGACAGGGTTTGGGTTCCCGGTCTCAATGCGCCGGACCAAACCACTCCGCCTCCAACCGAGCGCACGACCGCAGGAGCGGAATCTGAACGGTCGAATTGTACTTGGAACTCGCCGGAATTCGGGTTCGGAAACACCCTCACAGACGATGAATATGGAGCCGCATTCGACGCACCTGACGTTTCCTCTTCCACCTCGCCCAGCACCAAATTCTCGTCGCCTTCTTGGTAGCTCGACCAGATGAAATACACCAGGAACATCTCGTCTGTGGTCAACGATCCGTAACTCACTTCTTCAGGAGGGTCGTTGGGATTCAGGGGGTTCCAAACCGTGTTGTCGTACACCCCCTCCGTTTTGAACACTGTCCCAGCAGGCACGTGAACCGGACTCAAAAAACGGTAGTAAAACTGCCATTCAAATTGCCACTGCGGAATGTCAATCAACGGGATGCTGTCCCCTTCTGGGGTCTCCATCCACACTTGATAGGACTTTCCAAGCAAATGCATGTGCGGACAAATGCTCAGAAGGCTTTGATCGGAATTGAACAACACGGCCTCTTGGTGAAAGGTGCTCATTTGATTGGGTGGAATCACCAACGGGCCGTCGGTCATGGCTCCGTTTCCAAGAAGCCAGCCCACAGAAATGGGTCGAACCTCCGTGTCCGTGTCGTCCACCCATTCCAAATTCATGACCGTGTCGTCGGTTTGACCCCCAAAGTCGGGACCGTAGTGGATCTCAATGACCAAATCGGCGCCTGGCGGAACAGGAATGCCCCACCCGTCGGGGTACCGGGCGGGAAGGGCTCCGGGTTGCCACGCGTTGATGTACGTCGTGTTTGTCGGCCAGCCCGTGCTTCCATTGAATCCCGGAAGCGGATCCGTGGCATCCAAGGCGGCAGACTGACCCGTGACATCCACGAAAATGTCCGCATGGTGAACGGCACCCGGGAGACCGGGAATCACCTCCACAGCCTGGATGTACTTCGTCTCTTCAAATTCGGTCGACACCACAAACCACCTGTATTCTTCGCTGTCCGACTGCAATGTGTACTCGGGAAAATCGGCCACAAAGTCCACGCTTTCCAGCAGCGATCCCTGCGGCCCAAACTCCGGCACCTCCACCACCACCGTCTCGTCGCCGTAGGCCATGCCGGTTTCGTACCACTCGATGAACAGAGCCACGTCTTGATTGCTCAGCACATTTTCACCCACGAAATGCCGGTACTCTGGATCGGCTGGCCAGGGGGGCATTTCCCCGTCCTGCATGACGTGCACATCCATGTTCGCCGTGAAAAACACGTCCTCGTAGGTCAAGAGCGGAAACGGCCCAGGTCCTCCGTTGTGATGGCACCGGGCGCAATGGGTGTGCATGATGGGAGCAACGTCGTCAACCCAGGTCGGCAGTTGAGCTTGAGCTGTGGTCGTCAACGCTGCCAAAAGCCCGACGGCTCCAGCAAAGACAACGAACGCTTGAACGGGAGAGGTCACAGCCCCAAGATAGCCCTTTCTACTTCGGAGCCTTCGCGTAAAGCCAAAACCCAAGTCCCGTGAACAAGGCATTGGGCAGCCAAGCCGCCACCAGACGCAGTCCCTGTTCGTTGAGCGGGAACCATGAGGGAAGCATCGCCGCGGAAGCCCACACTGAAATCACCTTGGAGGCAAAAACAAAGGTGAAACCAATCAAGACGGCTGCGAACAAATGCAATCCCAATCCGCCTCGAAGGCGTCGCGCGGCGATCGACACGCCAATCAAAGTCAACACCATCATGGCAAATGGCGTGGCCGTTCGGCTGTGCAAGGCCAACTCTAGGTTGGACGTGTCCGCCCCCCGCAACCGGACCTCGTCAATGTAGGCCTTCAACTCGCCTGAACGCATCGTCGCCACCACTTCATTTCGCTCGGCAAAATCATCCACACGCATGGTCAGGGCCGTATCGAGTCTCGTCAAAAACCGATGGTGTTGCGAGCCATCCGCCCGGAAATCTCTCACGCCAACATTGACCAGCCTCCACAGGCTGTCGGAAGGAAGGAAGGTGGCCTTGGCTGCCAGAATTCTCTGCTTCAACACATCTCCTTCCCATTGCTCAAGTTGAAACTTGTACCCTGTGGCTCGCTCGTAATTCACACTCCGGAAGTACACAATCGTTCCTGGAGCCACCTCCCGATACAGGTTTTTGTCCTGCACATGGACGGACGTGTGAATGTAACTCTGCTCAAACGCCAGCTTTTGGGCATTCGCACGCGGAACCACCCAATGGCTGATGGCCATCAACAAGAGCATCAGCATGCCAGATGCTGCGATGTATGGTCGCATCAAGCGTCGGAAGGGCATGCCGCCCGCCAACATGGCGATGATTTCGCTGTTTTGGGCCAAACGACTGGTGAACCAAATGATGGTGAGAAACACGATGAAACCCGCGAGCAAGGATCCAAAATGAAAGCAAACATTGACGTAATACAGGAGTGTCTCCCCGATTGGTGCGCCATGATCCACCAACCTCCCGATGTGCTCCATCAAATCGAACACGACGACAATCATGCAAAAGGCGCCCAGCATGAATGCAAACGTGCCGAAGAATTTCCCGACGATGTATCGATCCAAGGTATTCATGGGCGTGTTCATGGGCGTGTTCAAGGGCTCAAGTCAGAAGGTCAAACGCGCTGTGCAAGTTGAACCACCATGCGGTCCTTCCAGGCACGGAATGTTCCTGACTCAATCTGCGTTCGGGCTTCACGCACCAAATCGAGGTAAAAACTCAAGTTGTGCACTGACCCAATGTACAACGCCAGCAATTCGTTGGCATGGAACAAATGCCGAACGTAGGCCTTGCTGTACATGTGGTCCACGGGCGAGGTTCCCTGAGGATCGAGAGGGCTCATGTCCGTCTTCCACTTTTCGTTTTTCATGTTCATGATGCCATTCCACGTGTAGAACGTTCCCGTTCTGGCGTTTCGGGTGGGCATCACACAATCAAACATGTCCACCCCCAAGGCGATGTTCTCCAGGATGTTCACGGGGGTTCCCACCCCCATCATGTAGCGAGGTGCATCTTCAGGCAAGATGTCGCATACCTCCTCGCACATGGCATACATGTCCTCATGCGGTTCACCCACACTCAACCCTCCGATGGCGTATCCGAGAGAGGGGACCTCGGCCACTGCATGCGCTGAAGCGCGCCGCAATTCTGGATACGTCGAACCATGCACGATGGGAAAGAGTGCCTGCTCATGGCCATAAAGAGGCTCCGTTTCGTTCATGCGTTGCACGCAACGATGCAACCAGCGATGGGTCAGTTCCATGCTCTGTTTGGCATACTCGTACGTGGAAGGATAAGGAGGGCACTCATCAAAGGCCATCACAATGTCCGCCCCGATGCTTCGCTGGATGTCCATGACGCGCTCTGGAGTGAACAGATGCTTGCTCCCGTCGATGTGGCTCCGAAATGTGGCCCCTTCCTCTGTCAACTTTCGATTTTCTGCCAAACTGTAGACCTGATACCCCCCACTGTCCGTCAACATGGGACGATCCCAGCCCATGAACGTATGCAGCCCACCGACTTCTTCGAGCACACCCGTTCCTGGTCTCAAATGCAGGTGATAGGTGTTGCCCAAAATGATGTCCGCATCAACGACCTCCTTCAATTCTGTTTGAGGAACCGCCCTCACCGAGCCAATGGTGCCCACGGGCATGAAAATGGGAGTCCGAATGTCCCCGTGGTCTGTGGTGAGCAATCCCGTCCTGGCCTTGGAAGCGGGGTCTTGAGTTTGGAGCTGAAACTTCAACGCATCGATGTTGACGACGCACAACTTCATCGATGCGCATCCGTAAACCCCAAAGGTAACTTGGGAGCATGGTCGGGACACTCTTCAACACACTCACCGTCTTGCTTGGTGCGTCGATTGGGCTTGCACTTGGTGCCCGATGGTCGGAAGCGCTGCGTGACAAGGTCTTTGTCGCCATTGGCTTGTTCACCACGGTGATTGGAATGCTCATGGCCTTGGACACCGAGGCTCCCATTGACATGTTTTTGTCCCTCGTGCTCGGTACTGCGCTAGGTCACCGCCTGGGCTTTCAGCGAAGGGTTGACATGTTCCAAGCCCAACACGGAAACAAACAGGGTGGCTTCTTGGAGGCAATGATGCTGTTTTGTTTGGGTTCCATGACATTGATCGGATGCATGGAAGATGGGCTGCTCGGCAAGCCAGACTTGCTCATCGTCAAGGGAACCATGGACTTGATCTCTAGTGCGTTCCTCGCAGCCGCACTGGGCCGAGGGGTGCTGTGGGCCGCGGGGGGCGTGCTTGCCTTTCAAGGAACGCTCACCTTGGTGTTCATGGCAGCCGGACAAGGAATGGACGCTTCGCTCATCCAAGAACTGAGCGCCTTGGGAGGTGTGCTGATGATTGGTTTGGGATGCCAATTGCTCGGCATCCTGCCCCAAGGCCACCGTTCCTGGCCACTCGTTGACATGCTTCCTGCCCTCACTTTGTTACCTGCGGTGCGTTGGGCACATGAAATGCTCCTCGAGTTCGTTGCATAACCATGGCCAAGCGATCCTCACCTTCCCGAACTGCATCCGTGAAACGCGCCAAATCCAAACGCAAATCCTCCAAACAGGGGTGGATCAACTCACGGGTCCTGCACTTGGTGGCCGCGGGGTTGGTGTTTGGCGGACTGTTTGTAGGCTCGAAGTATTACAACGCCCATTTCGTCAACCCTTGGCATGCGGTCGGCGACCGTGTGGGAGCCGCAGCTGCTGTGGACAATTACAGCGACGACGTTTTGCGCGCGTCCAAAAAATATGGACTTGACTACAGCTACTTGATGGCGTTGTTGATGTTGGAATGTTCAGGCCAAAGGCCGGCTGGATCGAGGTTTGAGCCTCATGTGTTCAAACGACTGCAACAGGTGCGAGACGGCAAGCGATCCAATTATGAAAACGTCACTGCCACGCATTTGAACGGGGCCTCCGACGAAGCCTTGAAAAACCTGGCCACCTCGTGGGGTCCTTTCCAATTGATGGGGTACAAGTGCATCTTGCTCCACGTCAACATTCGAGACATCCGGGGCAACAACGGGGTGGACCACGCTGCGCAATGGATCAACCTCACTTACGGAAATGCCCTACGTGCCGGGAATTTCAAAGACTGCTTTCACATTCACAACACGGGACAGCCCTACCCTGTCTCTGGACTGCCCAGCACCCATGACCCCCAATACGTCCCTCGTGGGTTGGCCATGATGAAGCGATTTGTACCCCCGACCCCCTTGGAACCCTGAACTGCCCCGATGCCAGCCAACAAGTACGCCTTGCTGCGATACCGAATCATTGACCGATGCCTGACCAACTCGGCACGGCCATTTCCATCGATGGAAGAATTGCGTTTGGCCTGTGAAGAAGCCTTGTACGGGAGCGATGGAGAGCACATCAGCATCTCCACCATCGAGAAAGACCTGTGGGCCATGCGCAACGAATCGGAACTCGGATACCACGCGCCCATCGCCTACCACAGAGACGAACGGGGCTACCACTACACCGAGGAAGGGTACAGCATCAATGACATTCAACTGAACGACGACGACCTAGACGCCATTCGGTTTGCAGCCAACACCTTGTTGCAGTTTCGTGAATTGCCCATTTTCCAACAATTCGACCAAGCGCTGGGAAAAATCGCCGATCGACTGACCGTGTCACCCACCATGGACACAAAGGGCATGGATGCCTTCATCCAATTCGAAAGTGCCCCCCACGCCGCAGGGTCTGAACACTTGGCACCCTTACTCAGCGCAATCCGGGAACGCGCAGAAATCGCCTTTGACTATCAAAAATTCTCAGACAATTCAGGGCAATCCACACGACATGTCCTTCATCCATATCTTCTCAAAGAATACCGGAACCGATGGTACCTCATCGGTTGGGAACCTTCCAAGAACCACATCCGAACCTACGGTTGCGATCGGATGAGTGGTCTGATTGTCCATGGAGAAGTCCGGTTTGAGCTTCGAAGCGATTTCAACCCAGAACACCATTTTAAGCATGCCTTGGGCATCACAGTCCTTGGCGAACGTCAACCTGTGCGGGTAGAATTTTTATGCGACGACGTGTTGGCCAAGTACCTCGGCACCCAACCCCTGCATCCATCCCAAACCATTCGCCACACGCCACAAGGGATCCATGTCGTCTTGGAGGTCATGCCCACCTTTGAGTTGCAACAGTGGTTGCTGGCGCACGCTAACGAATTGACATTGCTCTCCCCCCCTTCCATTCAAACTTCCATCATTTCACAGCTCCAACACGCGCTCGACCGTCAAAAACAACATTGAGCCATTTTTTTTGAGGGTCCGTAAATCCTTTGAGGAGTGAACATGTCCCTTTGATTCAGGAAATGTCATCAACCCTGAATTCAAAGTCCATGTCCTTGCCACTCAACCCCGCCCTCGCACAGGCCTCCACCTCCATTCAATCCCTGCCAGAAGCCCGCATGTGGGTGGAAGGATTCAGCCGCCCCACCGGATTCAGCCCATATGCGTGGAACACCACCAAGCGCATCGCCTTGGAAGTTTGGAAATGTCATTTTGCAGGCCGTCAATTTCGGCGAACCCTCAACTTCATGCACCCGTCCTTCTACCAGATGATCCGCACACCGGAGGGTCTTCCACTCGTCTCCACAGCCTCCATCCGAGGTTATGTGTGTTAATCTTTTGTGAACGAAAGGTTTTCACCCGCGGAATCACTGAGTGCAACCTGTGAGTAGCTTGCGATGTTGTTTTGATAGATCATTATCAGGACTTCGTCGAAAAAATCACCCATGGCTACGACACGACGCCAGGCAGCTCTGCTTTCCTCTCTCAAGCGGAGATTAGAAGCCACCCCAATCCGTGAAACCACGGAGGGTCGGGTGTCTTCGTTTGGTGTGTTGGTGTCCTATGCCGGAACCGTTGACGGAGACATGATTCACAATCTCGTTGAACTCACGGAACGAAGTCTAAGTCATTCTGGATCAAGCCGAAAAGAAGCAAAACGTGTCCTGTTTGTGTTGATTGAAACCGTGCAGAATGTTCTGCATCACGGACACATCGACAACAACGGAGAAATTGTGTTGTACCTCACTGTGGAGCACACCCCTCTCGGAATGCAGGTGCATTGTGGCAACCTCATCGACCGGGAAACATCCAAAGAACTGAGTGACCGACTGGGTGAATTGAATGCCATGGACCACGCCGCGCTCCGTAAATCATACGTCGATGCACTCTGCCAAGGGACCATCGATTCCATGAGAGGCAACGCAGGTTTGGGTCTAATCAGCATGGCCAAACGCTCCAAAGGTCCCATCGAATTTCAGTCTGAACCCCACGACGACGACCTCGATCTTTTCCAGCTTACGGTGACCATTCGCGACTGAGCCCTGCCTCCATGGTGCCCACGGCACTGCACCCACGGCACTGCACCCACAGCACTGCACCCACAGCACTGCACCACGGCACGCATTCCAAGTCGCCGATTGACGTTCCGCTGCTCAGGTCTTCCGGTCCTTTTTCTTTGCTGCAGGAAACAAGATGTTGTTCAAGATCAAACGGTAACCGGGTGAATTTGGATGCAGGTTGAGGTCGGTCGGAGGGTCATTCACCAAGTGACGGTAATCTTCTGGATCATGCCCACCGTAATATGTCCATTGACCCAATCCCAGCGTACCATGGATGTATTTGGCGGTGGGAAGATTGCGGTTGTCACCCATGATGGTCACGTCAGGGCGAATGAATTCCTTTCGGAAGGACGTGGTCTGACCCATGAAACCGGCAATCACCCGTTCGTGGTTTTGGGTCAACATGGTCGGAACAATGTCCCATTTGGCCGAAAAATCAAACAAAGTGAAGAAGTCATTGATCGGCTTGATGTCCGAATGGTCCTTGGTTCCGTCGATGTCCGAAAACTCGTACACCAGGGGGTCCATTTCGAGGCGGTAATTCTGAAAAGCCATCCCAGCCTCATAACTCAGCTCATTTTGCGCCCCTGGATTCGCTGGGTCACCATCAAACATGGGAGCGCAAATGTCCGTGGTTTGGGCGGCAAGCGCGATGTCGTAGCTATCCGTGCCTGAACACATCGTGAAGAGAAACCCACCGCCTACCACGAATTCTTGGATGGTGGTAGCCACCTTTCTCTTCATCTCGCTCACTTTTTGAAAACCCATGATTTGGGCTGTGGCGTTCTGGCGTTCCACCTCCTCTTGGTACCAGGCCGCAGATCGATAGGCTTTGTAAAACTTGCCAAACTGCCCTGTGAAGTCCTCGTGGTGCAAATGGAGCCAGTCATATTTTGGCAAGTCCCCTGTCAAGATTTCAGTGTCGTACAGCACGTCGTATGGAATCTCAGCGTAGGTCAACACCAAAGTCACGGCATCGTCCCATGGCATTTTTCCGTCGGGACTGTACACAGCAACCTTCGGGGCCACCTCGAGTTTGACCGATTCCATGTTGGCCTCCGGGTTTGAAATTTCTTGCAAGATTTGACTTGCTTGAACGTCAGCGATGACTTGGAGAGATACACCTCGGATCACACATTCGTTTTGGATGGCACTGATGTTGGGCAACAAGAAACTCCCGCCGCGGTAATTCAGCAACCATTCTACCTCGACCCCTTGCTCCAACGCCCAAAAAGCCACGCCGTATGCCTTGAGGTGATTGGCTTGTCCCTCATCCATGGGTACCAAAATCATGGAGGCCCACACATCCCCAACCAAACCCACGGCCAACACCAGGGAAAGGATTCGATTCAAAGCAATGCGCTTCACTCTTCCAATGTGCTTCACTCCTCGAAGATACGTCGTGGCCCTCGACTTGGACAGACCACACGAAACGACTGAACCTCCCTCACCGAAGCCCTCAGGTGCATCACCCGAGCCTTAAAATGGCATGTCGTCATCTCCTGCAACATCGTCGTTCATTTTGGACCCGACGGTGATTGTCTTGGTCGTGGCAAAGGACGCGTTGGGCTGAATGCCGCCGGAAGAAAAGACGTCTTGGCCACCAAAGGTGTCGTAGTTCGTGAATTTGGCGAGGCGTTGGACAAACTTCAGTTTGATGGTGTCCAACGCGCCGTGACGGTGTTTGGCCAAAATCAACTCCCCCAACCCCTCTGTGCTCAAGCCATTAGGATGCTCTGTGATGCCGTAATACTCGGCGCGGTAAATGAAAGCAACGATGTCCGCATCTTGCTCGATGGCTCCCGATTCTCGCAAATCTGACAGCAACGGTCTCTTGTCTCCTCCACGGGTTTCGACATTTCGACTGAGCTGTGACAAGGCGATGATGGGTACGTCCAACTCTTTGGCAATGGACTTGATGGAACGCGAAATGCTCGAAATCTCCTGTTCTCGGTTCCCCTTGTCAGACCCCGCACTCATCAACTGCAGGTAATCAATGATCACCAAATCAATCATGTGCTGCGCCTTCAAGCGCCGGCATTTCGCCCGAAGCTCGAAGATGTTCAACCCCGGTGTATCGTCGATGAACAGCGGAGCATCGCTCAGTTTGCCCACACGGCTGTACAGCTGCTGGTATTCGTGTTCCTCTAGATTTCCCTTTCTGAATTTGTCGCTGTTGATCTCCGTTTCTGAGGAAATCAAGCGTTGCACAAGTTGCACCGCAGACATTTCCAAACTGAACAGGGCCACAGGGATTTGGTGATCCACAGCCATGTTTCTGGCCATGGAAAGCACAAAAGCTGTTTTTCCCATGCCCGGACGAGCAGCCAAGACGATCATGTCGGAACGCTGCCATCCCCCGGTGAGTTTGTCCAAATCATGGAAACCCGAGGCCACACCGCTGACGCCATCCTCGTTGTTTCGTGCAGCCTCAATGTCATCCAGAGCCTGTTTCATCACCGTCCCCATGCTTTCGTAGCTCTTTCGAATGTTGCCCTCGGCTACCTCAAACAATCGAGACTCCGCCTCATCCAACAAATCGAAGACATCCGTGGTCTCCTCATAGGCTTTCGTGACAATTTCGGATGACACCCGAATCAACTCCCGTTGAATGTGTTTCTGTGCAATGATGCGGGCATGAAATTCCACATTGGCACTGCTGGCAACCCGGGTGGTCAGCTCCGCAATTCGGTGACTCCCACCCATCATGTCCAACTTGCCTTCCTTTCGAAGTTGCTCAGTCACTGTCAAAAGATCAATGGGCTCACTCCTGTTGAACAAAGTCTGGATGGCTCGAAACACTTCACCATGCGCATCCACGTAAAAACTCTCAGGTTGAAGCACGTCAATGACTGCGTTAACCGCGGCCTTCTCCATCATCATCGCCCCCAACACCACTGACTCCAAGTCCGGTGCCTGAGGCTGAATCTTAGCTCCTGGAATGGACACTGCGCTTCGGCTTCGGACCAAATCGCGTGGGCGTCCTTGAGCGGAGGATGCCGAAGAGGGAGAGGGGGATTCGTCAAACATAGGAGGTGCAAGTTAGGCACCCACTCATGTTCTTTGTTCACACGTTTTCACCTCCTTTTTGCACAACCATGACTCCACGCGTTGTCCACCTCAATGCGGCGGGCTAACTTTGCATGACCATGGGTGAAATGCTACAATTCCCGCAAGAAGAACCAGACTTCAATGCGGCCCTGTCCATCAGTTTGGTCATTTTTGGATTTGACGGGGTTGACCTGAAAATACTTCTTGCTCGGAGCACCCGAGCGCCATTTGAGGGAGCCCTCTTCCTTCCTTCGCGGTACTTGAAGGTGAATGAAGAATTGCTGCTTTCGGCGAAAAAGATGTTCAATGACCTCTTCGGCTACGACAACCCAAGCACGGTTGAACAATTGCGGGCTTTCGGTCAGGTGTTTCGCCATCCCGGTGGTCGCGTGGTGAACATCGCCCATTACGCCCTCGTTCACACCGATGATTTCCGGGCAGAAGAATGGGAGCAACACGGCATGCATTGGGTCTCAGTGGCTGAAGTTCCCGACTTGGCATTTGACCACAACGAAATCGTAAACTACGCCCGTGAGCGATTGAAGCGGCGGGTTCGTCGCCGTCCCGTAGGTTTTGATTTGCTTCCCAAAGAATTCACGTTGGGGCAATTGCAAAACCTTTATGAGAAAGCAATGGACAAAAAGTTTGACAAAAGGAACTTTCGCAAGAAGTTGTTCAAGTCGAAGCTCCTTGTCGATCTCGAAAAGAAATCAGACGGCAGCGGTTACGGCCAACACAAAGGCAGTCTGTTGTTTAGCTTCAATGTCGAGGCATACAGCGTGATGAAACTCAAGGGGTACGACTTCGTTTTCTAGTCTCAAACTTCGCAGCACGGCCTCTCGGGGATTGGCCCCGAGCCTGAGATCACAAGCCTGAAATCACAAGCAAGTTCACAAGCCAAAAGCGGCCTTGAGCTCTTCGACTTTGTCGAGTTTTTCCCATGGAAACAACTCCACGCGAACTTCTTTTTCCTCGCCTCCCTCAAAAGCACGAAACCGCTTGGTCACCACCTCACTGGGTCGTCCCATGTGTCCATACGCTGCGGTCTCCGTGTAAATGGGACTCCGCAAATTGAATCGTTGCTCGATGTGGTAAGGACGCATGGGGAAGATGTCACCCAAACGCGCCGCAATCTGCCCATCAGTGGCCCCCACCTTGGCCGTCCCGTATGTGTTGACGTACAAGCCCACAGGATCTGGAACACCAATGGCATAGGCGACTTGAACCAGGGCTTCATCACAAATCCCGGCAGCGACCAAATTCTTGGCAACGTGCCGCGTTGCGTATGCCGCAGATCGGTCCACCTTGGAGGGGTCCTTGCCACTGAATGCCCCACCACCGTGCGCGCCTTTTCCACCATAGGTGTCCACAATGATTTTGCGGCCCGTCAAACCCGTGTCTCCGTGAGGTCCTCCAATGACAAACTTCCCTGTCGGGTTCACATGCAACTTGTGGTCTCCGACAAACAGAGCCTGCACCCGCTCACTCATCGAAGCCTTGACGCGGGGAATCAACACCTCCGCCACGTCGCGTTCAATGGTTTTCAGCATGGTCACATCATCAGGACCAAAATCATCGTGCTGGGTGCTGACGACAATGGCCTCAATTCTCTTGGGTGTTCCATTGTCTTCATATTCAATGGTGACCTGACTCTTGGAGTCGGGGCGCAGGTAGGTCATGACTTGACCCTCTCGGCGAATGGCAGCGAGCTCTCGAAGGAGCCGATGGGCCAGTTCCAGGGCTAGGGGCATGTAATTGTCCGTTTCCCTGCACGCATATCCAAACATCATTCCCTGGTCCCCCGCACCTTGTTCTTCGGGACGCGTCCTTTCCACACCTTGATTGATGTCACTGCTCTGTTCATGAATCGCGCTCAATACCCCACATGAAGCTGAATCAAACTGGTATTCACTCTTGGTGTAACCAATCCGCGCGATGGTCTCACGTGCAATCTTCTGCACATCGATGTAGGCCTTGGACTTCACTTCTCCTGCCAGCACAACTTGGCCTGTGGTCACAAGCGTTTCACAAGCCACTTTGGAAGATGCATCAAAGGCCAAAAAATGATCAATCAACGCATCAGAAATGGCGTCGGCCACTTTGTCCGGATGTCCCTCAGACACCGATTCAGAGGTGAAGTAATAACTCATGTCGCTTCAGATGATGGCACACCCAACCCAGATGCCCAGCATCAAATGTAATGAACCCTCCTCGCCCTTTCCCGGGAAAGGACATTCACTTCTTCCGGAAGAACAAGCGAATCGGAACACCGCTAAAATTGTAGTGCTCTCTCATCTGATTCTCCAAAAACCGCTTGTAAGGATCCTTGATATACTGGGGCAAATTGCAGAAAAAGGCAAACGTCGGTGTCTGGGATTTGATCTGGGTGACATACTTGATTTTCACGTATTTCCCCTTCAATGCCGGCGGAGGATAGTGATCAATGATGGGCAGCAAAACATCGTTCAACTCACTCGTTGAAATCTTCGAAGCACGCGCTTGTCTGACTTCAAGTGCCATCTCCAATGCCTTGAGCACCCTCTGTTTGGTCACATTTGACGTGAACACAATGGGTACATCGGTGAACGGGGCAATTTTCGAACGAATGGCTTCTTCGACTTTCATCATCGTTCCGTGATCCTTGTCCACACGGTCCCATTTGTTCACGACAATCACAACACCCCGGTAGCTTTCCACGATCTGCCAGAAGATGTTGAGATCTTGCCTACCCATGGGGTCATTTCCATCGAGCATCAAAAGACACACATCGCTTTCATCGATTGCCTTGATGGTCCGAACTGAGCTGTAAAACTCCAAATGATCGGTGATCTGTCTCTTCTTCCGCAGCCCCGCAGTGTCCACAATTTCAAAATCAAAGCCAAACATCTGGTACCGCGTATGAACGCTGTCCCTTGTCGTGCCCGCAATGTCCGTCACAATGTTTCGCTCCTCCCCCAAAATCGTGTTGATGAACGTGCTTTTGCCGACGTTGGGCTTGCCCACCACCGCAAGTTTGGGCAAGCCCAAATCCTCCTGCTCGGGCAGGGGCGGCAAGGCTGCCACCAAAGCATCGAGTAACTCACCAGTGCCGTAGCCATTGTTGGCGCTGATGCTGAAAATCTGATCCGCCAACCCCAACGCATAAAACTCCTCCGCACCGACATCATGTGCTCCCGTGTCCACCTTGTTGCACACAACAAACACCGGTTTCCCTGTTCGTCGAAGAAGGTTGGCAATGTCCAAGTCCAAATCTGTAATCCCTACCCCTATCTCGACCATGAACAACACCACATCGGCCTCTTCCAAGCTAATCTCAACTTGGCCGCGAATCGCTGCCTCAAAACTATCCTCACTGTTCGTGATCCACCCTCCCGTATCTATGACGTTGAATTCGTGCTCAGTCCACAACACCCGGCCGTATTTCCGGTCACGGGTCGTCCCGCTCGTGTCGTCCGTGATTGCTTCACGAGTTTCCGTCAACCGGTTGAAGAGGGTGGACTTGCCAACGTTGGGTCGACCTACAATGGCCACTAGATTGTTCATGGTACGCGCGAAATTCGTAAGATTCAGGGCAAAAAAAAAGGGGCCCCGAAGGGCCCCAAGGATGGCGTCGACATACTCTCCCGCCGTAGCAGTACCATCTGCGCTGGTGAGCTTAACTTCTCTGTTCGGAATGGGAAGAGGTGGACCTCACCGCAATAGACACCTAACGTTCATGTAGGAAATAACCAATGCGCTCATTGGAATCACCCACAAATAGGATGACATACTGGTAGAAGATTAGAGACTGATAAGCTTTCGGGTAATTAGTACCGCTCGGCTTTGACATCACTGCCTTTACACCTGCGGCCTATCAACGTTGTCGTCTACAACGACCCTCAATGAAACCTCATCTCGCGGTGAGTTTCGCACTTAGATGCTTTCAGTGCTTATCTCATCCGTACGTAGCTACTCTGCAGTGCAGCTGGCGCCACAACAGATACACCAGAGGTACGTCCAACCCGGTCCTCTCGTACTAGGGTCAGGTCCGCTCAAGTTTCAAACGCCCACAATAGATAGAGACCGAACTGTCTCACGACGTTCTGAACCCAGCTCGCGTGCCACTTTAAT
>JAQBVN010000013.1 GCA_027622975.1 Bacteroidota bacterium | reverse complement strand
CATCAAGTGGACCCAGCAGGACAGAAGCCGAACACCCTCAACCCCGATTTGGTCAAGTAGGCTTTACCTCAGTCGAGACCAAAGCTCATCAAAGTTGGACCATGGGCCTGTGTAGATGTCTTCCTTTCTGATTTCTCCGGACAGTGCTCCATCCTTCACAACCAAGGGGTAGACAAATTGAGGCTCTCCTGCATAGTTGATGGGACCAAACTTGGCCGCATAGATGCGCGTTTCACCTCGAATCGAATCCCTCTCAATCAAAGCATCTGGCCCAGTGTATTTTAGGTAATTCTGTATTTGCTTCGAATCAGCCAGCCGGGCCAGGGCAGCACGATCAGATTGAACCCAATTCCAGTTGACGTCTTCATCTTGACCCACGTGAAAGGCTGCAAATCCCATGGAGTCTCCCGCATTGACCACTCCTTGCCAAATCCAAGAATTGAAAGCGGTTGGCACGGCGCGAACCGTGCAGGCGGCCGGAAGCTCAGAGGATTTCATGGCCTTAAGTGCCATGGATTTGGACGTCAAAGGCCAAGCCAAGAAAACAGCGAAAGCCCCCACGGAAGTCAAACCAATCCGACCCCAATTCTGAGGTCGATTGAAGGTGCTCCACAACCACGGCAAAACGAGAACCAATGTTGCCATGGGATGAAATACATGCACGACATCCCATGCGACAAGGTCTGTAGAAAAGGGGAATCCGATTTGAGTTCCGTACGTGGTCAATGCATCGAGCCACGCGTGGGTATGGATGGCTGCAAATGTCGCCAACCAATCTCGTGAGGTCATCCCACGTTTGCCCCATTTGCCTCGGCTCCATCCGATGCCTGCTGTTGCCAAAACCGCAAACACGGCAGAATGGGACCAGCTTCGATGGTTCACCAACGCATCCACAGAATTCATACCCAACCCCAACAAGACATCAGCATCGACGAGCATGCCCAAAGCCACTCCCCAAAGAAGATCCCCTTTGGTTGTTGCCTCTCCCTTTGCTACAGCGTAGGTAGAGGCTCCAAAAACTGCTTGGCTTAAAATGTCCATCTGAGGTCTTCTCCTTTACGAAAATACCGTAGTCAAGGGCGCTTGGACAAAAGCCATCGCCCATTCCAAACAGAATCTGCTACCTCAAAGGTTGGATTGGTCCAAACACTTGGACCATTCGCGTCACAACTTTGACCAAAGAAACCCAGCACAAGCAAGACATCACTCGTGCCCACTGCGCCATCTCCATCCAAATCAGCCTCTCCACAATCCTGTTCGCAGCCAAAAGTCGAAAGCAAATTCAAAACATCTCCCACTTCCACGGTTCCACTGCCGTCCAGATCACCAGGGCATACGGCCCACGCCAGATGTGAAAACGACAAAAAGCAGAGCAAGCTGAATAAGTGATTCCTCATGGGAGCTAGGAGGACTTCTTCGAATACCGAACAGTTGTGATTCATGGTATGAAGACGATGCAATGTTTAAAAGGTTTAATTTCAAGTGGAGCCGGGGGTAATGTGCACCCCCTCGAGAGGCCCAGCAATCACTGGGCATTGAGGGCCATGAGCATTCTTGGCACCTCGTCAGGCACCTCGTACTCTTCGACTTTGGCGCGACCCATACAAGCCAACGAGAAGGGGTGTCATTCAATTTCACTTTGAGTCCATGCCCACACAGCTTTTTGCTTTTCCGACGTGAAATTGGGACTCACGAACTCCATGGGAAGCCCTCCTCCTTGCATGCTGGGGTTCCCATAAACCCCTATTTGAGAATAGAATTTACCGTTCTCAATTTCTTCTGAAAGTGCACAGTGTAGATGGACTTGAGCCGCATCTTCGAGCGACAACATGCCCAATTGTCGCCAAGCATCTCGATCGATGGCCCCTTCAGGGGCGGACCTGAAAAGTTCCGAATCACCCCAACCGGGATGGGGAGCAACTACCCTTACACCTTCTTCCTTCCATTGCTCTGCCAATTCGAAGGCATAGAGTAATTGTGCCAATTTGGACTGACCGTAGGCGTCCATGTCATTGTATGCACGCCTTTTCCAATGTGGATCAGTGAGATCCACATCTGCTTGATTGGGTTGGCCGGCATACGGCATCGAATCTGCCGCACAACTCGAAACAATCACAACCCGCGAGTTCACTGTAGACTGTAGAATCGGCTTGAGCAATTGGATCAACCGTGCATGTCCCAAGTGGTTGATTGCCATTTGTGCTTCCCAACCCTCCTTGCTTCGCCGACTAGCAGAATTCGTGTCCGGTGCCCCAGGAGCGCTAATTCCTGCATTGCAAATCAACACGTCGAGTGCTGAGTATTCAGAAAGAAATGCCTTCGAAAACTGATTGATGGAATCGGAATCCAACAAATCCAACTCCATGAACCGGGCTCCTATTTCGTTGGCCATTGATGCCCCTTTCATCCTGCTTCTCCCCGCCAAAATCAAATGGGCGCCCTGAGAAGCCAATTGTTTGGCTGCGGCGAAACCAATACCCGCATAGCCTCCTGTGATCAAAATCGTTTTGCCTGTTAAATCCTTCGCAAGTAGAGCTTGCGAACATTGAATGATGTTCATCGATGAAAATTGTCTGATTAGAGATGAAGCAAATCTCCATTCAACCACTAGGCTACCCTGCACATATTCCTCCCACATTCTTGCCTAAAACTCCTTACACACATCCTTAACGAATAGCCTCTAGCGTCGCAACGCTTACCTTTACACTCATGGATTCCACCCCTGTTTCTTTGTCATCAATCCAAGATACCATTCGAAACAACGGGCATTTAATGCGCAAAAACGAAACAAAGCCCAGCCAAAATCTGGAACCCCTCCTGCTCATCACCGAGCGAACGAGCGGAACAAAAACCCAGATGGTCTACACACCTCTCATTTGCCTAATCGTACAAGGAAAGAAGCAATTGAGCGTAGGCAATTCCTCGCATCATCTAGAATCTGGCCAAGCCATTCTTGTCACTCACGACACACCCATCGTCTCTTACATCATTGAAGCCACGGAAAATTCACCGTATCAAGCAATTGTCTTTCCGCTGGATATAAACATGATGCAGGCCTGTTTGAAAGAACTCTCTTCCACCAGTACAAACTGGAAAAAGGAGGAATCCATGCAACATCCATCTTCAATTGGAAGAATCAGCTGTGATCAAGGATTCATCGATGCCTTTGAGCGCATGATTCTCATTTGCTCCTCAGGAGAAAACCTTTTCCTAAAAGAACATTTCAGAAAAGAGCTCTATCTGCGCATCCTCCTGTCTGACATGGGGCATGCCATTCAACAGCGGTTGTTGGAACACTCGATCAGCGGGAAAATGGCAGCCGTTATTGACTTTATCAAAAGTGAGTTCAATAAAACCATTGACATTCAAGAATTGACTTCCATTTGCTCGATGAGCGCATCAGCACTTCATCGACATTTCAAATCCGTAACGGGCCTCAGCCCCATCCAATACCAAAAGAATCTGCGTTTAATACACGCCAGACAATCTCTCGCCTTGAATCGATCCAGTGTCGCAAGTGTTGCCTTCGAAGTAGGTTACGAAAGCCCAAGTCAATTCAGCCGCGAATACTCGAGGAAATTCGGATTCAACCCGAAGCAAACTCCACCCATGTTCGCAGAGGTGAATTGACGCTGGGCATCGAAGGTTTTTCAGAATCTTCGAGCCCAAGTTCTCAAGCCAGCATTTCCAAATCAGAAAAGGAACTTGGCACCTCAAGTGGTCATTTTTGGCACCTCATTTGGCACCTTCAAGATGCTTCATGATGTTTGAATCCCTTATTTCATGGGATGTGCCTGAATGCCTCAGAAGGCCTGATTCTGCTGCAATTTACGGCACAAAAAAGCCCATGAACACTGGGCTCACGGGCTTCTTTTCCACATTCCTTTCGGTGGACCCAGCAGGACAGAAGCCGAACGCCCTTAACCCCGATTTGGTCAAGTAGGCTTTGCAAACGGGCTGACCTATCCAAGCGTCTTCTCACTATCCAATGGGTACGAGACCACAAGAAAGCAGTACCTTTTCCTCATGCCTTTTCGAGTCATGAGCCATGGCGGGATGATGAGAATCCTAATTACCGCCTGCCTTGTATGCACTTCAATCACAAAGACCGAGGGTCAAATCTTCGAAGACTGGCCCGCCGACTCTATTCTAGTGACCGACCACGTGCTCGGTTACTTAGGCCATGGCGTGAGCTTTTGTGACTTTGATGGAGATGGATTCGATGATCTGACATTGGGTCATTACGACGGTCAAATCTTTGCTTACCAAAGCCAAGGTGACGGCACCTTTCTCCCTTTTGATTTGGGCATTGGAAACACCGCCGGAGAAGTCAAAGCTGTGCTGTGGGTGGACGTCGACGGCGATGGCGACTTGGATCTGTTCGTCACGCAGCGGCTCGCACCCAACAAGCTATGGATCCGAGACCCAGAAGGTATGTTGGCGGAGGTCCCCGATGCCGGAGGACTGGCAGGTGGCTCCAACGAACGAACGTACGGAACATCCTGGGGAGACTTCGACCGAGACGGGGACCTCGACGTGTACTGTTGCAATTTTCACTCGTCCCCTGTCAACACAGAAAGCAATCGACTGTTTCAAAACCTCGGAGGCGTTGATATGGACGTAAGCTTTTCTGACGTTACGGAAGCCGCGGGTGTGGGCAATGCTGTTAAACCGACCTTTCAGAGTTCGTGGATTGACCTCAACAACGACGGCTGGCTTGACCTTCACGTCATCAACGATCGCACGATCTTTTCAGATGCTTTCTACCTCAACCTCCAAGACGGAACCTTTGAGGACATTTCGGTAGAGATTGGACTGGATTTGGGCATTTACTCGATGAGCTCATCGTTTGCTGATTACGACAAAGACTTGGACTGGGACGTGTTCATTTCAAATGGGTCAGTTTCCCAAAACCGGCTTATGAATTGCATGAGCGCTTTGGAGGGAATTGACAACGAGTTGGATTTGGACTACCAGAACGTAGCCAATCAGGCAGGCGTCGTTCTCGATGAACTGGCGTGGGCCGGCTTGTGGATGGACGCGGACAACAACGGTTGGCAAGATCTTCTGATTACAACGGGGACCTCTTTTCCAACAGAATACCCCCAGGTTCTTGACCTCCACCCCGGTTCCCGAACGCATTTGTTCACCGTATTTGACGGTCAACTTCCCTTTAACAATGCGTCTGAGGGATTGGACTACGGGACCGAGTTTGCATTCGCCGCAGCCTATGGAGACGCAGACAACGACGGTGCACTTGATGTCGCCGTACATCGCATGGGTCCCACGGCTCGACTGCTGCACGGCGTTCCCTTTCAAGGAAGATGGCTGCAGGTAGAATTGGTAGGACAAGCCCCAAACACTCGAGGCATTGGCGCCAAAATCATAGCATGGCGTGACGGGCTGCCCGACATGAGAACAATTCAATGCGGCACGCATTATTTGGGGCAGAGCACGTACGTGCAGCATTTTGGGCTGGCCAATGCGGTGCAATGCGACAGCTTGACGGTGGTTTGGCCGTCCGGGCAAGAGCAATCCTTGCAAGACCTGCCGATTAACACGCGAATCCAGGTCGAACAACCTGCTCTTCCATCCACATCCGGCTGCACCTACATTTCAGCTTGCAATTACTCGCCGACGGCTTCGACGGACAACGGCTCTTGTGACTTTTCCTGCTTGTGCCAAGAGGGCGCAGTGTGGTCTGAGGCCTTGCAACTGTGCCTCGCCGAATGCAGCCAAGACCTCACCGGAGACGGGGTCATTGGAACGGATGATTTGATTGCATTCCTCACCTTATTTGGCGAGACTTGTGACGACTGAATCGGTCAACTTTTGATTCCAGCTCTATAGGAAAGAAATTCCGCCGAGAGGAAAGAAAGATCAAGAACAGAGCTACAGATGCCAGCTGCACGGATGTAAAGTCCACTTTGCTTGTGGAGCAGGAGGGAGTTTCTGACCTGCGGTCATTGTTCCCCCCTTTCCCGTGAAGGGAATCGGCTCTTCAGGCCGCCATTGTTCACGTGCACCTCGCATGCACCTTCAAGCGAGCTTGACGCGCCTGCTTGCTTCGTGAATCCGCGCATTGCGCTGCCTGAAGAGGCGATCATCAAGTGGACCCAGCAGGACAGAAGCCGAACACCCTCAACCCCGATTTGGTCAAGTAGGCTTACCAATCGGATTTCATTACACGTTGGTGTGTTCCATCGCTATACATGTAGATCAAGGGGCGATTGGGCTTGAATCCAGTTTCTCTTCCCGTCAAATCAATGATTTTGACAAGTTCTCGCGCTTGGTTTTGATCGACCTCTTGCACGAATACTTCATCGGAATTGCTAACTGAAAAAGTCACAATGGATCGCGGCGGAATGGTGAAATCCATTTTTTGGGAGCCGATAACCAATTCGATCTCCTCAGCATCATCCAATCCTCCCCAAAAGTTATATGCAAGAATTGCAAGCGTGTTGTCGGGATTTTTGAATCCCGTAACAAGAAGTTTGGAGCTTGACGAAGTCACGTTGATTCGAACAGCATCTGGCTGTATGAATTTGGAAGCATGCCCCACGATGTAATACGAGACGTTGGTGTCGTATTGCGTTTCACTCTGGATGGTAAGGGCACCCAAACAATCTGAACAACCAAATTGTGTATGGGGACCGTAAGACGAGTCGGTCGCCAAATTCCACTCCAAAACGCATTTGGACCAGTTGTTGAGACTTCCAATGAGCACATTCTCCATATGCCACCCCATGTCTCCATCGAAGTCTCCATTTACGTCGGTGTACTGCTCTGTGAAATAGACATTTTTGCCAGTCGCTTCTTTGACCGTGGTCAAGGCTGATATACTCCCAGCATACATGTGGAAGGCCGCGCCGTCAACGTAGGGACTCTCATTGAGGACACTGATAGGGTAGGCTGTGTTGTCGCAATTGTGATCGTAAGCGATGATCTTGGGCGAGAAGTCACTCGAAGCGAGATCGGGGCCCAAATGATCGTTGATGAATGCAATCTGTTCAGACGCACTCATCAGCATGCTCGGTTGATTCCATTGATTTGCAGGTTCATTTTGAGGCGTGATTGCCCAAATGTCAATGCCATAATTCCCCATCTCCTGCAAATACCTCAGGAAGTAAAGGCTGTATGCGCCATAGTATTGGGGATTCAAACTCCCTCCAATCCAATAATTGTTCGTTTTCATCCAGGTGGGAGCAGTCCATGGAGAAGCCATCAGCTTGATGGAGGGATTGATCGCCAATATTTCCTGAAGCAATGGAATCAAGTGGTCCAAATCTGGTCCCTCAAGGCTGAAGTTGAGCATGTCAACATCACCCGGTGAATCGTTGTAAGTGTAAACAGAATTGCTCAAGTCAGAGGCTCCCAGACTGATACGCAGCATAGAAATGCCCAACCCAAACGGACCGAATAGGTCATTCAACAAACTGGCCTTGGTTTCAGACTCCATCCCATTGATGACTTCAGCGCTTCCCTGAGTCAAGCAGAAACCGAATCCATCGATGGACTGATAGACCGTAGTGCTGTCGACCAAAATGGTTGTGCCTCCTCCCAAATATGGAACCAGAGACGATTGCACTTGCATCTCCATCAAGGCGCTCTGATCTCCCTTCGTCAACCAGGGAGTGACGGTTTGAGCGGTTGCGCCATTGCACCAAATCAACATTCCCCAGCATGCGCTTGCACACATTGTCGTCCGAATCATCTTCAAGTGTAAGCACATGAGCCTTGCAATTTGGTGACGAAGTTAGTTCTCTGAGTGGAGCCGGGGGGAGTCGAACCCCTGGATCCGCAGTTGATTTAGGCGGTTACTCGGAGATTGGGGCCTTCAGGCCGCGGGCGCGGATGAAGAGGCGGGACATCATGGCTTCGGCCGTGTCCTCGGGTGGGCCGCCCTGGGCGCGTTCGAAGCCGTAGGGCTGGTCGGGGCCGAGGTCGGTGAGGTTGAAGCGGAAGATGTAGTCGTCGGGCGAGGTGGCCTCGCCTGAGAAGGTGCCGAAGCGCAGGTCGTTGATTTGGAGAGCGCCGTTGTCGCGGAGGACGGCGTTGAAGTAGCCAGCACTGAACCAGCGCAAGACGGAGAGGGTAGGGTCGGAATCCAAGTTGTGCAGCAGGTCGTGGCCCTTGGGGACGGGATGAAAGGCGACGGGGACCTCGTCGAACAGGGAGTACTGGGCGAGGAGGTAGGAATCGCCTGCGTCGACCACGCCGTTCCAAAGCACGTTGTTGAAGATGGTGGGCGTCAGGAAGAAGCGTGCGTCGGGCAGGCCTTCCGTGGCGAGGGCGTCTTCGAAAGTTGCCGTGACCCGCTGGTGGTTGACTGCGGTCAGGGCGAGGTAGAGGGAGCTCAGGGCGATTCCGGTCCAGTTCCAAACCGCGCGCCGGCGGTCCGTGCGTGCGAAGCGGGCGGCGACGAGCAGGCACACGAGGAAGGGAACGGTGTAGAGCGGGTCGGCGACAGCGACGGTGCCCCAAGCGACGCGGACGTCGGAGAACGGCGCGAAGATTTGGGTTCCGTAGGTGGTGAAGCAGTCGAGCAGGATGTGGGTGAGGAAGCCCCAAAAAAACAGCGCCACCCAGCCCCGCAGGTCCGCGTCGGGGACCTCCCACGTGCCGGCGAAATAGCGGCGCTTCCCGTGCCGGACAAGCCACGCCGCCGCGAGCGGAACGTAGAGGGCCACGGGGAGCCAAGCGCCTGGCGCGAAGATTTGGGTCAGGAAATTCACCACGAAGCCGATCACGACCGCGGCGGCGGCCTTCGTGCCCACCGCGATCCAGGCGTGGTGCCGACTCCGGTACAGGCGGTCCGTCGCCCAGCCGAATCCCAGCGCTCCCAAGACGGTGAACAGCAGCGAGTGGCTGATGCCGCGGTGGAAAGCGAGGTTGTCGAGTTCGCTGAGGAAGTACTGACCCAGCACGTCCATGTCGGGGAGGGTGCCTGCCACCGCTCCCCAAACCATCGCGCGGTTCCCGATCCGGCGACCCAACACGACCTCGCCCACGGCGGCACCCAACACGATTTGCGACAACGAATCCATGGCGCAAAGGTCGTCTGCGCACATGCGTTCGCGGCCGCTGTCGGTCAAAAATCGTACCTTGGAGCCAAATTCTTTGCGATGACGTCCCCTCTCTCCCTGAAACTCGCCCTGCTGGGCGTGCCTGCATTCGCCCTTTGGTTCTTGTTTTCTGCCCCAGCGACAGCACAAACCCCAGAAGCCGCTTCGACGACGTACGCGGGTGAACTCGCCGACCAGTTTGTGCAGGTCAGACTCAACGATGGCACCTTGAAATACGGAAAGCTCGTGGCGGTGACCCCAAGCGACGTGGTGATCGACGTGGTGGGTTTGGGCCCCACCTCCATCCCCAAGTACCTGGTGCAAGACCTCAGTGCGGTGCAAGCGGACGCCGCACAGATGGAGCAGGGGTACGGTTACGTCAGCAACCAGCCGAGCCGCTATTTTTTCGCCCCGTCGGGCATGCAGCTCTCGGAAGGTGAGGGCTATTTCCAGTCCAACATTGCGTTGAATTCAATCAGTTACGGGTTTTCGGACCGCTTCACCGGTGGAATCATGGTTTCGGTGGTGGGGGCAGGCCTGACGGCCAAATTCGGGGGCGAAGTCAAGGAAAACGTGCACATGTCGGTGGGCGGGTTGGCCGCCATCGATTACTACGGCAACTTGGACCGTCCGTTGATGTTGGGGTTCGCCAACATTACGTTTGGTGACGACAACAAGAACCTCACTTTCAACGTCGGCATGGGCAACCGCATCGACGACGGGTACTTCTACTCTGGGATGACCGTGGACTCCACTTACAGCCAGTCTTGGGACGGCTCGTACTACTGGAACACCTTGTACACATTTGACACGCGGAACGAGGAATACCAAAACCCCTTTTTGTTCAACGTGAGCGGCATGTTCCCGTTGATGGCCAACCGGTGGTTCATCACGGAGAATTACCTCGTGGTTCCGACGTTCCGTCGGTCTGACCCGGTCGCACAAGTGCCACCTTACGAAACCGGTTACCCCGCATGGAGCACCGAGCCTCAAATGCGTTCTGACCCGGGAGGAGGCGTTTCCATTGGCATTCGCAGCTACAACAAACGCACCGGGTGGCTCTGGGATTACGGCCTAGCCGGGGTGTTCTCCGGAGGGTTGGGGTTCCCGGTGCCATGGTTCTCGTTCACGCTTGAATTTTAACGGAAGCGCAGGCAACGCCTGAGGCGCCTCGTGCGTTTCTTTGGCACGTGATTCACATGACCCCTCGCTTTTTCCTGTCTCTTGTCGCGGTCCTGGTGTCTGCCTTGGCCTCAGCCCAAACCTCCACCCGCCACACCCTCAGCGGCTACGTCACAGACGCCGCCACAGGCGAGACGCTCATCGGGGCGACGGTGTGGGCGGAATCGGTGTCCCAAGGCGTGGCCTCCAACGTTTACGGTTTCTACACCCTGACGCTGCCCGCCGGCACCTACGAAGTCCGCGTCAGCTACCTCGGGTACACCCCGCAGCGCTTCGAGGCCGACCTCACGGCGACGGACGTCAAACTCAACCTCGAACTTCAGCCCGGCCTTGAGTTGGGCGAGGCGGTCGTGACGGGCGAGAAAGAAAACCGCATCGAGGAGCAGGTGCAGATGTCCAAGATTGAAGTGCCGATCGACCAAATCAAAGCGCTCCCTGCCATCGGTGGCGAAGTCGACCTCCTCAAGTCGCTCCAACTGTTGCCGGGTGTGCAGAGCGGGGGAGAGGGCACCAGCGGACTGTACGTTCGGGGCGGCTCTCCCGACCAAAACCTCATGCTCCTCGACGGCGTGCCGCTGTACAGCGTGAACCACTTGTTTGGCTTTTTCAGCGTGTTCAATGCGGATGCGGTCAAGAACATGAGCATCACCAAAGGTGGGTTCCCTGCACGCTTTGGCGGCCGCTTGTCTTCGATCCTTGAGATCAACATGAAGGACGGCAACATGCGGGAGTTCCACGGCGACGGCAACATCAGCATCATCGCAAGCAAACTCACGCTCGAAGGCCCCATCGTCAAGGACAAGGCGAGCTTCATGCTCAGCGCCCGCCGCACCTACCTCGACCTGCTTCTGAATCCGTTGATTGCGGCGGCGACTTCCGACGACCCCACCTTCGACACCGACCCGGCGTACTACTTCTACGACCTGAACGGCAAGCTGAATTGGCGGGTCAGCGACCGCGACCGGATCTACCTGAGCGCGTTCTCGGGATTCGACGACTTTGGCGTGCGGACGTCAAATCAATCGACGTTCGATGGCGTCACCAACCGGTCGGAGGTGTCGTTTGGGCTGGATTGGAAAAACCAAATCCAAGCCCTGCGCTGGAACCACGAACTGGGCCCGCGCATGTTCTCCAACGTGTCGCTCACGCACAGCATTTACAACTTCAACACGGGCGTCGATTTCCTTGACGAGGTGACGGAAAACGGGGAGACGACGGCCTCCCGCTTCGCGTCGTTGTACCGGTCCGGCATCGAGGACTACGCCGCCAAGGTTGACGTGGACTTTGCGCCCAATTCACAGCATTTCATCCGGTTCGGAGGGAACGTCACGCGCCACAAGTTCTCGCCGGGGGCGTTGCAGCTCGAGCTCGACTTCGGCCAAGAGAACCCGCTCGACACGCTCATCGGCAACGGCGACCTGTTCTCCCTCGAGAACTACCTCTACGTCGAGGACGAGATCGACGTCGCGGAGAACGTGACGGTCAACGTCGGAACCCACGCCTCGATGCTCGCCGTCGAAGACACCAACTACTTCAGCCTGCAACCGCGGTTGGCACTGAACTGGAAGCTGGCGCCTGGCTTGGCGTTCAAGGCGAGCTACGCCAACATGGTGCAGTACGTCAACCTCCTCACCAACGAGGGGCTGAGTTTGCCGACCGACCTGTGGTTGCCGTCCACGCGAAACATCCGGCCGCAGCGGAGCTGGCAAGTGGCGGCGGGCCTCGCTACTTCGGTGGCGGACGGTGCCGTGGAGCTGAGCCTGGAGGGTTACTACAAAGGCATGGACGGCCTGCTGAGCTACAAGGAAGGTGGCGGGTTCCTGGCCGACCTCGAGGGCAATTGGGAAAGCCAAGTCACGCAAGGCATCGGAAACAGCTACGGCATGGAGGCCTTGGTCCAAAAAAAGGTCGGCCGCACCTCCGGATGGATCGGGTACACGCTCAGCTGGAGCAACCGCCAATTCGACGACCTCAACAGCGGTGAGTGGTTTCCTTTCACGTACGACCGACGCCACGACGTGAGCGTGGTCCTGACCCAGGAATTCAACGACAAATGGTCGGGCGCGGTGACGTGGGTGTACGGCACGGGCCGGGCGGTGACCTTGACCGAGTCGGTGTTCAACGGCTTGACCTACGGGTACCCCAACGCGCCGGCGTGGGAGGTGCCGAGCGACCGCAACGCCTACCGCCTCAGTCCCTACCACCGCATGGACGTGAGTCTGACACGTGTGAAGCCCGGTACGGACGGCAACCGCGCTTTGATTTTCAGCGCCTACAACGTGTACAACAACCTCAACCCGTTTTTCGCCTTGGCTGAAACCGAGGCGGACGGCACTCGGGTGATCCGTGAATACGGCTTGTTCCCCATCATTCCCTCCATCGCATGGCGTTTCCACTTCTGACCTCCGCAAGCGTGACTTCCCGTCGCCGGTTGGCGTTCCTGGCAACTTTGGCCCTCGGCCTGGCGCTTGTCTTGCCGTCCTGCGAGAAGCTCCAGGAGGGCGTCGTCAACGTCATTGAATTCCCGGAACACGAGCCGCGACTGGCCGTGACGATGTTTGTTTCGCCGGGCGACACGGTCGTGTACGCCACGGTGTACCAATCCGCGGGCGTCACGGACACCGCGGGAAGCGCTCCCTTGAAGCACGCCGCGGTCGCCCTGATGCAGGGCAGCACGGTGTTGGCGCAGGGCGACTCGACGAATTGGGCCGATCCCGACCCTTGGAATTCATGGTATTCCGGGCCTTTGATGAAGATCAACCTCGACGAGCCGCTCGAGCTCCAACCCGGAGCAATTGCGCTGGTGGTGGATGCTTCGCCCACCTTCGAGCCGCTTGTGGTGACCGAAGAGGTCCCTGAAGAACCGGTGTTCGACTTCTTGTTTGAGGCGTACGCGGATTCGGTGGACGAGGGCTGGGGTTACGTGTACTACCAGCATCTCGTGACGCTGGACTTGGAAAACCGTCCTGGGGTGCGCGACGACTACATGATTTCCATCGAGGTCAAGGAAGTGTTTGAAGGGGCGCAGTGGTCCAACATGGCCAACCCCGCTTTCCCGGATCCTCGAATGGAATACAATGACGCATGCGACTGCCTCTTGGCGACGGACAGCGGCGCGGACAACGTTTCGTTAGCCAACCTCGTGCTGGAGTCCTACGCGGGGTCTTCGGACTACCCCATTGAAGGCGAAATGCGCATCCGAGTGCGTCGCCCCACGGACGCCCTCGCCAACCATTTACGCAGCGTGGACGCCTACTACGGTGCCCTTGACAACCCCTTTTCGGAACCCGCAAGCATCCAAGGAAACATTCCCGACGGGTTCGGAATTTTTGGGGTGACGACCGAGGTTGTGGTGCCGTTGTGAGGCACGCTCGAGTGGAAAAGTTTATTTAGACCGATTCCAAATTACCCTGTTTGGGGGAGGCTTGGGGCGCGTGCTTCGTCCCAACTTTGCGGCACGTTTTCGCAACATGATTTCTCCCTCGTTCATTCGTGTTTTCTGCCTCGCGGCCGCGGTCGCATCGGCTTCGCTGTCGGTTGCCCAAGACGCCTTTTCTGCGGAGGAGGGAGCGTTCATGTCCGAGGACAGCCTGGACGTGATGACCCAAATGTGGCATGCCCTGCCCGAGGCCGAAGTCGGCAGCGTGGGCTTGGCGGCGGGTTCGCTCGACGCGAGTGAAGTTCCAGGTTCCATGCAGCGTCTGTCGTCCAAGGCCCTTCGGACCATGGCGTACGCCGATCCGATCCGCACGCTTCATGCGTTGGCGGGGTTGAATTTGGTCGAAGAGGACGGGTTTGGGTTGCGGCCCAACATCGGGATGCGTGGCTCCGGCACCGACCGCTCGGCGCGGGTCACCCTCATGGAGGACGGGATTCTGATGGCCCCGGCTCCCTACGCCGCACCTTCCGCCTATTACTTCCCGACGATGGCGCGCATGGAAAGCGTCGAAGTGCGCAAGGGGGGGAGCCAAATCGCCTTCGGTCCCCAAACCGCCGGTGGCGCCATCAACCTCGTCTCCACCAAGATTCCCGAGGCGGAAGTGGCGGGGCGCGTGCGCCTCGAGTCCGGAAGTTTCCGCAACCAGCAAATGCACGCCTTTGTGGGTGGCACCCACGGCCAGTGGGGCTACAGCGCGGAATGGATGCACCTCGGCAGCACGGGCTTCAAGCAATTGGACGGGGGCGGCGACACGGGCTTCGAAAAAGCAGACCTCGTCACCAAACTCCAGTGGACCTCGACCTCCGGCCGGCACGTGGTGCGGGCCAAAGGCGCGACGTCGGACGAGTCGTCCCGAGAGACCTACCTCGGCCTCGCCCAAACCGACTACGACGCGACGCCGTTCCGCCGGTACGCGGCCTCGGCCAACGACCTTATGACCACGGGCCACACCCACGCCGTGGTGGGCCACGAGTTCAATCCGACGCCGCGCTGGTCCATGACCACCGAGGCCTACCGGACGTCGTTTGTCCGGAACTGGTACAAGCTCGATCGCGTGGTAGACACGACGGGAACGACGTTGAAGTTGGCGGATGTATTGGAAGACCCTCTGTTGTCGGACGCGCTGGATTGGTTGCGCGGTGGGACCACACCAGACGGTGCCGGCCTCGACCTCAAGGCGAACAACCGCGTCTACGGCGCGCGCGGTGTTCAGCACCGCGGCCGTTGGTCCTTCGGCGGGACGGCCCAGCACCGTTTGACGTACGGGGTTCGGGCGCACGAAGATTTCATGGACCGTTTCGAGTGGCGCGACCGCTACGCGATGAACGACGGCACGATGGCCTTGATTGCAGCCGGGGACTCCGGTTCTGCGTCGAACCGCGTGGAGTCGGCGCGCGCGCTGGCCGGGCACGTGAGAGCGGCCCTGCACTTCGGAGCGTGGACGTTGACGCCCGGGGTGCGCCACGAGCACATCGACTTGTCGCGCGTGGACTACGGAAGCGACTTGGACCGGGCTTCGGACGGGACGGAGCGCACCAACGACGTCGTGGTGTGGTTGCCTGGTTTGGGCGCGCATGTGGACGTGGTTCCCGGCCTGTGGACCGCGTTCGCCGGAGTGCACCGTGGGTTTGTGCCGCCGGGATCCGCGCCGGAGACCGAGGCGGAATTCAGCACCAACGTCGAAGTGGGATCGCGGCTGAGCACGCGCGCTCTGAGCGGCCAAATCACCCTGTTCCACAGCGACCACATCAACTTGCTCGGCGCTGACTTGACGGCGAATGGCGGCACAGGGTCGGGAGATCAATTCAACGGCGGGTCGTCACGCGCACGCGGCGTGGAATTCGAAGCGGTAGGCGACGTGCTGGAGTTGACGGGCGCCTCAGCGTTTTTCCCCGACGGCAAGTACCACTTTCCCGTACGGACGAGCTACACCTACACCGAGGCTGTGTTCACGCAGGCGTTTGACAGCGAGTTTGAGCCGTGGGGGGAAGTGGAGGTGGGGGATGCCTTGCCGTACCTCGCCCCGCACCAGTGGAGCGTGGCCGCAAGCTGGGAGGCGCCGAAGTGGAGCTTCGACACGAACCTCCGCGGCATGTCCGCCATGCGCACAGTCGCAGGCCAAGGCGAGGTCGACCCGGAGTACAGCACGGACGCGATGGCCATCTTGGATGCGGGAATCCGGTGGCGTGCCGAAGATCAGCTCGAGTGGTTTGTCGGCGCCACCAACCTTCTCAACGACACGTACGCCGTGGCACGCCGTCCCTACGGGGTGCGTCCCGGGATGCCTCGAGCGTTGCGCGTGGGCGTGACGGTGAACTTCTGACGCCGAGAAGGAAAGGGTGCAGGCGTGGAGTTTGGGCTTAGATCCAGCCCTTGCGCCGAAACAGCATGAACATGCCGCCAGCCACCGCAACCATCGCAGCCCAAACCATGGCGTAGCCGTACTTCCAATGAAGCTCGGGGATGTGGTCGAAGTTCATGCCGTACACCCCTGCAATGAACGTCAGGGGGATGAAAATGGTGGCCACCATCGTCATCAATTGCATGACTTGGTTGGTGCGCTGGTTGACGCCGTTCGCGTGCAAATCCATCAGTCCGGACAGGGTGTCGCGGAGCGAGTCGATGTGGTCGTGGATTTGGATGAGGTGGTCGTGGACGTCGTGCCAGTGCTTCCGAGTCTCGGCCTCCACAACCGCAGGGGGATCTTTTAAAAGTTGTGCAACCGCTTCCCGAAGCGGAGCCGTGGCTCGCCGAAGTTGGGCGAGCATTTTCTTGAGCCGTTGGAGTTCCAGGAGGCTTTCCGCGTCGGCGTTTTTCAGGATGCGTTCTTCAAGTGCTTCGGCCGAATCCATCAAGTGGTCTGTCACGAAAAAGGATTGGTCGACGACGGTGTCCACCAAGCGGTAGGCCAAATATTCGGCTCCCCGACCCCGCGTGTTCCCGCCCCCTGTAGCCAATCGCTCGCGCAACCCGTCGAAGACGTCTCCGCGCTGTTCCTGAAACGACAACACGGCGTCGCCATGCGCGGCCACGGTGAGTTGCTCCACGACGAGGCGCTTCAGCTTCTTGTTCATGCCCACCATCTTGAGGATGATGACGAACCCGCCGTTATCCAGAGGCGCGAACGCAGGGCGGTGGCGGGTGTTCATGACGTCCTCGAGATGCAGGGCGTGGAGGCCGAACCGGGTGCCGGCTTGGCGCACCAGTTCAGGCACGTGCACGCCGTCAACGTTGATCCAGCGCACGGGCTCGTCGCCCCATGAGGCCTCGACGTCGCTCCACCTGTCCACTTCTGCAGCGCGGTGGTTGTCCGGGCCATAAGCCGTCAATGTGATGCGGGGCTGGTCCGGTCGGGCTTCGCCCACGTGCACCAACGTGCCAGGAGGTAAGCCGGATTTGGTGGATTGAGGAGCGTGACTCATGCCCCGAAGATGAGGCAATTAGGCCGAGTTTCGACGGCTTTGTTCCCGCTTGAGGAGGTCGAGTTCGCGTGAGGTTTGACCCGCGACGGAGGTGTTTTCTTGCGCGCGGCGGATGAGGTAAGGGATGGCTTCCCGGATGGGGCCGTAGGGCACGTATTTGGCCACGTTGTAGCCGTGGGCTGCCAGATTGAAGGTGATGGGGTCGCTCATGCCTAGGAGTTGGGCGAAGGCCACCCGCGCATCCCCTGGGTCCAAGCCGCGTTCCGCCATCAGCTCGCACAACCGCAAGTTGCTTGCTTCGTTGTGGCTTCCCGCCACCAAGTGCACCCGCTCCAGGCGATCCAACACCCACGCTACCGCCGCATCGAAATCTCGGTCGGTGCTGGCCTTGTCGGGTTGAATCGGGGAAGGGTGGCCCTGCTTCTCGGCACGCTCGCGCTCCTTCTCCATGTACGCCCCTCGCACAAGCTTGACGCCGCACGCGTAGCCGCCTTCTTCAGCCCGCTCGGCCATATCTCGGAGGTAGGCCAACCGGTCGTGACGGTACATCTGCGCCGTCGTGTACACCACGACCTGCTCGCGGTTGTAGTCCGACATCATGTCTTCGGCCAAGGCGTCGATGGCGTCCTGAATCCACGATTCTTCGGCGTCGATGAGGATGCGTCCACCGGCCGCGGCCGTTGCTTCGCAAAGCGTACGGACGCGCCGTTGGACGCGCTCCCACGCGGCCTCGTCGTCCTGGCTCAGGGCCGCCCTGCCCGCCAGCGCCTTCCCCACCTTTTCGAGCAGGGCATTCGATGACAAGCCGCTCACCTTGAAGACGGCAAAGGCGTGGCGGGCGTCGCCGTCGGCTGCGTGAATGGTGGCCAAGACCTCGCTGCACGTGGCGTCGAGGTCGGCTTCGTCGGTTTGGCCCTCAGCGCTGTAATCGAGAATGGTCCGGACGTTGTGGGCCGCCAACTTGGCAACCGTCTCTTCGGAGTCGTCGATGGACTCACCCCCACAAAAATGAGCGTAGACCGTGGGTCGAACAGCCCAACCCAGTGGAATGCGCAAGGCCAAAGCCAGGTTGGCCATCGCACTGCCAACTTGCACCAACCAAGGCTTCCCAATCAGAGAAAACAAGGCAACAGCCCGCCGCAATTCGGCGTTGGAGAGGTGTTGGAAGGCCTGGGCGGTGTCATTGAACCGCGGGAGGGAAGACTGGCTCATCGGTGCTGGTGAACGTAGACGGCCACGAAGATAGGTGGGGGCTGACCGAGGTTGTACCTTCGAAGCATGGACGTCAAAGATTACATGAATGCGCATCGCAGCCGCATGCTCGATGAGTTGTTGGAGTTGTTGAGAATCCCAAGCATTTCGGCAGACCCGAGCTATGCCGGGGATACGTTGAAATGCGCCCAGGTCGTGGCTGAACACTTGAGAAAGGCGGGCGCCGACAACGTTGAAGTCGTGTCCACGAAGGGGTATCCCGTGGTGTATGGGGAGAAAATTGTGGACCCGTCCAAGCCCACGGTTTTGGTCTACGGACATTACGATGTTCAACCAGCCGACCCCGTTGAATTGTGGGACAGTCCGGCATTTGAACCCGTGATCAAGACCACTGAACTGCATCCTGAGGGTGCCATTTTTGCTCGCGGCGCATGCGACGACAAGGGACAATTCTTCATGCACGTGAAGGCGTTTGAGGCCATGGTCGCTACAAACCAGGTGCCGTGCAACGTCAAGTTCATGATTGAAGGGGAAGAGGAAGTTGGGTCAGTCCACTTGGAGGATTTTCTCCACGCCCACAAGGAACGTTTGGCTGCGGACGTGGTGCTCGTCAGCGACACCGGTATCATTGCCAACGACGTGCCGTCCATCACCACGGGTCTTCGTGGTTTGAGCTATGTGGAAGTGGAGGTTACCGGACCCAACCGCGATTTGCACAGCGGGCTTTACGGAGGTGCGGCACCCAACCCCATCAACATCCTTTGCGAGATGATTGCGTCACTCAAGGACGAGCACCAGCACATCACGGTCGAAGGATTCTACGATGACGTCGTGGAACTCAGCGCGGATGAACGCGCCGCGATGGCTCAAGCACCTTTCAGCGAGGAAGCCTACAAGAAGAGCATCGACATCGCAGCGGTGGAAGGTGAATCCGGTTATTCGGCTCCGGAGCGGATGAGCATTCGTCCCACCCTCGATGTCAATGGGATTTGGGGTGGATACACGGGTGAAGGAGCCAAGACTGTGATTGCGTCCAAGGCTTATGCCAAAATTTCCATGCGCCTCGTCCCACATCAGGACCCGGAAGACATCACGGCCAAATTTTCGGCCCACTTCAACCGCATGGCTCCGCCCAGTGTCAAGGTGAAGGTCAAGGCCATGCACGGCGGTCAGCCTGCGGTGACGCCCACGGACAGCGCGGCCTACCAAGCGGCTTCTGCGGCCATGGAAACAACGTACGGCAAGGTTCCAGTGCCTGTGAGAAGTGGGGGCAGCATTCCAATTGTGGCGAGTTTTGAGCAAATCTTGGGGTTGAAAACGGTGTTGATGGGCTTTGGTTTGGACTCTGACGCCATCCACAGCCCCAACGAGCACTATGGCTTGTTCAACTACTTCAAGGGCATTGAGACCATTCCTCATTTTCATGCCGAATTCGCCGCAAGACATGCATAATTCCATGACGTTGTGGGCTGGTCTTTGTGCCTTGACATTGGGGTTGTCAGGATGCTTGTACCAAGATCTCGAGGTGTTGTCCATTGAAGACTTCTCAGCGGTTCGATTGTCGTGGGACGGCATGAGCGCCGACATGGTGGTGGATGTGTTCAATCCCAATCCATACGCGGTCACGGTCACTGAGGCTGATGTGCGTCTTCGTGTCCAACAGGAGGTTGTGGGCGAGGTGACATTGCGAGAGGCCAAGGTCATTCGTCCGGAGGCGCGCGCTTCGGTCTCACTTCAAGTCCAAACCATCGACGGTGCCCTCATGCGCGTGGTGAAGCAAGATTTGATGAATTTGTTGCGAGGGGCTGATGTCCCATTTGTGGCAGAAGGCAGTGTGACTGGCAAAGCGTTTGGCCTGTCATTTTCGGTGCCAATTCGGCACAACCAAACCCTGAACATTCGACCATGACGTTTCCTTCGATTTCTCCATTCTTGACGCTGTTTTCCCGCCACTCCTGCCGTTGGATGGCCGCGGTGTCGGTCGCCTTCTTGACGAGCATCCCAGGGGCGTGGTCCCAGGGGACAAAGTCCACCATGGACCGGCCTGTCGACGAGGTCGAAGTTGCAGACCCTGTAGAGGCCCTGGTCGAGGCCATACGCGTTCGTCACATCGGGCCGGGCACGATGAGTGGTCGAGTCACTGCGATTGCCGTGCCTCTCCATTCTCCTGAGGTGATTTATGTGGGTACGGCTTCCGGGGGGCTTTGGAGGAGCGAAAGTGCGGGCTTGACGTGGGAATCGATTTTCGATGATCAACCCACCCAAAGCATCGGGGCCGTTGCTTTGAGTCCGCTCAATCCCGACCTCATCTGGGTGGGAACAGGCGAGGGAAATCCCAGAAACAGTCACACCAGCGGTCGCGGGTTGTACCGCAGTTTGGATGGGGGGGCATCTTGGGAGGCCATGGGTTTGGAAGAGACGAGGAACATTCATCGCATCATCATCCATCCCCGAGACCCCAACACCCTCTATGTGGCGGCCACGGGTTCGGCATGGGGTGACCATGAGGCCCGGGGAGTGTACAAGACCACAGATGGCGGGCTCACTTGGAATCATGTGTTGGCCATCGATCAACGCACGGGATGCGCGGAGCTCATCATGGACCCCTCCAACCCGGACAAGCTGTTCGCAGCCATGTGGTCTTTCCGCCGTCAGCCATGGACCTTTGAGAGCGGTGGGGCTGGCAGTGGATTGTATGTCACTCACGACGGCGGAAAACATTGGACCCAACGCACGGAAAAGGATGGTCTGCCCAAGGGGAATTTGGGCCGAATGGGATTGGCCATGAGTGCAGCCAACCCCGATGTGGTCTATGCCTTGATTGAGGCTGAATCCTATGCCCTCTACCGATCTGACGATGGAGGCTCAACGTTTCAGCTCCGGTCCACTGACAGTGATGTGGGCAACAGGCCTTTTTACTATGCCGAAATCCATGCCGATCCGACCAACGAGGATCACCTGTTCAGTTTGTGGAGCATGGTGTCCAAATCCACGGATGGAGGTAGGACGTTTGACATCATCATGCCGTACAGCGGCGTGCACCCCGATCACCATGCACTGTACATCCATCCCACCGATCCACAGTACTTGATCAATGGCAATGATGGGGGGTTGAACATCAGCCACGATGGTGGGGAAAACTGGATGTTTGTGAACAACCTCCCCGTGGGCCAATTCTATCACATTGCCGTGGACAATGCCGTGCCTTACAATGTGTACGGAGGGATGCAAGACAATGGATCTTGGGTGGGCCCTTCGGCCGTGTGGCACGCCGATGGCATTCGCAATGAAGATTGGCAGGAAGTGTTGTTCGGAGATGGATTTGACGTTCAGCCCACGGGAGACGGGGAGGTGTATGCCATGTACCAAGGAGGTGCATTGAATCGGATTGACCTTGCGACATTGAACTCCACAGACATTCAACCGGCCTCTCCAGATTCCATCGAATTGAGGTTTGCATGGAATGCAGCCTTGGCGTTGGATCCTCAAGACAGAGACGGACTGTACTACGGATCACAAAGGGTTCATTACAGCCCTGACAGAGGTCGGTCTTGGGAAGCGTTGAGCCCAGACCTGTCCACCAACGATCCCGCCAAGCTTAACCAGGCCGAGAGTGGGGGTTTGACCATTGATGCCACCAAGGCGGAAAATCACTGCACCATTCTCTCGATTGCCCCCTCCCCTCAAAGACCCAATGAGCTGTGGGTAGGCACGGACGACGGCAGGTTGCAGCACACCTCAGACCGAGGAAAAACTTGGACCGATCACGGGGCCAAACTCAAGGGCCTGCCTACCGGCTCATGGATTCCTTTCATTCATGTCAGTCCGCACAACCCTGACGAGGTGTACGTCGTGGCGAACAACTACCGCCGCAATGACTGGGCGGCCTACCTCTACAGAACCACAGATGGGGGCAAGGTGTGGAGGCGGTTGGTTTATGGGGAGGACGTTCCTGCCCACGTCTTGAGTGTGGTGCAGGACCCAGAAGCTCCCGACCTGTTGTTTTTGGGCACTGAAGAGGGTTTGTATTTCAGTGTCGATCGTGGCGTGAATTGGAGGAGATGGAAACACGATGTTCCGGCCGTTCCCGTGAGGGACATGGTCATTCAAGCACGTGAGGGGGATTTGGTCTTGGGGACCTTCGGGCGGGCTGCCTACATCCTTGAAGACCTTTCACCACTTAGGGCATTGGCCACCGAAGGTCCCGGGTTCTTGCGAAGCACGTTCCGAGCTTTTGATGCGGCTGATGGATACGTGGTTCCCAACCCCCGACCTGCGGGTTCGCGATTCATGGCGGATCACGTATGGGAGGGGCCCAACAGGGAACGCAGTGCCCATGGACATTTGTTCGTTCATCCAGATACAGCCAAAGTTCATGAGGAATTGAAGATTGCCATTTTGTCCCCGACAGGAGACACCCTCAGGCACATGACACAGGATGTGGACGGAGGATGGCAGTGGTTGTCGTGGAGAGGGGATACAGATGGCGTTCGCTGGCCCAGCCGCGACCTTCAATCAGGCAAGGACCCGGTCGGAGGTGGACCACTCGTCCTGCCAGGTACGTATATGGCCGTGCTGGAGTTGGGGTCCCACAAGGATAGCATGTTCTTGACCATCCACTCCGATCCTCGCGTCCCCTACAATCAGGTGGCATGGATGCAAGCTCAAGACCATACGAGGTCCGTGCAGCAAGAAGTTTCCCGATTGGCCAACCTCATGCAGGAGCTCGCCGAGGCCAAAGAAGCCTTGGGCACCATGGAGGACCTTTGGTCGCTCATGCCAGATTCGCTCACAGAAGCTGTGGATTCCTTGGCGACTGAAGCGAACAAGGAAATTTCTGCGATTCAAGACATGCTTTGGACCCCCAATGATTTCGTGGGTTATGACCACGTCACTGTCAGGGTCATGGACAAGTTGTACGGTGCCATGGGCTCACGTTCTGATGCTCCGACCCCCAATGAGTTGCGGAAGCTCGAAATTGCACAAGAGGCCATCGATGTGGTGGAGACGCGCGTGGAATCGTTCATGGGGGGTCTGTGGACCAACCTGTTGTCAGCATCTTCGGACATGCGACGTGGGCTCAATGAAGTATGGCAGGACATTCAACAGGACGCGGAGCAGGGGGAGTAGGAGAGCAGGGGGAGAGTACGGAGAGTGGGAGGAGACCGATGAATGGGTGAGTCAAGCGCATGCCCGACACTCCGGATCATTCGTCTCTTCAGGGAGAGAACATCTTGACGTAGCCCAGTTGCATGGTGAGATTTTGCATGCGATCGTCCCAACGGGCGTTGGGTCCGGGGTTGGCCGGTTTGGGCACGATTCCAGGCAAGCTTTGGGTGTGACGCAAAAACCACTCGCCGGTCTCGCCCGCGCGCATGCCAACCCATACCACCCAACTCAGTTCAAACGGGCGGATGGGCAAGGTGGTGGGCTCCCAGACACCATCTGACACTCCACTGGTAAGTCCATCTTCCCATGCGCCTATCAACACCCCGGGTTGGAGGCCTGTTCCGAAGGTATAGCCCTCCTTCAAGTCAATCACAGCCGTGATTGGAATGTCGACATAGGTGAATTTGTACCCCCAATTGCTGTAGTCATCCACCTTGGGATTGGGGACCTTCCTGCTTCCCTTTTGATTGTAGGTCAAACCCAATTGGAACCCAACATTCTGAAACTGGCGAATTTCGAGCGTGACTCCTCCATGAAAACCGAGCTTGTTGAATCCTTCAATGCCATCACCACGTACTTGCGCAGCAGTGACGCCGAGGGTATATCCTCCTTTGAAGATCCAAGGCACGTCCGGCGTCAGCAGTTGACCATGACCTGCGAGGGTTGCAACCAGCGAGCCTAGGACGAGAACATGTCGTTTCATTCCGTCACAGCCATGGAGAGCACCTGGATGACGCTTCCGTTGTCTGAGGTGAGTACGGCCAAAAGGTCACAGTGAGCAGCATCCCACGCGTTGTTCCATGCGAAAGCGTAGCATTCTTGCTGGGTTTCGCCTGCCAAAGGGCTTTCCGCAACGACCAGTCCTTTGGCCCCAGTAACGCTTCCTCGAAGCATGTGTTCAAATTCATACTCCTCCACATATTCAGGGCTGTTGCCATACCACAACTGAGGTCCCAAGAGGTGACTCTCAGAGACGAGCAAGGACAGCCGAACCACTCCCTCATGGTCTGCGAACCAGGTGGTGTGCACGTGTATTCCCGTGTTGCCTGAAGAGGCGTCATGGTCGATCACCATTTGCAATCCGGCGACAGGTGAAACCCCGAGCAGGGCATCGACCTTGGCTTCCCATTGGTCGAGGAGCAAGATGCTTGTCTCCGTTTCCAATCGATTCACACGTCCCACCGGGTTGACTTGAAACTCCAAATCGTCCCAAAACACATCTCCCTCTGGGCAAGTCCAATCCGTGGGATATTCGTTGTTGGTGCTTGCCAATTCCCCCGCGTGAATGGCCAACGGAATGACTTGACCGGGATGTGCTGCGGCCAGTTCTGAAGCTTTGACGGCAGCTGGGGGACAGTTGCCACATTGATGGGCCGTGAAATCTTCCACCAGCACGCGCTGAATGTCGGAGGTCAAGACACTGAATTCCGGAGGAGTGGTTGCGTCACAAGGTGGGAGGATGTCAATCACAGGGTTCTCCAACTTGTCACAGGAGCCCATCCCAATCACAGCCCCAGCCAGGGCAATGAGAAGCAGGTCTTTTCTCAACGTCATGGGTGCATCAAGGTCAAACACTGAATCTGATCACCCGCATGCAATTGCACCAAATAGGTACCGGCTTCCAAGCTCGTAAGATCCAAGGTTTGGAAGTGGTTTCCAGGGGCCAGCTGCCCGAGAGGACAATGGATCACGTGCTTGCCTGTGACATGAAACACATCCACCCAACCAGGACCTGCCTGGGAAGTGGCAAAAGTCAGGGTGGCAGCATCAGCTGCGGGGTTGGGGTGCAATGACAAGAGCCTCGGTGCATCTTCTTCACGTACAGCCGTTTCCGTAGCTGCTTCAAATTGAAATTCAACCGTGGTGAAATCGTCAGTGCTTTGAAAAAAGACCTCCTCATCGACGAGATCTTCACCATCCATGCTGTTCACGATGAGATAACCCACGCCTGCCATGGAGGTCGCTCCGGCAATCCAACCGTCACCACCTGCGTCGTACAGCGTGAGTTTGTAACATCCCAACGATGGCAGCGTCACATCCCAGAGGTATTCCGTCAAGGTTTGAGTCATCTCCGACCCGGGGAGCACCTCAGCCACCACGTTGTCCAAATCATCCGTCAAGGTCCAACCAAGTTCATTGGGAGCCATGTCCGTTTTCAATCGAATCTCAAGGTTGTTGGTGCTTTGCTCGCTTGAGTTGACGGAACCCATCGTGCTGTTGTTTCCCTCAATGTCATCTTCGGATATCACGTCAAATACGTAAATGGTAGAGATGTCCAAGACCACATCAATCAAAGACACTGTGGTGAATTCGTAGGTTGCCAAACTCCCAGTCCAATCGGCGCTTCCCAGCACCTCGGTTTGGTTGAAGGGGAGAAGCTTGGAGATTTGAATGGTGCATGAGGTCAAGGTGTCCAAGCCTTGGTTCATCATGCGAACAGCCAGTGAAGCCGGGTTGTCACCACACGTCGACATGTCCCCCACATAGTCCATCAGCAACACGTCATTGGGCATCGATGCCGCTGTACAGGAAGCGGAATTGAGGATGGTTTCGTGTGCTTGCACGCTCCCTTGTCCTGATTGGGTCAGGATCTTGTTGGGGCAAATGGTATAGATGGTGGGGAAGTAGGTGCATTCATAGGCGGTGAAAATGTCACCTCCATTGTCAATGATGGGGTAGTTGGTTCCCGCAATCCAATTGCCGGCAGTTGCCGTTCCTGTGCCCTCCAAATCGGCTTGCGTAGTGGAATCATCACCCTCGATGAAAAACACCCGGAGTTCATTGGTCCCGTCCGGACCATAAAGCTCATGCAACGTCTCGAGAACACCACTTGTGTGGTAATTCCAACAGGGACCGCACCACGTGGCGGAAAAGTCCACGATGACCTGGTACCCTGAGTCGAGCAGTGCGTACAAATTGTGTTCTGTTCCGTTGAGGTCCGTGGCGGTCCAATCGGGGGCGATGCTGCCATTGGGGAGTTGTGCCAAGGCTGTGTGGCTGAGAAAGCCCAAAAAGAAGGCGACAAAAGAAAGTCTCATGAGAATGTGTTGCTGTTGACGGAACGGCCCATCACGCCGTGAAGGGCTCGGTGGCTCCAAGATACCTCACAACCCTCGGCTTGGACAAAAAAAATCCGCGCGACACCGGAGTGTCGCGCGGATCGCGATCAATTCAACAAGGAAATCACTGCTTCGTGACGCGCATGGTGGTGGTTTCACCACCAGCATTCAAGTTCACGAGGTAGATTCCAGCGTTCAAGGCCGCCATGTCAACCACAGCGCGGTTGGTGCCCAAGGGCAAGTTGCCCAAAGTTTGGAACACAACACGCTCGCCAATCAGGTTGTAGACCTCGAGGGTCGCCATGCCAGCTTGCTTGGTTGTGAATTCCACCTGTGTGTTGTTGGAAGTTGGGTTGGGGTAGATGTTCACCGTTGAAGACAAAGCGCCTTCTTCGATTCCAGCCACAGACGTGGCTTCCATCCCTGCTGTGACTTCAGCGAATTCGATGCCAGAAGCACCATCGTATTCCCACACCACGCCCATTTCCATGTCACCATCCATGCTGTACACGCCAGCCGTTCCATCGACGTAGTTGCCCCACTGAGAAGCAAAGAGACCATCTCCGTAAGTGTCAAACATGGTGAACGTGTAGCATCCGGTAGAGGGCAATCCAACGTCCCACGTCAATGGGGTGTCCGCAGAGGTCAACGAACCTGTTGCCACAGAAGCCACGGCATTTCCAGCTTCGTCGTTGATGACCCAGCCAGTTTCGGTTGGCCAGTTGTCCGTGGTGATACGAACTTGAACGTACGTTGTGCTTTCTGTAGAGCCAACAACCGTAATGTCCTCGTATGCTTCCCAGCTGTTGGTGTTGACTTCGAGCATGGCGATGTTCAAGTCGCCCGTTTCAGTGAACTCACCCAAGTCGGCTGTCACGGTGGAACCGCTAGCGAGGTTTCCGGTCCAGTTTACGATGGAGCTGTTGCCGTTCAAGGTGACTTCAAACGTCACACCGGTCACATTCTCAGAACCGAGGTTGGTCAATTCTGTAGATGCTGCCCACGCGGCACCTCCACAAGAAGCAGTTGCGCCGTTGTAGCTCATCAAAGGTGCTGGACCAGTGATTGTGTTCTCGCAATCTTGGAAGGCAATGGCCACGTGTTGATCGAAGCTGACCTGGCTTGATTCCACCAAGATGCCATCAGGGCAGATGGTGTAGATGGTGGGGTAGTACGCTCCGGCATAGTCGTCAAAGATGTTTCCAGCGTCGTCAATGATGGGGTAGGTTGTCCCGGTTACCCAGTCGCCTGCCGTGGCTGTGCCCGTTCCGTAGAGGTCGTCCAGCGTGGTGGTGTCATCACCTTCGAGGTAGAAGACCATCAAGTCGCCAGTGCCATTGGGGCCAAAGGTGTCGTACAAGTCACGCAAAATGTGGGTGTTGTGGTAGTTCCAACAAGGACCACACCACGTGGCACTGAAGTCGATGATGACGGTGATTCCTTGATCGAGGTACGCTTGGAGGTGGTGCTCCGTTCCATTGATGTCGGTGGCTGTCCAATCTGGTGCAGCACTGCCATCAGGAAGCTGAGCATAAGCTCCAGCTGAAATCATGGCCGCAGCCATGAGGGCGAAAAATTGTTTCATAGAGGGTTGGTTTTGATGTTCGTTTTCAGGTGTTTTTTGACGCTCAGTGATTGAGCGCGTTGAAGATAGAGACGAAAATAAGGACTTTGGCGTTGCATGGAGTTGTTTTTGCCGTCAAAAGCTAGAGGTGAAGGCAATTTCAAATCCGTTGGATGCTGGGACTGCGCGACACACTCCTCCAACACAGAATATTCCCTCCCGACGCTTTCCATAGCCAACGCTCAATCGGTGAGGACCTTGAATGTAACCAGCCGACCCGTACACGTAATGTATGCGTCGGTCGGGATCGTTGTTTCCGAAGTTGTATTGATCGATGACACTGACAAACCAATGGGGGCTCCACGTGTATTCGGCGACCAGTGTTGCCCAATGACCTTTGTCTTGAAGTTGACCGGGATGGTCTTTGTCTTCGCCGACCCACAATCCCTGCAATTCGGTTCGTAGGCTTTGTTTGGGAGCCACTTTCCATTGGGTTTCGATCACGTGGATGTTGGCATCGACAATGCCTTTGTAGTCAGTGGTGACAGGCGTTGTCAGGGTGTTGAATTCAAAATGGAAGTAGCTGTATTTCGCCTTGAAATTCTTGTTGAACTTCCGACTCGCAGTCACGTTGAAGTCCCGAACGTACAATTCATCCCCTGGCCCCCAGCTGTTGCGCTCGTAGCCGTAAATCACAGCGTTGATGTCCCCCGCCGCATATTGGGTCGTGTCCAGGCTGTTGGCTGCGGCGAAGCTAGCCGTCAGTTTGGTCCCATACTTCCCCCCCAACCGGGTGTCTTTGGGAATGGTGTAAAACACCTCAGCACTTGCGCTCGTCTCTCCTGAGATCACAGTAGCGTAGGGATAGAGGGTGGCGGCAAGGTTGTACGTGTGCTGTTGCGTAACCGCAGGGATGTAGTTCACAGGAAGGTCAAACAGCCTCAAATCGCGGTCCGATCGAAAACTCATGTTGTCCACCATTTTGGCAGTCAAGAGGACACCCAAGCCCTTTTGGCTGTACCCGACTGTGGCCAATGCCCCTTCTCCAGGTCGGTACGTGAAGGCATTGTCTGCGCTGGGGTCGTTGATTTTCCCAGCATATTCAAGTTGGGCGGTCCAGCCTTTGCGGACGGCGTTCACTCTGTAGGACCAGGCCCCAATGTTCAGGGGCATGCCCAAAACGAGCGAATCCACATTGAAAGATGAGCCTGGTTGAAATTTGCTCACAAAACTGGCACCACACGTGATTTTCAACGGGCGCTCTTCCCACCCAGAGAGGAGTTGATTCAAATCGGCCTCGCCGTTCACAGCGCGAATGGTACCTGGGCCGTTGATCAGGCCATCCTCAAAATCAAATCGCTGCTTGCCGTAGAGGAATTTGGCCTCAATGCCGGGGATGGGTGTGAGGACGAGACGAAATCCATCCAGCGCATTGTCAATTCCCAGGTTGCGTTCCTCGTAGGCGCGAAGAACCAACCCACTTCCAAATTGATCATAGAAATTTCCCACGGTGACATCGACACCCCGGTCGCGGTCTTGGTATCGAGCAAATCGATATCCCACGCCCGAACCTTTGAATCGTCCAGGAAAACCAAGGACAGCGTTGAGGTAGCTTTCGTATCGCACACCAGCGCTGAAATTCCCTTGGTTGTACAGGAGGTTGGCGAATGCGTTGTAGCCAGTCTTGCTCGGGGGTACTTGGGCTCCGATGAGAGAGTCTTCAGCGTAAGATTGCCACAACACGCTGACGTTCCCTTGAATCGAGGGATTCGAGTGACCCTCGCTCTCTTGCGACCAGGCCGCGTTGGAAAGGACCATGGCCAAGAAGGCGACCCATCTCACATGACGGCCCACGTGGTCATTGTGCAATGGATTCATTCGGAAAGCTTCAAGAGCTCTTCGTAGAGCTCGTATTCATCTCCGTCAGCGTAGTTGTTGTGGGACCAAACAACCTCACCCGCCGCATTGACGACGAAGGTGTGTGGGACGTTTTGGACCCCGAGAGCCCGGGCCAAATCGCGGTTGGGGTCAAGCAAGATTTGGTACTCCCATCCCACGCTGTTGACGTAGGGAGCCACGCGGTTGACGCTTCGTTGGTCATCGATGCTGACTGCGACGATTTGGACCCCCGTTTCCTCCACCCAATCTTCGTAGAGTTCCGCATAATTGTTCAATTCGCGCTTGCAAGGGCTGCACCATGTCGCCCAAAAACAGAACACCGTTGGGCCCTCAGCATTGACAAGTGAGGCGGTGGAAAGTGCATTGCCTTCAATGTCTTTGAGGGCGATGTCAGGCAAACTTTGAGCGTGCAGGAGGCCTGGGCACATGAGCATGATGGAAATCCCAAGTCCCTGAAGATGGCGGGACACAAAAAAGGAGAGAACGCGGATCATCAATCGTATTTTTTGCAGGTGTTTTGTCGAGGTGAGAATCTTCGTTTGGCGGGGAACACCGTTTGAAGGCTCTGCACACATCAGGCCAAAAATACGCGCATGCTCACGAACGCGGTGGCCTCAGACACAAAATTGAGGCAGCAATTGTGAGGGTGAGGTCGTATCTTTGGGAGATGAACACGTCTCGTTTTCAATCGCTCCAGCAAATCCTGTTTGTCTTGTCGGGCGGTGTGCTAATCTCTCACATGGTCCAAGCCCAAGCGACCATTGTCAATGCTCCGGACACGATTTACATGGCCTTGGACACCATGGGAACAGCACCGGCTGAGGCTCATTGGGATGTGTTGAACGAGACAGACAGTCCCATGACTTTGATGGTCACGCGCACTTTTGGGGAAACGGTCTCGCCGTTCAACTACCCTTGGGAATCAGGAGCTGCGGGGAGCTACGAACGCTTTTGTTGGGGTCCCACGTGCTTTCAATATGGCACCGACAGCTCTCCCACCAACGAAATGTTCCTTTTGACCTTGAATCCAGGGGAGTCGACCAACACCTTCAGGGGAGATTTCTACCCCAATGGCGTTGTAGGCAATTCAACATTGAATTATTGTTTCCATCCTGTGGGGGCGGCCCTTGATGGGGCATGTCATGCCGTGACCTACAGTGTCGTGGCCACTTCCTCCCTTTCGGACTTGAAGCGCCCAACCATGAGCATGACCCTGCATCCCAACCCTGCAAACCAGGATGTGATGTTGACACTGACCCACGCTGAACGCGGGTTGGTCAAGATTTGGAACCTCGTGGGGCAAGTGGTGCGTGAAATCCCAGTTGCCGCGGGTTCAACCAGTGAGCGCATCGCCCTGGATGACATGACGGAAGGGGTTTGGCTCGTGAGCTATGAGGTTGACGGGGAAACCCGGAAGACTCAGCGATTGCTGATTCACTGAGCGAAAACACAAATCCAAAGCAAGGTTTGAAACTGGGATCCAAGACGCCCTGGCGTGGCGTGTTCGGGTCGCGATTCCTTTCCTGATTGGCAGGCACTGGTGGGAGCGTAGTCCTTTGCATCGTTGTACACGACGCCTTGTGCATCCTTTGCGCGTGTTGACCTTCCCTTGTACGACCTTCGTGCAGATTTTCGCACATTCATGCAAAGCAACCTGAAAAAAGATGCCTTGGATTATCACGCCCGAGATCGGCGTGGCAAGGTGGAGGTGGTGCCAACCAAGCCGTACAGCACCCAGAGGGATTTGAGTTTGGCCTACAGCCCTGGGGTGGCAGAACCATGCAAGGCCATCGCAGCCCAGCCGGAGGATGTCTACAAGTACACGGCCAAGGGCAATTTGGTGGCTGTGATCAGCAATGGCACTGCTGTTTTGGGTTTGGGTGACATTGGGCCCGAAGCGAGCAAACCGGTGATGGAGGGGAAAGGCGTGCTGTTCAAAGTCTTTGCAGACATCGATGTGTTTGACATTGAAGTAGACGCCACCGATGTGGACCATTTTGTGGCCACTGTCAAGGCCATTGCTCCAACGTTTGGAGGCATCAATCTCGAGGACATCAAAGCACCTGAAGCGTTTGAAATTGAACGTCGGCTCAAAGAGGAACTCAACATCCCTTTGATGCATGACGACCAACACGGGACGGCCATCATCAGTGCGGCAGCGCTGCTCAATGCCTTGAAACTTGCGGGGAAGGACATTGACAACATTCGCCTAGTGGTCAGTGGTGCTGGCGCAGCAGCCATGTCTTGCCTTGACATCTATGAGCAGCTCGGCATGAAGCGGGAAAACGCGGCCGTGTTTGACAGCCGTGGCCACATCCACGCGGGGCGCGAGGGACTTGATGAGTCCAAGCAGAAATATGTCACAAACGTCGAATTCGGCAGTTTGGCGGAGGCCATGGTGGGCGCTGATGTCTTCTTGGGCCTGAGCAAGGGAGGCCTTGTCGATGCAGCGATGGTCAAGTCCATGGCAGACAATCCCATTGTCTTCGCCTTGGCCAATCCCGACCCGGAAATTGGCTATGATGAGGCCTTGGCAGCCCGAAAGGATGTCATCATGGCCACGGGAAGGAGTGACCACCCCAACCAAGTGAACAACGTGCTCGGGTTTCCCTACATTTTCCGCGGTGCCTTGGATGTTCGTGCCACAGGAATCAACGATGCCATGAAGTTGGCAGCAGTGCGAGCCATCGCAGCCTTGGCAGAAGAAAACGTGCCCGATGAAGTGAGTGAGGCCTATGGAGAGGGGTCGTTGACGTTTGGACGAGAATTGATCATCCCCAAGCCTGTCGACCCGCGCTTGATCACCACCGTGGCCCCGGCTGTGGCTGAGGCGGCCATGGCAAGCGGAATTGCCCAAGCACCCATCACAGATTGGGATCATTACCGAACACAGTTGGAGATGCGCTTGGGTCATGATTCCACATTTTCGAGGAACATCGCCAACAGGGCTGCGAGGGCACCCAAGCGGGTTGTCTTCACAGAGGCGGAGCATTACAAGGTTCTCAAGGCCGCAGAGATGGCCATGGATGAGGGCATTGCCCATCCCATTTTGCTCGGTCGTCGTGATCGCATCGATGCGTTGATTTCAGAGAACAACCTTGAATTGGAAGGTGCAACCATTGTGGACCCGCGGGGAGAAGAAGAATACGGTCGTCGAAGGGCCTTTGGAGATGTCTTGTTTGAGCGAAGAAAGCGACATGGTTTGACCTCCATCGAGGCTGAACGCTACATGAGGCAGCGGAACTACTTTGGGTCTATGCTGGTGGACCAAGGAGAAGCCGATGCTCTTGTGTCAGGATTGACGCGGAATTACCCCAGTGTCATCCGTCCGGCCCTTCACACCATTGGGAAATCGCAAGGCGTGGACAAGGTTGCGGGGATGTACATCTTGCAGACCAAAAACGGCCCGATGTTCTTTGCCGACACCACGGTCAACACCAATCCCACGGCGGAGGACATTGTGAACATTACCCTCCTTACGGCTGAGGCGGTCCGGAACTTGCGCATTGTTCCGCGTATTGCACTGCTGAGCTATTCGAATTTTGGAAGTTCCAAGGGACATGATGCCGAGAAGATGGCTGAAGCAGCTAGGTACCTTCACGTCCACCACCCAGAGTTGATTGTCGATGGTGAGATCCAGGCAAATTTTGCCATGAACCAAGACAAACTCGCAGAGAGTTTCCCGTTCAGCGCACTGCACAAGCGTCGGGTCAACACGTTGATTTTCCCCAATTTGGCGGCTGGAAACATCAGCTACAAACTCCTTCAGGAAATGGCTGGAATGGATGCGCAAGGCCCCGTGCTTTTGGGCATGCGCAAAAGTGTGCACATTTTGCAAATGGGATCCAGTGCCAAAGAAATCCTTGACATGGTTCGCTTGGCGGTGGTGGATGCCCAAATCAAAGACATGGCATGATTCATCATTTGCAAGGTCGACTCGTTGAAAAACACCCCACGCATGTGGTCGTGGAATGTGGAGGGGTGGGGTACATGGTGGCCATCAGTTTGACCACTTACGACCAATTGGGCGACAAAGAATCGGTCAAGATTTTGACCCACATGGTCGTGAGGGAGGATGCCCAATTGCTTTTTGGATTTGTCACCGAGGCGGAGAGGGCATTGTTTTTGCAACTGCTCGGAGTCAACGGTGTGGGCGCCAACACAGCACGTCTCATCTTGAGTGCCATGGACGCTGAAACGGCAGCTTCGGCCATTGCCCAAGGGGACGTCGATGCCATGAAGCGCGTCAAAGGCATTGGCGCAAAGACGGCACAGCGGATCATCGTCGATTTGCAGGACAAGGTGATGGCTTCGGGTCCCACGGGAGGGGGGGCAGAAATTTCTTTGGCGGCACACAATACAACGAAGGCTGATGCGTTGGGGGCACTGACTTCGCTCGGCTTCGACAAGGCCAAATGCAACAAAGTGCTGGATGCCCTCTTGGTTTCCCAAGGAAATTCAGCCACGTTGGAAGGCTTAATTAAGGCGGCTTTGCGCGAACTTTGACAGGTCACCGACGATTGAACGCGACAAGAACATGACCCACAAGATCACGGTCCCAGGCCCATCTAGGATGGGCTTTGCCCTTCTGTGGGTGACGCTTTCTTGGCTTGGTCTGGGATCAAGCGTTTGGGCTCAATCCTCGGACTCGACCTCCGTCCGACTCCCTTTTCCCCATGACACGGGAGACCCCTACAACCCCAGTGAGTTCCCCGGGGGGATTTCCTTGCAGTGGCCGAGCAATTTCAATTACCAAGTGGTGTACAACCCCTTGACGGGGATGTATGAGGTGCAACAAACCATTGGTGACACGCTTCAATTCCGGCCATCGAGCCTGTTTTCCCTCGACGAGTACCTCAACTACAACATTGAGGGAAACCTGACGGAGTTTTGGAACCAACTGCAAAACGAAGAGGACGAGGCCGACCGTGCGTTTGCCCCCAAGCTCGAGATCGACAGCGAGCTGTTCGAGATGATTTTTGGCAGCAATGAGATTGAAATCAAACCTCAAGGAACGGCCGAAATCACCTTGGGGTATACCTGGAACAACACAGAAAATCCACGAATTCCGGAACGGCAACGCCGGGCAGGGTCGGTGGATTTTGACCAACGGATTCAGCTGAACATAGGCGGTAAGATTGGCGACAAAATCGAACTGGGAACACAGTACAACACGGAATCGCTGTTTGACTTCGAAAATCAAATGAACATCGGATTCCAAGGGGAAGAAGATGACATTCTGAAGAACATCGAGGCGGGCAACATCAGCATGCCCTTGAACAGCAGTTTGATCGTGGGTTCTCAGAGTTTGTTTGGATTGAAGTTGGAGACACAATGGGGTCGGCTTTACAACACCACCGTGTTCAGCCAGCAAAAGGGGGAGCGGAGTGAAATTGAAGTGGAAGGAGGCGCCCAAACCCAAGAATTTGACATCCGGGCGGATGACTACGAAGCCAACCGACATTACTTCTTGTCTCAATATTTCGTGGACGCGTATGACGAGGCAATGAGGTCACTTCCGGTGCCCAATTCAGGCGCCATGATCAACCGCATCGAGGTGTATGTGGTCAACACCCAAGCCAACACCCAGGATGTGAGGAACGTCATTGCGTTCACTGATTTGGGAGAACACCCGGAATACATCAGTTCCAACTTGCCATTGGGCAACATCGTCAACAACGAGAGCATCTTTGATGGACTCCCCCTCGAACCCAGCACGGAGGCCACGGCCAACCGAGCACCCAACAACTACAACAACGACCTGTTCCGCAGTTTGACGCGGAATGAGAACATCATGAATTACACCGGGGCCAATGAGGAAATCTCAACGGTTCAGTGGGGAGATCAGCCCTTGAAGCAAGGGGTGCACTACGAACGTGTCGGCAATGCCCGGAAACTCACGGCGTCGGAATTCACGTACAACGCACGTTTGGGGTTCATTTCACTCCGGCAGTCCTTGAACAATGCGGAAGTGCTGGGTGTGGCCTATGAATACACCTTGGATGGTCAAACGTACCAGGTTGGAACGTTGAGCCAGGATGGTTACGCAGCACCAGGAGCCTTGATTTTAAAGATGCTGAAATCGTCGGTGACGCAAGTGAAGTTGGACAATGGCGACCAAGCCCCTTTGTGGCGGACCATGATGAAAAACGTCTACTCCATGAGTGCGTTTGGGGTGAGCAACGAGGATTTCCGTTTGGACATTTGGTACAATGACCCCAATTCCGGGGTGGACCTCAACTACATCCCCCGGGTTCCGCTTGATGGACGGCTGTTGATTCAAGTTTTGGGCATGGACCGCATTGACGTCAATGGCATGCCCAACCAAGACGGTGTGTTTGACTACGTCGACAATGCCGCCGCGCAGGGAGGGACCATCAACAGTCAAAACGGCCGGATTTACCTGCCTTCAGTGGAGCCTTTCGGGAGCAACCTCGCGGGGAAGATTGACAACATGGTGAACCAATCCGACTCGATTCCAGAAGACCAAAAGGAGACGGTGCGGGCAGCCTTGGTGCAGAGCTTGGTGTTCCAGCCTCTCTATGACAGCACAAAGACGGCGGCTCAACAAATTCCCTCGTTGAATCGATACCGCATCAAGGGCCGGTTCCAGTCACAGAGTTCGTCTGAAATCCAGTTGAATGCCTTGAATGTTCCCGAGGGTTCTGTGACCGTCACAGCGGGGGGGGTGCGTTTGGTGGAGAATCGCGACTACACGGTGGACTACAACCTTGGCCGTGTGCGGATCATCAACGATGGTTTGCTTGAATCAGGCCAAACCATCCGGGTTTCTCTTGAATCCAATTCGCTGTTCAACATTCAAACCAAGACCCTGCTTGGAACCCGTTTCGACTATGTGGTGAGTGACGATTTGACGTTTGGAACCACGTTGTTGAACATGCGGGAACGTCCGTTGACCCGCAAGGTCAACATGGGCGATGAGCCAGTGAACAACAGTGTGGTTGGGGCCGATTTTTCGTGGCAGACGGAATCCCGTTTGTTGACTGAATTGATGGACAAACTGCCGTTCTACAGCACCACGGCCAAGTCCACCTTCGACATCAGTGCCGAGGGCGCGTACCTCATCCCAGGACACAGTCGGGCCGTGGGACAGGAGGGAACGGCCTACATCGACGATTTTGAAGGATCCCAAAGCACCATTGATTTGCGTGCCATCAACCGATGGTTCCTTGCCTCCATTCCACGGGGCGACAACACGGTGGAGTTGTTTCCTGAGGCGCGATTGGAGAACGATTTGAGGTCCAATTACAACCGAGCGGGATTGAGTTGGTACACCATTGACCCGTCCTTGATGAATGGAAGCGCATTGCAGGATGGGGTGGTGGATTCGGAAATCCGACAGGACCACCGCATGCGTCAGATCTTGCTGCGTGAATTGTATGAAAAGGGTGATTACAGCAACAGTGCGACTGCGGGGATGCCCACCAACTTGCCGACCCTCGATTTGACCTACAGACCTACTGAACGGGGACCTTACAACTATGAGGAATTTGAGGGATCCGACTATTCGAGCGGTTTGAATGAGGATGGGACCCTGAAAAATCCCGGCGAGCGTTGGGCGGGAATCCAGCGTGCATTGACCTCCACAGATTTTGAAGCTGCCAACATCGAGTACGTCCAATTTTGGTTGATGGATCCTTTCAATGAGGATTCGGAAAACGAATCGGGTGGGAAGCTCTACATCAATTTGGGCAACGTCAGTGAGGACGTACTCAACGACAGCCAACTCGAGTTTGAAAACGGGTTGCCCTCCGCCAACAACACGGAACTCGATACGGACACGAGCACCTGGGGCATTTACCCAGACCCCACTACGTTCAATGTTGTCAATGCGTTTGACAACAGCACCAACGACTACAGCCTTCAGGACGTCGGTTTGGATGGATTGAATTCGGCTGCAGAAAGGCAGTTTTTTGCGAGCTGGTTGTCGAGTTTGGAACCTGAATTGACCCCGGAAGCCCTCGCCCTTTTCGAGGCGGATCCATCGGCTGACGATTTTCGATACTTCCGCGACCCCGTCGCTCAAGCCAATGAAGAGGACATTCTTCAACGCTATCGGTTTTTTAGCCGGTACGAAGGGAATTCCAACACCCAACAGCCCGATGGCTATCCCATCACGGCCACCACCATCCCCAACACGGAGGACATCAACGAGGATTTGACTCTCGGGACCATTGAAAGCTACTACCAGTACGAGATTCCTTTGACCAGGTCAGATTTGGCACCCGAGAACATTGGCAAAGGCTACTTGAGCGACATTTTGGAAACGGTGTCCAAAACAAATGGCGCGGGAGAACAGCGACCCATCAAGTGGTATCAGTTCAAGATTCCCGTCAAAGAATACCAGGCCGCATTCAATGGAATCAGCGACTTCCGTTCCATTCGTTTCATGAGGATGTTCATGACAGGATGGAATGAGGAGGTAACCCTTCGTTTTGCCAGAATGGAATTGGTGCGTGGAGAGTGGAGGCGGTATGAACAGAGCTTGGCGGGCATCCAAGAAGTGGAGGTTGAAGATCCCACTGGGACACAATTCGCACTGACCGCAGTCAACCTCGAGGAAAATGGGGTGCGACAGCCGGTGCCATATGTCATTCCACCAGGCATCAACCAGGAGATCGACCCATCCAATTTGAACCAACGCCGACTCAATGAACAGTCGTTGGCACTCGAAGTGTGTGGACTGGAGGACGGTGACGCACGGGCCGCGTACCGCAACATCAATTTTGACATGAGGATGTATGAGCGGTTGCGCATGTTTGTGCACGCCGAGGCGGGACGGGTGGGCGAGGTCTTGAACGAGGGTGATCTGAACATTTTCATTCGTTTGGGGAGTGATTACGACCAGAACTACTATGAATACGAAGTGCCTCTGACGCCGACGCCCATTGACCAAACCGCCTTGACGGATTACGACATTTGGCCCATAGCGAACAACATCGACATCAACCTCGATTCGCTGCGGGCGTTGAGTTTGGAGAAGCTTCGCAACCGATATGTGTTGGGTCAGCAGGGAAATTCAGGTGTGTACTCGGTGGTGAGTGATGGAAAGCGATTGTCAGTCAAGGGGAATCCAACCTTGGCCAATGTGGTGACCATCATGGTGGGGGTTCGCAACCCAGACAAGGACTTGGAGGTACGTCTCACACCCGGCGATGATGGACAACCCAAGTGTGCGGAGGTCTGGGTGAATGAATTGCGATTGGCGGGATTCAACGAGGAAGGGGGATGGGCTGCCGTGGCTCAGGCCAATGCCTCCCTTGCAGATTTGGCCAACGTGAGTGTTGCTGCCAACATGTCCGTGCCCGGGTGGGGTGGTTTGGAGCAACGAGTTCAAGAGCGCCAAAGAGAAACGATTCAAGGCCTCGATGCCAACGGGACCATCCAGCTGGGCAAGCTTCTCCCGGAAAAGCTTGGGGTGACGTTGCCCATGTATGTGGGATACAGCAACCAAACGAGCACGCCTCAGTTTGACCCATTGGCCCCTGATGTCGAGGTGCTGGACCTGGCTCGACTGGCAGAAGAACAGCAGGTCAGTGCGGAAGACCGCCAGGCACTGGGTGACCGACAGATGGACGCCCGCACCATCAATGAGATTCGGAGCATCAATTTCTCCAATGTCAAGGTATCTCCTCAGTTTGGAGGAGGAGGTAGCAAGGACAGAAACAACCGCGGGAGTGGAATCGATGCCAAAGGAGACAAAATGACCGAGGAGAGGGAGCGTTTTGGTTCCAACAACCCGGGCCAGCGACCAGGTGGCGGAGGCGGAGGCAATGGTGGCCCGATGAGCAAGGGAATTTTGTCCATTGTCAACCCCAACAATTTCTCGGCGAATTACAGCTACAACGAGCAGTATCGTCAGGACATCTACACGGACAACTTCCGAAATGTGGAGCACCGTGGAGGATTGAATTACTCCTGGTCTCCCAAGCCCAAAAAGCGGGAGCCATTCTCCAAAATCGGGTTCTTGCGCAACTCGGAGTACTTCCGATTGATTCGCGATGTGAATTTCTACTTGTTGCCCAAACAGATTTCGGCCAACAACCAAATGGTGAGGATGTATGAGGTGAGCACAGTGCGAGACAACAGCAGCGCTTTGGCCATTGAAGGGGCCTCACCCATCACCATTCCGCAGGTCGTGAAATCGTGGACATGGAACAGGAATTACACGGTCAAGTACGATTTGACCCAAGCGCTGAAGTTGGATTACCAAGGAACAGCCCAGTCTCTCGTTCGTGAGCGCCCCGGAGCCATCCCTTCCGCCTTGGACAGCGCCCAACAATACAATGAATACAGGGAGGGTGTGCGTGAAAGTCTGATGGCTGGTGGAGAAGTGACGACCTACAATCACCAGGTCAATGGAACCTACAAGCTCCCCTTGGATAAATTCCCCTTGACCGACTGGGTCAGTTCGGATGCTCGCTACCAAAGCTCGTTCCGCTGGGATCGGGCGCCGTTCGCCCAAGACACGTTGGGGAATACCATTCAGAACAGCAGAAACTTGAGTTTGAATGCCCAGGCCAACTTCAAGAACCTGTACAACAAGGTTCCCTATTTGAAGGAAATCAACGACAAACGTCGACCGAGACCTTCAGACCGCAACGTGAGCAATGAGAAGCGCGATGGGTTTGGCAACATTGAGGAGGACGACGAAAAGGAAAAGAAGGACATCAACCCGATCGAGCACATCCTTCGTTTTGCCATGGGTCTGCACAACGTCAGCGGCACCTTCGCGAGAAACGAAGGAACCATGCTTCCAGGGTATGCGCAACGTGCGACTTATGGAGGGTTTGACAAGGAATTGGTGGCCCCCGGTTTGCCCTTTTTGTTGGGTCACCAATGGACGGATGCCTATGGCAATGGGTTTGGGGAAGGGACATTCGCCCACCAAGCTGCGGACAATGGTTGGCTTGTTCAGCAGCCGTATTTGAACAACCAATACACGGAGACGTACAGCGAGAATTTGAACGTTCGTGCCAATTTGGAGCCCATTCGCGATTTCAAAATTGAGATCACGGCGAACCGAAACCTGAGCAAGAACTACCAAAGCTTCTTCCGCTGGGATGAAGATTTGCAGGACTATGTGAGCGAATCGGCCAATGAGACGGGGAATTTCACCGCGACTGTGTTCACGTGGCCCACTGCCTTTGTAGACGACGACAGCACGTACACCAATCCAGTGTGGGAGTCCTTCTTGAACAACAGAAGGAACATCAGTTTGCGTCAGAACGAGCTGAACTACAATGACGAATTGAACGAGATTGGCTTCGCGCCAGGGTTTGGCCCCATCAGCCAAAACGTGGTGATTCCCGCCTTCATGAGTGCCTATCTCAATCTTGGAACGGATGACGTGCCTTTGGACGTCTTCAAGGCACCGATTGCACCCAACTGGAGAGTCAGTTATGATGGTTTGTCCAAGAACCCAACGTTGAAGAAAACGTTCAAGCGGTTCAACATCAATCACACGTACCGGAGCACGATGTCGACTTCCTACACGACCAACTTGCAATACGGCGAGGATGAGGTGACGGGTCGACCCATGACCGACCAAGGCGAATACGAAGATTACATTTCCCAGCGTCAGTTCAATTCGGTGACGATTTCAGAACAGCTGTCTCCGTTGGTGGGTGTGGACATGAGCATCAAAACTGCCAATGACAACGAGCCCCAGATTCGGGTTGAAATCACACGCGATCGAAATGTCAACCTCGGATTGTCCAACTATCAAATCACGGAGACCAAGACCAAGGGGGTGGTGATTGGTTTGGGCTACAAGTTTGACGATGTCCCCAATCCGTTCATGAAGACCTACGGAAAGTTGCCAATCAAGATGTTGAAGAAGACGGATTTCTTGGTGCGTGCGGACATCAACATCCGAGAAAACAGCACGGTCATTCGGAAGATGGTGGAGCGTCAAAACCAAGTGACAGCTGGTCAACGGTTGGTTTCCATCAAATTGAGCGGTGACTTGGAAGTGAGTGACAAGATGACGTTGCGCGTCTTCTACGACCAACAAATCAACAAGCCCAAGGTGTCCACTTCGTTTGCCACCACCAACATCAGCTCGGGCGTGGCTCTTCGATTCAATTTGACACAATGACGGGGGTGCGGAATTGCATGGGGTCAGTGTAACTTCGTCGCCATGAACGTTCCAGAAAACCTCAAGTATACCAAGGAGCACGAATGGGTGCGCTTGGAAGGTGATGTCGCTGTGGTTGGCATCACGGATTTCGCCCAAGGCGAGTTGGGAGACATTGTGTTTGTCGAGGTAGAGACAGTCGATGAGGAACTGGCTGCAGATGAAGTCTTTGGGACGGTGGAGGCGGTCAAAACGGTGAGCGACCTGTTCATGCCATTGGGAGGAGAAGTCATCGCATTCAATGAAGCTGTTGAGGATGACCCGTCGCTGGTGAACGAAGATCCCTACGGAGATGGGTGGTTGATCAAAATCAGGCTCACGGACCCCTTGGAGGCTCAGGGCTTGTTGGATGCTGAGGGGTACAAGGCACACATCGCCTAAAGAGTACGGTTATGCCTGGGACAGGCCCAACCATTGGCCTACGCGCATGGTGGCCACCATTGGGAACCACATGTGTGCTTCTAGGGCTGCATGCGCTTCCCGGTTCAGACCTTCAGTCTGACCATTGGTGGGCGGTGTGGCATGTCGACAAAGCTGCCCATATGTTGGCCTTTGCGCTTTGGGGGCTCAGTGTGGCCATTGCATGGGCCAAACAACGAAAGTTCCAGAGACCCCACGCCTTTGCGATTCGATTGTTGTTGTGTGGTCTCATTTTCGGCATGGTCCTTGAAGTGATGCAGGGAGCGTGGATGCAAGGTCGAAGTGCAGATCCGTGGGATGTTCTTGCGGACCTCCTTGGCACAGGAGGCTCCTTGTGGATGTTCCGAGGGATCTTTGGCCAATGGCCGGGCAGAATCGCGACCAATTGATTAATTTCACCCCCTGAAAACTCGCCCATGGAGCCTAGAAAGACCCCTCAAGCAAACCTCGAAAACAAGCGAACCACATGGAGAGCGCTGGGATTCGTGGCAACCCTGTCCATCATTCTGTCCGCCCTCGCTTGGACGTCGTACGATGTGGCCATTTCAAGAGCCTTGGATTTTGAGGCTGATCTTTTGGAGGACGAGGAAATTCCCGTCAACGTCGTGACTCCACCACCCCCACCCCCCCCCCCCCCCCCTCAGCAAACCACGGTGATTGAGATTGTCGATGACGAAGAGGAAATTGAGGAAGAACTGGAAATCGAGGACATCGAACTCGATGAGGACACGGAAATTGAAATCATTGAGGATGAGGAGGATTTTGAGGAGGACACGCCTTTCATGATTGTGGAGAACATGCCAGCTTTTGGCCCATGCACAAGCATGCGAGGAGATGAGCGTCACCAATGCACCCAAATGGAAATCATCAAGTACGTGAGTTCCAACACCAAGTACCCTCCCATCGCGAAGGATGCTGGTATTCAGGGTACGGTGTTTGTCTATTTCGTGGTGGGAAAGGACGGCAAGGTCAAGGACGTGAAGGTTCTTAGAGAAGTGGATCCGCGTTTGGACAAAGAAGCGATGCGCGTGGTGGAGAGCCTCCCGACTTTCGAGCCTGGACAACAACGCGGCAAGGCCGTTTCTGTTCAGTACACGATTCCTGTGAAGTTCATCATTCGCTAAAAGAGCGACACAGAAACCAACCAGCCGTCCACTGCCATGGCAGTGTACACGAGAAAGAGGAGTGCTCCCCAAAGCATTCCTCTTTTCGCGTAGAGGTAGACGCTGACGGTGTCGATCACAATCCAATAAAGCCAGGTGGTGTCATCCCATCGCACCATCCACCAGGTGGCGACGACGCTAAACAAGGTGGTGAAGGCGTCGAGTTGGGGCATGGCCGAACCCCTCCGTCGCAGCTCGGGCACTGCCACAATCCAGAGGATGGACGCCAAGGCAATGGACGCGAGGTGCGGGCCCCAGCCCGCAGGTTCTGATGGACCTTCTGCAGTGGAAGCAAACCAAGCGCCATAGCCGGCCATCAGAATGTAGAACCCGTGCAGGACTGCTTCGGCTTGAAGACGTTTGTCCCAGCACACCCAGGCCAACAGCGCCCCGCCAATTGCCGCCAAGACATACGCTTCAGGGACCTGGCCGTGGAGGTACATCCAAGTGTACCCGAGGTTGGCGAAAACACCCCCCATTTCCGGGAGATGATTGCGACTCCAAGCGAGCCATCGAGTCACCATGGCAGCGACTCTACCAAGCGGGCACATCGTTCCGCCGCCGATTGTCCTTCTGCCACGAGATGGGGACGATGCATGAGATGTTCGAGGTAAATCTTTTCCAGGGCTAGGCGGTCTTCATATTCTGGCATGGAGCGAAGGGGGTCTGGCTCCCACGTTTCAAGCGTCGGACACAGGATGTACAAATCCACGGGTGGCCAAGGAGGGGTCAATGGATGCCATGAGAGGCCAAGGACGTCGGACCAAACCTTCAAAATCAAATCTCCGGTGTCGCAAATCACACCCTCATGGCCATCGCGGGCGGCCTTGGCCGCTCGCTCGGTTTGAATCTCATGCAATTCGTCAAAGGTCCCGAGATCGATTCGGTTCTTCAGGACATCAGCGTGTTGACGAGCAGCTTCTGGAATACACGGCCAACCCAACGCTTGCGAGAGTTCGTTGGCAAGGGTGGACTTGCCCGCGTTTTCAACCCCGGTGATGACAATCCGACGGAAAGGTGTAGAATTCATGTGGAGGTGAAAGTTGTAAGGTGGAACAAACCGACGTCAATCTTGGGGGTCTTCAAACTCGCACATGCAGGGAGGAGACATCACAACCCTCACATTGGGCAGCAGCGCCTTGAGGGTTTCTTGTTCCACTTCGGTCATGTCGTTGTGCAGCAAATCGAGGACCTCTAGTTGGGTCAAATCCCCCAAAGAGGCAGGAAATCTGGCCAACACATTGCCCCAAAGACCCAAAAATTGCAACTTGGTCATGCGATCAATGTCCAAGGGGATGCCATCGATGAAATTCTCGCCCAAGCTGACTTGTACGAGTTGGGGCATGTCCAAGAGCACATCGGGAAAGGTCGTCAAACGGTTGTGGTCGGCGATCACCACCCTCAAATCTTTCATCGTGGACAACCAAGGTGGCAAGGCCTCGAGTTTGTTCCGGCTCATCAGGAGGTATCTGAGATCGTGCAATTCCTGCAACTCATCAGGTACTGTCTTCCATTTGAGTTTGGATCCGTCAAATGCCCACACATCTTGGCCTTCAATGTGAGCCTGTCGGGCCATGTCGAGGTCGTCCCACCACGTGATGTCCATGGGGGCCTGAACGACCTCTCTGCGGGCCTGTCCCCAAAGGCTTCCGGACCAGCAACACAGCGTCACCACGACCCACACACAAGGCCCCATGCGAGAGCGAGTGGGGAAGTTTCTGGGGTCCAAGTGGATGCTTGTGGCGGACATCAGAAAGGTGGATGAGCGGATGAGCCGAGCAAGGACAGGACGCGATCGCGGTCCTGAGCCAAGGCCCTCTTCAACGACTCGGGGGATTCAAATTTCACTTCACCGCGCATCCAATGCATCCAACGCACATGCAGGGTCTTTTCGTACCAATCTCCTCGGCCGCCGATGACATGGACCTCCACGGATGCTTCGGAATCACGGTGCAGGGTGGGGCGTCTACCCACATTGGCCATCCCCGGGAGCCATGATCCATCGGGGGTTTGGCACCAAACAGCATACACCCCCTCTGCTGGAAGCAACTTGAGCGGGTCTTTGATGTCCAGGTTGGCCGTCGGAAACCCCAATTCGCGTCCTCGAGCATGCCCGTGAACCACGGTGCCCGAGGTGGGGTAGGGCGATCCCAACCACGTGTTGGCTTCCGCAACATGGCCCTCGCGCAGGGCGTCTCTCACTTTGGTGGAACTGACGCGGACTTCGTTGACGCGGTGGGCATCGAGCGCTTCAACCTCAAATCCGAAGGCCTTGCCCAAGGTTTTCAAAGTGTCAAAATTTCCGCTTCGGTGGCGTCCAAACCGGTGGTCGTCCCCAATCACCACAGCAACGGGCCGAATGGCGTCGGCCAGGAGTGATTTCGCATAATCCATGGGACTCATGTGCGACAATTCATGGGTGAACGGATGGAGAACGAGGTGGTCCAAACCCGTGGATGCGAGCAAGTATTGGCGTTCATCCAAGGTGTTCAGAAGCTTCAATCCATGATGATCGGGATCGAGCACCACCCGGGGATGAGGGTGAAAGCTCAACAGGGTCGTGGACGCTTGGTGCCTGGCGGCGACCTCTTTCAATTGACGCAGGACGGCGCGATGGCCAGCGTGCACACCATCAAACGTTCCAATGGTCAAAACGGTGCGTTCTGGACCTTGGGTGTTGCGGGGAAAATCGGATGCGTGGTGATGCACTCGCACTTTGCAAAGTTAGGTGCGGATTTTCGAGGTGAACGAACTATTTTTGTCCCCGATTTCACGCGTTAACCATCCCTCAATGTCCGCACAAGGAACCATTGCCCAGGTCATCGGCCCCGTCGTTGACATCCGCTTCCCACAAGGAGTGGCCCTTCCCAAAATCCTCGACGCCTTGGTTGTCGAAAGAGCTGAAGGCAACCTGATTCTCGAAACTCAAAAGCACATCGGTGAAGACACCGTTCGCGCCATTTCGATGGAAGCGACAGAAGGTTTGAGCCGTGGTATGTCCGTCAAGGCTACGGGAACGGGCATTACCATGCCCACTGGAGAAGGCATCAAAGGAGGGTTGTTTAACGTGGTTGGTCAGGCCATTGACGGCATCGAAGGCCGGTCCTTTGGCGCCGGTCGTTCCATCCACCAGGCTCCTCCTCGTTTCGAAGATTTGAGCACTTCGACAGAGGTGTTGTTCACAGGCATCAAGGTCATCGACCTCATCGAGCCTTACGCCAAAGGGGGAAAGATTGGACTCTTCGGTGGTGCTGGAGTGGGCAAGACCGTGTTGATCATGGAGCTCATCAACAACATCGCCAAGGGATACGAAGGGATCTCTGTGTTTGCCGGTGTGGGTGAGCGCACCCGTGAGGGAAATGACCTTCTTCGCGAGATGATCGAATCGGGTGTGATCAAGTATGGAAAGGAGTTTGTGGAAAGCATGGAAGCTGGTGGTTGGGATTTGACCAAGGTTGACAACGAGGAATTGGCCAAAAGCCAAGCCACGCTGGTCTTTGGTCAGATGAACGAGCCTCCCGGAGCGCGTGCGCGAGTTGCCTTGTCTGGTTTGACAGTGGCGGAGTACTTCCGCGACGGGGACGAACAAAGCGGTGGACGTGACATTCTGTTCTTCATTGACAACATCTTCCGCTTCACGCAGGCAGGTTCTGAGGTGTCGGCCCTTCTTGGTCGGATGCCCTCGGCGGTCGGGTATCAGCCCACCTTGGCCACTGAGATGGGGGCCATGCAAGAGAGAATCACCTCGACCAAGCGTGGATCCATCACGTCCGTGCAGGCCGTCTACGTGCCTGCGGATGACTTGACGGACCCTGCACCGGCGACGACGTTTGCCCACTTGGACGCTACCACGGTGTTGTCGCGGAAAATTGCTTCGTTGGGAATTTACCCAGCAGTGGACCCACTTGACTCCACAAGTCGAATCTTGACTCCGGACGTGGTTGGCAAGGAGCACTACGCTTGCGCTGAAAATGTGAAGGAAACCCTTCAGCGATACAAGGAACTGCAGGACATCATTGCCATCTTGGGTATGGATGAATTGAGCGAAGAAGACAAGCAGACGGTGAACCGGGCACGTCGGATCAGCCGTTTCCTCTCCCAGCCATTCCACGTGGCGGAGCAGTTCACAGGTATGCCAGGCGTTTTGGTCCCCATCGAGGATACCATCAAGGGTTTCAACATGATTCTCAACGGTGATCTGGACAAGTACCCCGAGGCCGCTTTTAACCTGAAGGGAAGCATCGAAGAGGTGATTGAAGCGGGTGAGAAGATGCTCGCGGAAGCTTGATTGTCATGACAGTTGACATTCTCACCCCCGACAGGAAATTGTTTTCAGGTGAAGCCTCTTACGTGGGGTTGCCTGGTTCAGATGGAAGTTTGGGCATCATGGCCAACCATGCGGCGCTGGTGACAACCTTGCAAGCGGGCCAAGTGATTGTGCGCACCCAAGGGGGGGACCAAACTTTTGACGTGAAGGGTGGCAGTGTTGAGGTCCTGAACAATGTGGTGACTGTGCTGGCGGAGTAAGGCGCTCGAGCACCAACATGTGAAAAAACGCGGCCCCCTGGGGTCGCGTTTTTTGCATTTCGAGGTCGTCGGGCCTTCAGGGATGATGATAGGGCTCGCCTTTCAAGATGGTGTGGGCACGGTAGAGTTGTTCGGCTGCGCAAATCCGAATCAGCTCGTGGGGAAAGGTTAGTTTGCTCAGTGACCAGGTCGCGTGGGCTCTTTCTCGAAGGCTCGGATCAAATCCGTATGGACCTCCTACCAAGAAGGCTGTGTGTCGCAAACCCCGGTTCATCAATCCTTGGAGATGCTCTGCGAGTTGAATGGATCCCATGTGGGGGCCGTGCTCGTCGAGGAGGACGAGGTGGTCGACTCCTTGGAGGTGCTTGTCGGCCACCAAGGCCTCCTCTTTCATGATGCGCACGGGGTCCGCTTTGGCGTGTTTCCCTTTCAAGTTGGGCGTTTCCACGTACGTGTATTTGGTGTAGCGCGCCAAGCGCCCGTTGTACATGTCAACACCTTCGCGCACCCAGGATTGGGAGGTGGTACCAATGGCGATCAAACTGAGTTGCATGTTGCAAATCTACAGGTGCGGGCGGCGTGTGGCCATTCCCTGCGGGCCCGATGTATCTTCGCCCCATGCTGACTGCTGACATGCTTCGCCTGATGGATTGGGCGCTTCGAGAAGATGTGGGAATTGGGGACTGTACGTCGTTGTCTAGTGTGCCTGAGGGGATGCTTCACGAGGGGTTTGTTCTGGCCAAGGAAGAGGGGGTTGTTGCGGGAATTGAAGTGGCGCAGGAGGTGTTTCGCATGGTGGATGAAAGGATCCAATTTGAGGCGTTGAAACTTGACGGCGAGGTCGTTCTTCAGGGGGATTTGATCATCCGGGTGAAGGGTCCTGCGCGAGGCATCTTGTCAGCAGAAAGACTTGCCCTGAATTTTCTGCAACGGATGAGTGGGGTCGCCACCATGACTCGACATGCGACTGACGCATTGAAAGGCACCCCCACCCGCGTGTTGGACACCCGGAAGACCACCCCAGGCTTGAGGGCATTTGAAAAATGGGCCGTTCAATTGGGCGGTGGAGTGAACCACCGCATGGGGCTTTACGACATGATCCTCATCAAGGACAACCATGTGGACTACGCTGGAAGCATGACAGCGGCATTGACGGGGGTGCAATCTTATTTTAATCAGGGCAATCCGCGCGTACCTGTGGTCGTCGAGGTTCGTTCCATGGATGAATTGGAAGAGGCCATGTCGGCATCGTCTGATCAAGGCCTGGCTTTGGAACGCCTGTTGTTGGACAACTTCACTCCCGACCAAGTTCGTGGGGCTGTGCGCTGGGTGGCTGGCCGGCTTCCCCTGGAGGCCTCTGGCGGCATTGACTTGAGCAACTTAAGATCATACGGGGAGGCAGGCGTGGATTTTGTCTCCATGGGGGCATTGACTCACAGCGTCAAGAGTTTGGACTTGTCCTTGAAATCCCATCCGACACTTCAACCATGAGCTTGCCTGATGGCCCACTCATTCGTTGGCTTGCGTCGCGACGCATCGTTCAACCTCTTCAACGATTCTTGCGGAACCTTCAACCGTGGGGTCAACAGGGCATGAATGTGTATGATGTATTGAGGTTTTTCTTGGTGGGCTTAACCAACGGGGCTGTGGCCACCAGGGCGGCCGCCATTTCATTCCGGCTGTTCTTGGCATTTTTCCCAGCGGTCATCTTGGTGCTGAGCATATTGCCGCATACCCCGCTCGAGGCTGAGGCGGTCATGGACGCCCTTCGTTTGCTCTTTCCCGGTGACACAGTTGCGCTGTTTGAACAAACTGTGGAAGATTTGCTTGGGAAGACCCAAGGGGCGCTGCTTTCCGTGGGTTTTGTGCTGACCCTCTATTATGCTTCGAGCAGTGTCCACGCCGTGCTTTCAGGATTCAATGAAAGCGTCCTGCTCGACCAAAAAGGCAATCCTTGGATCATCCGAATGTGGTCCATGTTTCTCCTGGTGTTGCTCGTGGTGTTGCTCGGAATTTCTGTTTTGCTCATTGGTTTCAGTGGAGACATTTTGCAGCGGGTGGCAGATCACGGGTGGTTGCCCGGTGAGTCGTTGAAATGGTTCAACTTGGCCCGTTGGATTGGTGCAGTGTTGCTCATCTACAGTTCGGTGACATTGCTTTACAATGTGGGTCATTGGGACAGGTTGAAGTGGCGGACGGCCACTCCTGGGGCTGCCATGACGACGGTTTTGACCATTTTGTTGTCGGTGGGATTCAGCTTTTTCATCGCGCAATTGAACACCTACAACAAACTCTATGGATCGCTGGGAACCCTGATGCTGTTGCTTGTCTGGGTCAACGCCAACAGTGCGGTCTTGCTCCTCGGGTTTGAACTGGACGCGAGCATTGAAAAGGCAAGGAGAGAGGCCGCTGAGAAGTTTTCAGGCACGAACCCTTGAGCAACTCGTCACCCATGACGTAGAAGTGGGAAGTTTCTTCGAGTACCTTGACCTCATGAAGCAAATTCTTTCCCTCGGTTTGGCCTTGGTGCTCGGAATGGGTATCACATGGGCCCAAAGCAATCCCTTGCTCGGCAAATGGAAGACCAAAGACGACGAGACTGGCCGAATCAAAAGCATCGTTGAAATCACGGAGCGAGATGGCAAGTTCTATGGAACGGTTGTCGAGTTGTTCCGCCTTCCAGACGAAGAACAGGATCCGTACTGTGATCTATGTGAAGACGACCGGAAGGATCAGCGCGTGTTGGGCATGGAGATCGTACGAGACATGCAGTTTGATGAGAAGTGGGAGTGGGAAGATGGCACGATTTGCGACCCCAAGAAGGGAAGTGTGTACGATTGTGAGATGTGGTTTGAGGAAGATGACTTGAACACCTTGAAGGTGCGGGGTTACATCTTGTTTTTGTTTCGTACCCAAGAATGGTATCGGGTGACGGAATGACCTTGGTCTTGGCTTGATTTTTCGAAGGGGGGCTGTCACTGACGGCCCCTTCTTTTTTGGATTTCATGTTCAAGTTCAGGCAAGGCACCTAGTCGCCAAGAGAGAAGAAGAACCGTTCCTCCAGCCAAGCCCCCGATGGCCAGAGCGGCTAGACATGCCATTGGCGTCGTCCAGGACCCCACTTCCGGTACCGGCGCCAGCCGTGATAGACAGGCCACTCCAATGGACAACACGGCGGTGGAGACCCAAGCCCTGCTGAATGGGTGGATCTTGAAAAGGCGCCACATCAAAGACGTTTGCCAAGCCATGATCCAAAGTCCGGTCAATCCTGTGGCCCAGGCTGCACCTTCGACTCCCCAGCCCAACGTGGGGACGTGCCATGAACCGATTTGGAGTTGGTCGGGAATGAACAAGAAGTTGGTGAGGATGGTCAAGGCCACCAAGCCCAAATTCAGGGGCAGCGAATGACGGAAGTGGCTGGAAAATTGAAGGATGGGTCCCGCCGTCCCCGCAGAAGCCTCGGCCACATGGGTCAATCCAATGGCCAAGACAACCCATTGCAACCCCCGGTACCCCTCACCCAGAGCCACATCGAGGTAAGGCATGCCGGCCCAAATGGCCACCAACAAGGACGCCGAGGCAGCGAGTTGCACGCGTGCAGATTGTTGAAGCGCCCCGCCACTGGACTCGGGTCCATGGGCATTCACCGCCTTGCTGGTGAGGGCGCGCAACAAATGCTCCATGGCTCGCTTGGGGGTTGCGACCACGGTTGCGATGAAGAACCCAAACGTGTACCTCGGAACAGAGGCCAAGCCGAGCAAGGCGCCGACCATGACGAAGTCGAGGTTTTTCGCGATGACGCGTGCTCCCACGTTCCAAAAGGAAAACATGCTGTAGGTGAGCATGGGTTTGGCATCTTCAAGGAACGAGGGTCGTCCCAATCCGATGCCGGCTGTTTGGGCTTCTCGAATCATGAGGAAGACCGCCACCGCATAGGAAATCAAGAACCATCGAACGAAGGTTTCAAAGGGCATCCAGCCTTTCAAATAAAGCACAGCCAGGGCCAAGTAGCTGCCCTTCAACCACACTTCCTGAATGAAGGTGACAGCGACAGTGCGCATGCGGTGCGCCAGCAAAGCGCGCAGCAGCAGCATGGCCAAAAAGGCCCCGGCCATCACCAAGAAGGCCATCACCCGACCCTCGAGCAACCATCCTGACTCGGCATCGAGCAATTTCAATGCATCGGAGGGCATGAACGCTGCGACCACCCCGACAACGGCCAAGGAGACTGCAGGAACGAGGAGCAGGGCAGAGATCAATCGTCGCTCCTGGTCGTCGTTGTTGTCAACCTTGGGCAAGAACCGAATCATGGTGGCGGGCATGCCCATGGCCAACACTTGTGCCACCAGGGTTCCCCAAGCTGTCATGATGCGAATCAATCCCCAACCCTCCTCGAATCCATCAAAGGCCTTGGGCATCACCCACATGGTGTTCACAGCGCCAAGCAAGAGGCCGGTGACCAGCACAAGGACGTTTTGGGAGGATTGTTTGGCGACGATGCCCATGCGTCAAAGGTCGGGTCAAATGGTGACGGCAGCCGCGCTCAGAAGGAAAACAACTCCACTGGGTCGAGAACCACGCAATGCTCGCAGTAGTGGGATTTGGGGTCGTGCGCATAGGTGGTTCCCTCGGCGGAGAGATCACACAGTTTGTCTGAGAGCCATGCAAGAAAGGTCTCTGCATGGGGCTTGGTGATGAGCGGGCTTCCGTCGATGGTCAAACTCAGCAGGCCTTCACGGGCATTCCGTCCTGAACGAATCCCCGCCACGACCCCTCGAGCTTGAGATACGGGATCAAGATGCGCGAGCACCATGGTGGCATACACCAGCAATTGTAGGGCTTTCCCGTGGCTTCCTTCGTTCAACGTCGTGGTCCAGTCTCCCTCCAACTGCAGGTCTTTCGTTGTGACTTTCCCCGTTTTGTAATCCACCACCCTCGGGACGCCGTGGATGTTTTCGCTGCGATCTGCCTTCCCCCCGAAGGACATGGGGCCAAAAGACTGGCCTTCATGGCTGGAATTCAAAGGCTGTTCCACATCGTCAATGAAAGGCGGAGAATCACCACGGGTCAATTCAAGGCGTTCTTGTCGCAGCAGTTTGGCCAAGGTGGCGCGCGCAATTTCCAGTTGCAACACATTTTCTCCACGCTGAACAAGGTCGGCGTTGTACTCCTCAGCCAGAGCCCTCGCCATCAAGTCGTCCATGGCTTGGGAAATGTGGTCCAGGTGATGTGTGGTGAGGATGTGTCCAACGGCACCGGCCTCTCGGATGCCGTGTTCCATCACCCAGTGGACGACACTTCCCAGGGTGTTTGCCTCCATCGCCGTTTGAATTTCCGTGGCTTCTCCCATGCGCCACAAATACCGAAAAGCGAAATTCCGTGGGCATGCGAGCATGGTGTTGATGGCACTTGGCGACATGCCTCGACTCGCCCATCGCTTCAAAGCTTCCCTCATGGATGGGGTGACCTCGAGTTCAGGGATGGACGGCCGCTGAGCGGGCAGGGGGAGTTGCCGGGTCGTGCGTTTGACCTCGAGATAAGGCCGACCTGAAGCGTCGTGAAACGACCCCTCGATTTGGAGAAGGTACCGAGAAGGTTCACCCCCTTCCTTCCCGTCTGGGGAATTCCGATACAGGAAGTGAACCTCGGAAGACCTGTTGAGCAGTCGGTGAATCAAATAGGCGTATCGGGCTTCACGTTCTCGTTGACCGGGCATTCCCCAATGACTTCGGAGATCGTGAGGTAGGAACGAATCTTGTTGCGAGGCCTTGGGAACGATGCCTTCGTTCATGTCCAAGACGATCACACGGTCGTAGTCCAAGGCACGGGTTTCTGTCAAACCCATGATTTGGACGCCTTGCGCTGGCTCACCAAGCATGTCCAAACGCTCCAAACGCAGCAACCTTTTGACCATGTGACGTACTTCTCGCGCCTCTTTCATTGGGGCGTGCTTGACTTGAAGCCTGTGCATCACGCCAAGAACGGCTCGAAAGCGCTGCCATCCAGCCAAGATCCAGGCATCCTGGGAGGGGTCGTGGGCGGAATCATGGGAAGAATCATGGGAAGAATCATGCTCATCCCTTGGGGTTTGAAGGCCCCCGAGGATGGGGTCGTTCATCCCAGTTTCCAATGCCTTTGACGGTTCGTCTTCGACTTCAGCCAAGGGAAGGGGAGAGCCAAGGCGAGGCTCCAAATCGGCACTCCAAGCGAGCAGTCGTTCCAAAAAAGAGGTGGCGTCATCCACTCGGAGCTCGCCGAGCTTGCGCAATTCTTCGGCGAGCTCATCGGCCTCCCAAGCCTCAAAATCGGCATGGTTGACCCACGCTCGATGGGTTTTGGCCAAGTTGTAGAAGGCCCACCCATCCCGTTGGCGAAGCTTCTCTCCCCGGTGAAACAGTTGCATGACGGGGTGAGCATGCAACGATTGCACGTGGTCGTATCGCCATGAATTCCCCCGGGTATCAAGCATCAAGAACAACTGTTCAATCCAAGCTTGGACGGGGCTCTCGTGAAAGGCGAGTCCCATCGTCACATTGTAACCGCGATCGGAAGGGGGAAGGGCTTGAAGCAGGGTTCCCAAGCTCGAGCCGTCGGGGAGCACAACCAAGGTTTGGTCCAAGGATTCTTCATCAAGAGGCGCCAACAATTCCCTCACAGCTTGGGCTTGCGATACGGCAGAGGCACAAGACACCAGATTGACCTGTGGACCGAGGCCTTGTCCAATGCGGTCGGAGAGCCGGGTCTTTCCCAAAACGTGTTGGCGAATGAACAGTCCCGCCTCATTGTGCGGGTCATGCACATAGCTCTCATCCCCATCCCACATCATGGTGAGTTTGCCCACGCGTTTCCAATTGTCCAAGGCTGCCCATTCTGCCTTGGTCAGGGTGGTCAACCCAGCTGCAATCAGATGGTCGACGTGATCCGTCAATCCTGCAGCGCTTACCAAGCGCGCCACATGGGCTCGAGTCGTCATGCCGTCTTGGGCCAGATCTTGATGCAAGGCCCTGTACAATCCTGGGAGGCGACGCCATTGACGCTCGAACGCTTTTTGGTCTTCCGACCATGGGGCTTCGCCAAAACTCCAATCTTCGATCCCTTGAATGTCCGCAAGGTTTTGAAACACCTTGTCTACATCGGCCAATTCGTGGTCTACGGATGCAAAATCTTGCAAGACCACAGATGCCCAGGGCACAAACCGGTCAAAGCCCATCGCTCCATCGAGGTCTTTCATCAATCGGTGCATGCGCGCCATCACTTCGAGGGGGTCGGCAGCCTTCAAAGGCGAGAGCTCTTCCAAAAATCCTGACAGTGCGTAAAATTTGGGGAGCCTCGCGGGCACGCCCAAACGCGAAATCAAGGTCTTTCTCAAGGTTGTTGAGGCCCGATGGCTCGGCAACACAAGGGCCATTCGATGAAGTTGACGGGCTTGTGCGAGCGGATGCGCCACAATCTCGTCCACGACCTCATCGAGGAAGGAAGGCACGCGGCAGGTGGAAGGATTGGCGTTGTTGTGAGGCATCAGCGCCTCAAGGTAAATCCATTTCGGATGAATCCCCAGAGTTCTTTTCGTCCCTCCGCAGTGCTCAGCGCCCGGGTGATTTCAACCCAATATTGCACGAAAGTGTTGGGTTTGGAGGCGCTCTTGCGGGAGTCTACAGTAGACGCGCCTTCTTCATGTGGGCCAGTGGAGCGTCCCTCCGAAAGTGCTGTGTTGGAAGGCTGCGAGGGGCCACTTCCCTGGCGGGGTTGGGACTCGAAACGAGTTTCTGTGTCAATGCCGTGTTCCTGAAGGATGCCTCTGAGCTCGTTGCTCACCTTGAATCGCTCCCGGGCCTGTTTCTTATACCCCATGCGCTCTTCCAACAATCCGAGGTTGTTCAAGGTGATGGCATCTTCGGGGTCCAAAACCAGGGCTTTTTCGTAATCCAATCGCGCCCCCTCATCGTCTTGGAGAGCCTGCTTCATCCATCCTCTGGAAGCATAGCGATAGCTGTATTCCGGCTGGACTTCCACCGCAAGGTCGAGCCACTTCAGGGCTAGATCGCCTTCTCCGCAATGAAAGTGACATACGGCGCGGTCATGCATGGCGTCGGGGTCTTGCACCAAATTCATGTCAGTCCACCATTGCTCCCAGCATGTCAAGGCTTCACGCCACTGCTGGGATTTCATGGAAACCAACGCACGTTGGCGCAGGTCGTCGATGGGAGAGAGGGAATCAGACATGAGCAAACACAAAAGCACACCAAAGGCCAAGTTGTTTTGACCCGACGCGAATTTGGGGCAAATTCGCTTCATGCAGTATCCCATGTATGTTCGACTGAAGGGAACGGGTCAGGTGTATGCCATTGAAGGACCCACGCGGTTTTGGGACTGTCAACCCATTGGGTCCCGCGTTCGTTGCACGGAGGTGATTGCCCAAACGTGGCCTGAAAAGCAGCGAATTTTGGACATGGTTTCTGACGAAGGCCCGTGGGAAAGAATTGAAGCCCATGAGTTTGGGAAGACTGCGCGTGCCGCATCTTCGCTTGGCATGGAATTGTTCACCCAACGGACTGAATTGACCCCTAAAAAATCGGTGCCGCTGGCTCCCCTGACCACGTTTGGTGTGAAGGCTTCAGCCCAGTGGTTTGTAGAGGCATGTGACGTGTCGGATGTTCGTGAGGCCTTGACGTGGGCTTCAACTCACTCCCAACCTTTGACGGTATTGGGTGGTGGCAGCAACATGCTGTTGCACCAAGATGTGGAGGGGCTTGTGCTGCGCATTGCCATCAAGGGCGTTGAGTTGGTCCAAGAGGATGGAGAACATGTCCAAGTGTCGGCAGGGGCAGGAGAGGTGTGGCACGACTTTGTCATGCACACCCTTGACCAAGGGTGGGGTGGATTGGAAAATTTGTCTCTGATTCCCGGCAGTGTGGGCGCGAGTCCGATGCAAAACATTGGTGCCTACGGTGTTGAAATCAAGGACCACTTCGCATGGTTGGATGCGGTGAATGTGGCGGATGGGTCACTCAAGCGTTTTGGCCCTGAGGAATGCGATTTTGGCTACCGTGAGAGTGTGTTCAAAAGAGGCCAAAAAGACCGTTGGGTCATCGTGCGTGTGGCGTTCAATTTGCAGCGGAACGCTCCCCTTCGCATGGGCTACGGCGCCATAGAGCAGGAATTGCAGCATGTGCCTGTCTCAGACAGAACCGCTCGTGACGTGAGCGAGGCCGTCATTCGAATCCGTCAAAGCAAATTGCCGGACCCTTCGGTTGTGGGCAATGCGGGCTCTTTTTTCAAGAACCCAACTGTCTCAGCGTCGGTTGCCGAGTCGTTGCTTGTCACTTATCCTGACATGCCTCATTTTCCGCAGCTGTCGGGTGATGTGAAATTGGCTGCCGGATGGCTTATCGAGCAGGCAGGATGGAAGGGGGTCTCTCGCGGGACGCATGGGGTCCATGACAAACAAGCCTTGGTCCTGGTCAATCACGGCGGTGCGACGGGAGCCGAGGTTTGGCAATTGGCGCAAGATGTCATGGCCTCAGTGGCAGACAAGTTTGGTGTCCATCTCGAACCAGAAGTCAATCAAATCGGGCTCTGAGGCGGACATCAACGTCCCTTGAATGAGTCCCTTCCACTCATCCGGCCCACCGTGCATGCCTGTTCAGAATTTCTGGCTGCTCGAGCTCAATACTCCACACACGGGTGGTAGGGAGGCTGCGGGTCTCGTTTGCGAGAAACGTTCCACATGTATTTCATGCTCAATTCGTGTGTACCGGCAGAACCCAAGGCACCCAAGCGGTTCAGCGTGACATCGTAGCTGTATCCCATGTTCAAATCCCCGGTTCCAAAGCCAAAGACAAAGCTCAGGGCATCGACGTCCATCGATCCATCGAGGGCCCGTTGAACGGGCAAGCCGCGATACCAAACTCCGAGCGTGAAGAGACTGAGGTCGTAATAGGCTCCTACATCCAATTGATCCCGGTCTCCTTGACGGATGTATTTCCAAGAAACAATGACATCGCGCTGCAAGTTGGCTTTGGGTCCTCGAACCAATTGGATGCGTGCCCCCCCATGACATGTGTACAAAATGCGCAGTTTCTCGGGAAGTGAAGAGTTGAGACTCACGTTGGGGGTGGTGAGGTGGTTGGCGGAAGCGCCCATCCAAAAACGGCGACTCAACAGCAAGAACCCAGAACCAAAATCCACATAATTGGTGCTTGCACCGATGCCTTGTTCAAGGGTCACATCGGCAAAGTCCCGCAAGATTTGATCCATGAAGGTGAGTCGACCCACATGGATGCTTCGCCCACCAATCCCCATTTGCAAGGCAGGTCTAAAATCCACGCGATGGCCCAATCGAACCTTGTATGCCGCTTGAGCCATGAACTGGTAGCGATTCAGAGCACCTGCGCCAGCTTGCTCGTTGCTCATCAGGAAGCCGTAGCCAATCTTTTTGTCCAACGTTGGCCGGTCGTAGGCCATGTGAAATCCAGTGAAAGCTTGGGGAAGTCCAGCCCATTGGGTTCTGTACAAGGAGGCCAAACGAGCCCGTCCAGACACCCCCACGTAGGCTGGATTGATGGACGTTGGTGCCGCATTGAATTGCGTGAACATTTGGTCTTGCGCCAGAACGGACATCGCCATGCCTAGTGCCATCGAGGCAAGCACCCAGCGTTTCACGTTGCCGAGAATGGGGATGAGAGGATGTGTCATGGGTTTCGCTTACGGATGGAACAGACAAAAGTTTCAAGGACTTAGGAATCAGGTCTCCACGGTGCAATTGTGCATGAATGTTATCGAGTCAGGAGGGTGATGCTGCCAACTTGTTGTGTTTGGTTGCCATTGCTGTACGTGGCCGAAGCTTTCCAGGCGTACACGTCTTGGGCTGCCAAACGTCCATTGACATAGCCGTCCCATCCAATGTGGACACTGTTGGAATAGAAGATCATCTCACCCCACTTGGTGAAGACCATCAACTCATAATCCTCCACGCCAGCATGCATGGGCCTGAACACATCGTTGTCGTAACTGGTGGGGTCATACACCCCGCCATTGGGTCCTGAGGCATCGGGGGTGAATGCGTCTGGAAACACCAACAGTCCTCCATCCTCTGCAAGCACGGCAGAGGGCAATGTGTAGGTGGTGGCGCAACCCCAGTCGTTGTTGGCTGTCAGACTGACATCGTACACCCCAGGTGTCAAGTACTCGTGAACTGGGTTCTCTACCTGGGTGGTGACGCCATCCCCGAAATCCCATACATAGCTTGAGGCATCCTCAGAGAGATTCAAGAAATACACAGGTTGCCCGGGTGCAATGACCTGGGTTGGATTGAGGCTAAACACAGCTTCTGCGGTTGGAAAGACTTCGACCACCGCAGTGTGCGTTTCGGTGAGTTCAGTTCCTTCAAACCCGTACACTGTCAGAGTCACATCATACACGCCAGGTTCGTGAAATACATGCACGGGATTGTCGTCACTGCGAACAGAGCCGTCAGAGAATTCCCACTTGTACCCTTGTGCGTACTCGCTGAAATTGTCAAAAGCCACGGCAAGAGGCGCACAGCCACTTCCTTCCCCTGAAAAACCAAGGGTTGGAACGGGAGCCAAAATCTCCAACGTGGCGCTCGTCACCGACGAACAGTAGCCATTGTCAGCTTCGAGATGAATGTCGAAGCTGCCCCACGTATCGTAGACGTGGGTGCCAGGGTCGGCATCGAAGCTTACTTGCCCATCTCCAAAAGTCCAGAAATAGGAAGTGCTTTCGCCGCCTGTGGATGTGTTGGCAATTTCAGCTGTGCTTGCTGGGAAGATCAACACATTGTTGGCAAGGTTGAAATCTGCTTGTGGCTGGCCGTATACATCGACAAACACCATGGCGGTGTCCGTGCACCCGTAAATCGATTGTGCCACGAGGGACACCCAGAAGCGCTCTTCGGATCCCGGATCTGCGAAGAAAGTGTGCGAAGCATGAGTGGTTGAACTCATGCCCCCATCTCCAAAATTCCAATCGTAAGTCACTGCGCCGTCGCTCAGGTTCATGAATTCCACATCCAATGGCGAGCATCCATGGATTCCACCTTCAATTCTCGCTTCGACTTCGGGCAATACCTCCACATAAGCCACGTCTTGGCTGCTGCATCCAGATGCAGTTGTCACAGTCAGCACCGTGGTGTACGTCACAATGTTGGACGTGGGGTTGAAGAATTCAACCGTGTGTTCTGAATCCTCGATCGAACTGTTGATTCCCGTTCCATAGGTCCACAAGAAATCGTCTCCTCCGACACTCTGGTTGGCGAAGGTCACTTCGAGTGGATAACATCCCTCTTGACGGACCACCTCCAAATCTGCGACAGGCGTTGCATTGACTGCAATGGTCTGGGTGATCGAATCCGCACAACCATAGATGCTCGTGGCATGCAGGGAAATGTCAAAGGTGCTGTTGATGTCAGCAGGGGTCTCGTACAAATGGTTGGGCTGGGCGCTGTGCGACACAGGGCTGCCATCGCCAAAATCCCATGTAAACACCCCGTTTGCATTCACACTCTGGTTGACCAACGTCAAGGTGAATGGAGCGCATGCTGGAAGGGGTTGGAGAAAGCTCGCCGTGACTTCAGGGTATACCGTGTGATTGACCTCGGCCCGGGCTTCGCAACCAAAGTCCGTGGTGGAGGTTTGGACCACCTGAACCACCCAAGGGTCAAACCCCGTGTTGGCGTACGTGTGGTTGGTGACAAGTGGATTGCTTGCAACCGATCCATCGCCCCAGTCCAAGATGACCTCGTCCGCGTAGGCACTCCAATCGGTCAAGGATATCTCCGTGCCTGAGCAAGCGGCGATGTCGGAAAGGGCAATGCCAGCCACCGGCATGTGGTGCACCGTGGCTGTGAACGAAGAATCTGCAGTGCAACCAAAGGGAGACTCCACGTGAAGGTGGAAGGCCAGGGTTTGGTCTGCACCTTCCAAACCAACAAACGATTGCTGGAACACGGCACCCACGGAGGAGCTGCCTTCCACATCCCATTGAATGGTGTGGTTGGAAGCCATTTCATAGCCTGCTGCCACCAGATCCGCTTGCCACGGGGCGCAGTCTTCAAGATTTCCTTCCGGTGTGGCTCGAACCTCTGGATACACTTCCACGGGCACCGTGTGAAAGTCGCTGCATCCCCCTTCTGCGGTCACAGTGAGTGAAATGGCACGGGTGATCAAATCGTATCCCTCGAGGTGAAACGTATGGGTGTGGGACGTGCCGTTGTGGCCGGTGTCCACCATGCCATCTCCGTAATTCCAAGAGAATTGGGCACCCCTCTCGCTGTGCTCAGTGATGGTCACCTCAAGGGGAGCGCAACCGCTTTGAATGTCCGCGGAGAAATCAGCCACCGGTTGCGGGTTGATGACAATGGAGGCACTGTCTTGGCCCACGCACCCAAAGTTGTTCTCGGCTGAAAAGGTCAGGGTGTATTGCTGGGGGCTGCTGGTCGTGTTTTGGTAGACGTGCACCGGGTTTGGAACCTGGCTTGAAGCGTTGTCCCCAAAATCCCACGACGGCTGATCGGCGTTTGGGATGTTGGGCGCCATGAACGTGAAAGGTGAACATTCTTCAATCACGTTGAAGCCCAAATCAAAATGAGCCTCTGGAAACACACTGACACCCACTTGGGTGGTGTCGTTGCAACCGTTGGCATTGTATGCAATCAGACGGACAACCTCGGATTCCAAAAATCCGGTGTTGTTCAGGAAGGTGTGGGTGGGCTCTTCGACGTCAGAGGTGGTTCCGTCTTCAAACACCCACAGGTATTGGTCCGCCCGCTCGCTGAGATTGTTAAACGCAGGAGTGAACGGTGAGCAGGAGGGTGGACTTACCGTGAACGTGGCGTCTGCGCTCGGTTGCATGGTGATGGCCAAACTTCGCTCTGTGGTGCAGCCATGGTCGTTGGTGGCAACCGCCACCACTTGGTGAATGACCTCCACCTCCTGGCTTCCGATGTAGGTGTGGTTTGGCGCATGGCCAGTTCCCCCGTTGTCATCGCCGAACTCCCACGCCACATCGTCGTTTGAAGACGCGTTGAATTGAACGTACAATGGGGCGCAACCCGAAGTGATGTCACTGCTGATCTCCAGCATGGGTGAAGCAATGACATCCACAGGTTGGGACGTGCTAGAATTGCAGTACCCATTGCTGACTTCCAGATGAACGTCGTAATTGCCGGGGTTGGCGTAGTTGTGACTCGGGTGGGTCTCTCCCGCGTATTGGCCGTCACCAAACGACCAAGACCACGAGGTGATTGGGTCAGAACCCACGGGTAAACTCAAGTCCGTGAATTGTGATGCGTTTCCCTCGCACACCGCGCCCACCGTGAAAGCGGCGGCAGGAGAGGTTCGGACTTGCGCCATGGCATTGGCAACTCGCTTGCAGCCATTGGACCCCGTGACTTCCACGGCAAAGGGGTGGGCTCCTACTTGGTCTAAAAAGACCAAGGGCGACGAAGGGCCAGTTGCGTTGGTGCCATCAGGCAGCGTCCATACATAACTGACTCCTTCTCCTTCCATTTCTTCAGCTCGTACCCACAGGCTATCGCAACCATCGTTGTTGGAAAGCGCAATGGAAGCGTCAGGGGCGGGCTTGACGGTGATGGTGTGCGTAGCCGACGCCGTGCATGCATCGGATTGATTGTTCAGTCCCACATTCACGACAGCTGTGAACGTGCCCGGCGTGTTGTATGTCCACAACATGTTGCCTGTCACCGAAGGATACCAGTGCATGTCAAAGCCATAAAAATCCCATTCGTACCAATCCGCTTCAGGGGCAGTTGCGATGAAATTCACGCGTTCTCCGACGCAGGATTCAGTGGGCCCCGTCACGTCTGCGACGAGTGGTTCACGCACGACAATCTCGATGCTTTGGCAGTCCACCCCACAGTAGTTCTCGATACACAATTCGATGGTGTAGACCCCCGTGGAGGGAAATGTCAACTCCACAGGAAGGGAGTTGGTCCATGGACGCCAGTCGATGTGAGTGATTCCTCCCGGTCCGTAAGGCCCTCCAAAATCCCAACGTTCCAACCGCTGCTGGGTGTTGCCGTTGGCAAGACAAACCTTCTCACTGACGTTGGTCAAGTTGACCTTGTTTTCTGGCCAACACAAGATGGTCTTGTCCGCGAAAATTGCCGGGTTGTCGCGGTCCCAAATGTTGATGTAGTCAATAGTCACTGAGGCTGGCCCTCCAAATTCACTTTCTCGGCAAGCATTGGTGGCGCGCAATGTGACGGGACGACTGCAACCTGTGGTGAATGCATTGAACACGTGATCCACCGTGGCTCCTTCATTTTCGGGGCCAAACGTCAGGCTGGTGCCGTCGTCAAAAATCCATTCGAATTGGGTGTCAGGGGTGACGTTGGTTGATTCATTGACAAAGCTCAGGGTCGCTGGTGCGCAAGCTCCCGTCGGCCATCCTTGGGGGACAACAATGGCGGGATTCACGGACACGCTTTTGTGCAGAATCGCCTCTCGCCAGCAGGGTCCGCTGTGAAAGGTCACCACGTAGTCTTCGTGAATGTTGGGGTAGCTGTGCGAAATGGGATTCAGATCATTCCAAATCGCGAAATGTTCCGTCGAAGTTCCGTCTCCCCAATTCACATTGACATTGGTCCATGTGCCATCTGTTTGGGGAAAAAAGGTCCAGTTGGTCTCCCCATCCGTGCAGAAGTAATACTCTGGATTGTCGTCGACCTCCCCATCGCCATTGAGGACATTCGGGCAGTCGGCCAAGGCATCAAACCCGAACAACAAAAAGGCCGCAGCCATCCATGTGGCCAGTCGGGAAAAGGGAGTCGGAAACAGAATCAACATGCCCTCGCGTACGCAAGGAATCCCACGGAGGTTACATTGTCACATCTGCAAGACGCGATTGTACCTCAGTTCAGAAGTCAATTTGGATCCTGAAACTCAGGTTTGTGGATGAAGATCGTGTCCGTCAGCGTATGCAAAAAGGCAATCAGATCCGCCTTTTGGGAGGGAGCCAGTGCCAATCCTCCTGTGGTATACTTCATGAACGGGTCGATGGTGGAAGAGGCCACACCTCCGGAATTGTAGTGTTCAATCACCTCTTCCAAGGTGGCGAATCGGCCGTCGTGCATGTACGGGGCTGACAGTGCAACGTTGCGAAGGGTTGGAGTTCGAAACAGGCCTGAATCAAGTGGGCTTCCCGAGATGGCAGCCCTTCCCGGATCAGCTTCAAACGAGGGGTCCAGTCCGTTGTTATGGAACAAATGGTCTGTGAACTGAAGTCCGGCTTCACCATGGCAATGGAAGCAGTCACCACCAAATTGACCTCCGGGAACCACTTCGGGGTCGCCACCCTCTCGCAAAAACATCTGATACCCGTTGTATTCGCTGGTCGTGAGTTCCACTTCACCACGGCGCCAGCGGTCAAATTTGCTGTCAGAGCTGATCATGGTTCTCACGAATTGGGCAATGGCTTGAACCACCAAATCTTCCGTGATTTCGGTGGTCCCAAATGCGTCAAAAAAACGTTGTGGATAGTCCCTTTCCAAGGGGTCCTGTTGCAACCTCTCCACAGCTTCTGGCCAAGGAAGATTCATCTCGTCTGGGTGAGGGACTGGGTCTCGTATTTGGTCTTCAAGAGTTGGGGATCGCCCATCCCAAAAAAAGGAACTTGCCCAACCCAAGTTGATCAGTGCCATGGCATTGCGGGTGCCCACCGCCCCAGTGACCCCTGTGCTGTAGGGTTGGGGGTCTGAAAAATTGTGGGCTGGCAAGTGACAGGAACCACACGACATTGAATGGTCCTCACTCAAGGCGGTTTCCCAAAACAAGAGCCTCCCAAGATGAACACCCTCTTCCGTCAGTGGATTGTCGGCAGGGATGTCCATCGGTGGAAAGAACGGAGGGATGGTCAGGGAATAAGGGGTCGGTTCCCATACCGGTTTGGGCCCACAATCACAGCCTGACAGGAGCCACAAGGCGCTGCCCATCAACCACACCCAATGACATGGATAGGCAGGAGATCTCATGGCGTCAAGGTCCAAGCTTCGCGGTACAGGTCCACCCATCGGATCGCCAGGGGAAGGTTGTTCCCCGTATGGGTTTCAGGATCGATTTCAGGATCGATGATGTCATTGACGCCGTGCAAACAAGCGTACGCATCCAGCGTCAGAGTCCAAGTAACATCCCCGGATTCAAAAGGCACGAGAGTTGGCTCATCCAGTGTGAATTCCACAGAGCGAAAACAGGTGTCTGCCCCTGCATGGTAGGCAAACGGCGTGGCAGGATCGGTCAATAGACGGCCCTCGTACACGCTGAAAATGTAACCAGCAGCCCAGCCCCAATGCATGCCCGCTGAGCCTTTGTAGCCCAAGGGGTGGTCTGGATCCGAATAGGATGCGGGATCGACATCTGTGTTGCGGTCCGCAGGGACGCCAAGTCCCATCCTGAACCCGTCGATTTCCAATCCTTGGCAACCGACAATCTCAAGGCCTGCCATTCGGGTCGTGCCCCCAAAATCGATGCGTGCCACGGTGTCGATGTCAATCCATCCCTCACGGACGTCATGAACGGCGAAATCGCTGACATAGCACTCCAAGCGCTCCAACTGAACGTCTCGACCTTGGTCGTCGATACCGGCCTCTCCCACCGCGTAGGGAGCACCCTGCCATTCCACTTCAAACACCAAATTCAAGGTTGTACTCGCCTCTTCTCGGCACCCTGAAAATCCCCACAACACAAAACAAGCCAAAGCGAGGAGGTGTGTACTTTTCATGATTCCGAGGTTTTCACGGGGACGTGTTGTTGGTATTTCAACCCACAATTTGCATCAAAAGTTGTCCAGAGTTTGCAACTTGGGGTGCGATGGGTATAGAACGTGCGTTTGAAGTGGTGAGGGCCTCGGCCGGGTCGGGAAAAACCTATCGTTTGGTGTCCCGGTACCTCGCCTCGTGTTTGGCGGATGACGATGCCCTTGCCTTCCGCCACATTTTGGCCTTGACATTCACCAACAAGGCGGCATGGGAGATGAAGGAACGCATTCTGCGCGACTTGTTCTTGCTCGGTTCAGGGGAGGCAAAGCCGGATTTTGTCCAGGAATTGGTGGACCAAACGGGGGCATCTCCCGAGGTACTCTCCTCGCGCGCTCGGCATTGTCGGGCAGCGATGCTCCAACGGTACAGCCACATGTCAGTGATGACCTTGGACAGCTTCACCAACCGCCTCGTGCGGAGTTTCGCGCGGGATTTGGCCTTGGATCAGGACTTCCGAATCGAGCTCGACCAGGATCGCATCGTGGAAGAGGCGGTTTCCAATGTGCTCGATCGGGTTGGTGAGCCTGGCAATGAAGCGTTCACGGAGTTGCTTCGTGGATTTGCCCGCTTGCGAGTGGAGGAGGAAAAGGACAGCCGCATTCGAAAGCCCCTGATGTCCTATGGCACGGAAGTTCTGAAGGAGGGAATGCGGGCCGCGCTCGAAGCGGTGTCCGACCTCACACCTGAAGACTTTCGAAGCCTGTCTTTGTCCCTGCGCCGAGAGGTGAAGGCCACGGAGACGGTGTTGAGGGATTTGGCCTTGCAAGCACAAACGGCGTTGCATCGAGAGGGCGTCGAACGCACGGATGTGAGTCGAGGATCCATGGTTGATTTCGTCAACGCTCTGGCTGAAGGAAAATTCAAAGTACCGAGCCCCACGCTTCGCGCGCAGTTTGAATCCGGCCACTTCACCAAACAATCGGCTACTCCCGATGTAGAAGCCCGTGTATCGAAGGTTCGCATCGAGGTGGATGCGATGTACCAACAGGTGATGCGAATGGTGCCTGAGACGGATGAGGGACGGGCGTTTGTCCTTCGTCAAAGGCTCATTCACAAGATTGATTTGATTGGCACAATTGCCGTGTTGGCAGAAGCTGTCGAGGAGGTGCAAGTGTCACGCAATGTCCGCACCTTCCACGCCTTGCATGAACGTGTGGCCAACGTGGTTCGAGGCAATCCAGTCCCATTTCTGTTTGAAAGGATGGGCAGTCGGTACCGCCATGTGTTCATCGACGAATTCCAAGATACATCGGTAAGGCAATGGCAAAACTTGGTGCCGCTGTTTGACCATGTGCTTGCGGAAAGGCGTCAGACTTTGGTCGTGGGAGATGGCAAACAGGCCATTTATCGCTGGCGAAATGGAGATTACAGGCAGTTGCTGGCGTTGCCTGACATGGTGGATGACGAGGCGGGGGATTTTGCCGATGTCGCCTCGACGTTTCGTCAAACCATCCAAGTCGATGTGCTGGAGGACAATTGGCGCAGCGGAAGGTCCATCGTGGATTGGAACAACCGCTTTTTCACGGCCGTTCAAGGTCGGTTGCCCGAGGGGGTCAAGGCTGTCTACGACCAGCATGCCCAGAACCCTCGGCAACCATTCGAAGGTGCCGTGTTTGTGCAGGGAGTTGCCGGTGATGACAAGGATGAACGAGAGGCTGCCATGCACCAAGCATTGATCGAGCGCTTGAGACACCATCACTCGGAGCAGGGGGGTGGATTCAAGTGGTCCGAGATGGCTGTGCTGGTTCGGACCAACAAGGAGGGCGCGAGGTTGGCTCAACGCATGCTCGATGGGGATATCACGCCTCAAACCGAGGACAGTCTTCACCTGGGGAGACACCCCGCTGCGTTGGCCGTGGTTCACCTCACCCGTTGGGTGGTCCAGCCCGCTGAACATCGGCATGCCACCGCTTGGTTGCAATGCGTGGCGGCCTTGGAGCCGGATCGCATTCGCGAATCTGCTGTGCTGGATGCCTTTGTCAGTCCTCCACCGGAAGGAAAGCGCTCACCGGCTGAGTTTCGCGTACTCGACATGTTGGATGAGCTCTATCCGACATTGAACGTTTCTCGACGTGCCCAAGGACCCTTGGTTTCTTGGATTGGGCATGCATGTCAAGTCCTGGGGGTTGTGGGTCGCTTCGATGCATATGCCGAGGGGTTGATGGAATTGGCTTTGCATGTGACGGGAACCGAAGACAATGGCCTGGCTGGATTCATCCGCGCTTGGGATCGGCAAGGGCACAAACGCTCCATTGTAACCTCTGGCGGCGGTGATGCTGTGCAGGTGATGACGGTGCACAAGGCCAAAGGTTTGGCCTTTCCGGTGACCCTTGTCACAGCGAATGCTTCCAAGGCCAGAGACGTCAGAGGCGTCCTGCCCGAAGTCATTCCTGCTGAATCAGGTGTGGCCGTTCCCGCCGCCTTGCTCAGTGTGAACGAGATGAAGGGAACGATGTTAGAACACCGGGCCGAGGCAGAACTTGACGCTTCCATGCTCGACCAAATCAACATTTTGTACGTGGCCATGACAAGGCCAGTGGAGCGCCTCGATGTGTTTGCCGAGATCAAGGGTTGGGATTTCAATCGCGACATGCCACAACATGTGGGCGAATGGGTTTTGGCGTGTGCCGAAGACATCACGGGTCACCAGTTTGGCGAGCCCCAACCGATGTGGGGTGTCCCCTCGTCGGAGAGGAAGGCCCTTTCCTCTGCGCATCCCTCCCAGGTGGAAGAGGTGGTGTCTCACTTGCGACTTGGGGAGTGGTCTACACAACGCGTCAGTGTCAAGCGCCCACATTGGTCGTCTCTCCAACCCTCAGGGTTGTCTGACAAAGAGCTTGGGGTGATCGCTCATGGTCTTTTGGAGCAGGTGATCACGGCCGAGGATTGGTTCACCTTGCGTCAACGCGTCGAGCGTCAGTGGTCGCTGGCTTCTGAGGATTCATCCAAGGTGGTGTCGTGGATTGATGGAGTGCTTTCCCACGAGGCCTCTGCGCGATTTTTTGCGCCGGGGCTCCAAGTGGAATGCGAGCCTCGATGGACGGATGGGCATGAGACCAAACGCCCGGACCGCGTGGTTTTCGACGGTTCGACTTGGCACATTATCGACTTCAAATCGGGGAGTGCGCGCCCTTCAAAGCACGCGAACCAGGTGCGGGAATACATGCGCATTCTTCAGGCATTGGAGGACATGCCTGTCAAGGGTTGGGTCTTGTACCTCGACCCTTGGGCCTTGGAAGAGGTGGCCGACAGTGCTCAAGGGGTTATCTTCAACGCGGATTGACCTCCCTCTCCTCCTTTGAAGGTCTTTCTGCTGAACCTGAATCGATGAGCCAACGCCTATTCTCTTCGAACCCCAAGTGGGTCTTGACTGTGTTTGTGATGTTTGTCTGTGGGGCTGTGTGCTCCTCGGATGCAAGAGCCCAATCAGCTTCGGGACCTGACATTCGATATCAAAAGGGCCTGCCTGTTCCAATGTCTCCGCAGCCTGAATTGCGTGCCGAGGCGTGCGCACCCGCAACGGCTTTGCGAGATTTGGAATGGAACAACGTGCGCGCGCTGATCGAGAATGGAGGGGCGCTCTGGTACGACAGGGCCATTGACAAGGGAGCTCACTTCGTGCCGAAGGAGGACGGGGTGTCTGTGGTGTATGGCGGTGCGTTGTGGCTGGGCGGCATCAGCCCGGACCAGCAATTGAAGCTCGCCGCAGTGCGTTATCGCAACACCGGAAATGACTTTTGGCCAGGGCCATTGACCAACGACGGCACGGCCGAGGTTGATCCTCAGACCTGCAATGAGTATGATCGCTTTGCAGTGAGTTACCGCGCCGATGCTCAAAGGCATCGTCAATATTGGGAATCCGTGGCTTCGGGAACTGTGGATGCAGATTTCCCAGATGGTTATGCCATGCCTGACTATTTCCGTGATTATCCGGCGCATGGAAACCCGGGATTGAATCAGGATTATTACTTGGCTCCCTTTTTGGACTTCAATGGCGATGGCACCTACACCCCCGAGCAAGGGGATTACCCATGGTTTGATTTTCTCCAGGAAATCGACTGCAAAAACCGCCGCCGAGAGGACATTGTTCCGCTGTACGGTGACCAAAACTTCTACTGGATTTTCAATGACAAGGGCAACGTTCACTCGGAGTCGCAAGGGGAGCCCATCGGGATGGAAATCCGTGCCCAGGCCTTTGCCTTTGCCACCAACGACGAGGTGAACAACATGTCGTTTTACAACTACGTGCTCATCAACCAAGGAACCCAAACCCTGACCAACACCTACATGGCCCAATGGGTCGATTGTGACTTGGGTGGACACGTGGACGATTATGTGGGGGTGGACGTGCGTCGAGGTTTGGGCTACAGCTACAACGGGGACCAATTTGATGAGGCCACAAGCTATTCCATTGGATACGGGGAAAATCCACCAGCCATGGGTGTGGACTTCTTTGAAGGTCCCTACCAAGATGCGGATGGGGTGGACAACCCGCTGACGGACGTTTTCACCGACGCCATCGATTCTTTGGGCATTCCCTACGACGGCATTGGCATTGGTTACGGTGATGGGGTGGTCGACAACGAGCGTTATGGAATGCGTAAGTTCCTGTATTTCAATTGGAACTACGGCGTGAATGGTCAACCGACGTTGGCATCTCATTACTACAACTACATGCGTGGCTTCTGGAAAAACGGCCAGCGCATGGCCTACGGAGGCGATGGATTGAACGCTTCCACTGGGGCGGATCTAGCGATTCCCGCGGATTACATGTTTCCCGGTGATACCGACCCCTACCAGTGGGGTACGGTTGGTATCCAGGTCGATCCTTGGACCGAATTTGGGGCAGGCAATCCCCCGGGCGATCGCCTCTTCCTTCAAAGTGCGGGTCCGTTCACCTTGGAACCCGGGGATTATAACAACATCACGGTGGGAATGGTGTGGGCTCGAGCCTCAGGTGGAGAACCTTTTGAGAGTGTGAAGTTGCTGCGTTTGGCCGACGACAAGGCCCAAGCGTTGTTTGACAACTGCTTTGAAATCGTCTCCGGCCCCGATGCGCCCGAT
>JAQBVN010000012.1 GCA_027622975.1 Bacteroidota bacterium | reverse complement strand
CAGGCGTAGGACAGACCATCCGCAAATGGTTCGGTGTGATGAGACCCATTGACCTTGACAACTTCTGATCCGAAACCCACCATGAAGAAGCAACTTTCATTCCTTTTGGTCGCCCTGATGGGCCTCGGAAGTGCCTTTGCAGGCAATCCTGACCGTGCTGGTTCCGCAGGCGCGGGCCAATTGTTGATCAACCCTTGGGCCGGATCCAATGGATTGGCAGGAACCAACATGGCCATCTCACGTGGACTCGAGTCCACGTTCAACAACGTGGCCGGCTTGGCTTTTGTCGAACGCAACGAGCTGATTTTTAGCAACAGTTTGTACCTCAGTGGCACAGGAATCTCCTTGAATTCCGTCGGCTTTGCCACCAAGGTGGGTGATTCCGGTGTCTTGGGTATGACCGTGACCTCCATGAATTTCGGGGACATCCCCATCACAACAGAAGATCTCCCCGAAGGTGGAATTGGTTCATTCTCACCCTCATTCAGCAACATCGGTGTGACCTATTCCAAGGAATTCTCCAACGCCATTTACGGAGGCATTACCCTTCGAATCATTGGGGAGAGCATCAGCAACGTCCGCGCAAGCGGTGTATGCTTCGATGCTGGCATTCGCTACGTGACAGGAGAAGACGACCGATTGAAGTTTGGCATTTCTCTCCGCAACGTTGGAGCCCCCATGCGCTACGCAGGTGACGGATTGACCGTGACCGCCACCCAGCAAGGAACCGCCACCGACTTGACCATGCTTCAGCGCTCGGAGAAGTATGAGTTGCCCTCTTTGGTCAACATTGGCGTCGGTGTGGACGTGGTGAAAAATGACAACACGGTGATCACTGCCACAGGTCAGTTCACGTCCAACAGCTTCACCAAGGATCAATTGGGCGCTGGCTTGCAAGCTGAACTCGGAGACAAACTCACCCTCCGCGGCGGGTACTTGTGGGAACAAGGATTGCTCGTTGGAGGCCAAGATGTGACGACCGCGTACACAGGGCCTTCTGCAGGTTTGGGCTTGAATCTGCCCGCCGGTTCCAACGGCTCAACCTTGAGCTTTGACTACAGCTACCGGACAACCAACCCATTCAATGGGACACACACCATGGGTGTGAAAATTTCCCTATAACGCACACTTTCAGGGATTTCTCCCTATTTTTATACAACGAGAGGGCTCGCAAGGCCCTCTCGTTTCTGTCAGAGCATGTCGTCCTGAAGAAGCCGCGAGGAACGAGACGCCAGCGAGACTACCCCACAAATCTACCATGAGCAACGTCAACTACTACACCGCAGAAGGCCTTCAAAAATTGAAGGAAGAAGTCCACCTCCTCAAAACCGTTGAGCGACCCAAAATCAGCCAGCAGATTGCGGAAGCACGCGACAAGGGTGACCTGAGTGAGAATGCCGAGTACGATGCTGCCAAAGAAGCCCAGGGTATGTTGGAGGCGAAGATTGCCAAAATGGAGAATCTGCTCGCCAATGCACGAATCATTGACGATTCTGAAATCGACACGAGCAAGGTCTTCATCCACAGCACCGTCAGAATCAAAAACCAAAAGAATGGCGCCGAGGTGACCTACACATTGGTCGCAGAGAGCGAAGCGAATTTGGCCCAAAAGAAAATCTCGGTGGACAGTCCCATTGGAAAGGGGCTCTTGGGAAAGAGCGTAGGCGATGTGACGGAGGTGACTGTACCCGCAGGGGTCATTCCCTTTGAGATTCTGGAAATCACGCGCTGATGGCCTCCATTTTCAGCCGCATTGTTGCTGGCGAAATCCCGTGCCACAAGGTGGCTGAATCCGATCAGTTCCTTGCCTTCCTCGACATCATGCCATTGGCCGTAGGCCACACCCTTGTCATTCCCAAACTGGAGGTGGACCGGGTGTGGGACCTCGAACCCATTCAACTCGGGGAATTGCATGTGTTCAGCCAACAAGTGGCCTTGGCCATCGAAGCAGTCATTCCATGCCAACGTGTGGGCCAAGCCGTCATTGGACTGGAGGTGCCCCACGCCCACGTCCATTTGATTCCGTTGAACAGTGTGTCTGACATCAACTTTGAAAGGCCCAAACTCACGGTGAGCCATGAGAATTTGGCCAAAACAGCGTCCGAGATTCGGGCTGTTTTGGAGGGACGATGAATTGGAATCGGAACTCTGCTGAGTCTCCCGATCATCGTTGTGTCACTCCAAATCCAACAAGGCAGTCCATACGCTGAGCACCCCTCCCACTTCCCTGGTCCAAATCGGACGCACATGTCCGTCAACTGCCGTGATGTTGTTGTAATCCCCAAAAAAAACCTTCCCCTCTGGGGTGAAAGGAGATTCGCTCACGGTGCGGTTGGTCCACGAAGCTCCGCCGTCAGTGCTCGAAGCCACCACGACATGCGTGGATCGATCTTCGGCGTTTTCATTGTGACGACGATCGTAGAATACAATGTGAATGTCTCCTCGCACGGGATCGACGGTCATCCACGTGAAAAATTGGTCGCGCCCAGGTGAATCGTCGTTCACCCGCTGAGGGTCGCTCCAGGAAATCCCTCCATCGTCAGAATGGATCAACCAAACATCGTTGTCTCCCTCGCGGGGGTCCGTCCAATTGACGTAGATGCGTCCACGGTACTCACCATCACTCACGTCCACGCATGTGACCGGCATCCCGTTTACACGACCTATGCCCGCGATGGTTTGGTCCCATCCCCCCACAATGTCCGCGATGACACGATCCGATTCACCCCATGATTCTCCACCATCGAGGCTTCGATCAAAATACAAGGACTCATTGAGGGCCCACACCACATATACCTCACCGTTGGGACCCACCGCTGGGACAGCGCCCTCAGTGGTACCATCGCTATCCACACAATCACCCGCTTTGGAACTCACGCGCAGGGGTTTGCTCCAACGCTTGCCTCTGGCATTCGCATGGCTGCACAAAATGACTGTGCTGTCGCCCGGTTCACGGCTGTCGTACCGATCAAACTGGGTCCAACACGCATGAATCCTTGATCCATCGAGGGTCACCACTGCCCATTCCTTGTCTTGATCTTTGGGAGGCGTATGCCCCATGCCACCACCCTTGGACCACGACTTGCCCCCATCGGTGGACCGTTGACAAACGATGCGATCGAGCAACGCCTCACTCCGCCAACCCAATCCCGCAGGATCACTCAGATGGAGGTAATAGAAATCCCCGGTCGGTGAAGCCACCACGCAGGGGTCGCCAAAGACGCCCAAGGGAGAAGTCAGCCGATCGTGCGTCCACGTGGAGCCTCCGTCGGTGCTGCGGTACACGTTGTCAAGGATGCTGCCAGCCACCACCACCGAGGGATTGCCAGGATCCATGGCAATGCTTGGCTCGCACGGCTGGTAGGATTTCCCATCCCACTCGTCCACGAGGACATTTTTGGGCACAACAGTTTGGCCCCATGCTGCCGTCACACAGCTTCCGAGGAGCATAAGGAACAAAAGGGAGCGGTTCATCGGCCGTTGAGTTGACGCCAATGGGCAGCGTATTCCTTCGCGAAATAGGTCAAAATGACATCTGCCCCTGCCCGATGAATGCTCAGAAGCATCTCAGGCATGGCCCGGTCGTAGTCAATCCACCCTTGGGCGGCGGCGGCCTTCAACATGGCGTATTCGCCACTGACATTGTAGGCTGCGATGGGTCTGTCGCAAGACTGTTTCAAAGCCAAAATCACATCGAGGTAACACAACGCCGGCTTCACCATGAGCATGTCAGCGCCTTCTGCCATGTCCAGTTCAGCCTCGCGAAGCGCCTCGGTGCGGTTGGCGGGATCCATCTGGTAGGTTTTCTTGTCTCCGTGTTTGGGCGCACTTTCCAAGGCATCCCGGAAAGGACCATAAAAAGCACTGGCGTATTTCGCCGTGTAGCTCACAATGCTCGTGTCGGTGTATCCTGCGTCATCCAGCGCTTCGCGAATCATCTCCACCCTCCCGTCCATCATGTCACTTGGCCCGATGGCGTCAAATCCCGCCTCAGCCTGAACCAAGGACATGTCGGCGAGAATGGGCAAGGTGAGGTCGTTGATGATTTGGCCTTCTTGAACGACTCCATCGTGACCATCTGAGCTGTAGGGATCCAAAGCCACGTCGCTCATCAACCAAGCCTCTGGGAAGCGGGATTTGATGGCACGTGCAATCCGCAAGTAAAAATTGTCAGGAGACACACCATACGTGGCCACCTTGTCCTTGAGGGACTCTTCCACAGCCGGAAACAGGACAAAGGCGCGTACGCCGAGCGCCATGGCCTCTTCGACTTCGCGAAGCACGTGATCCTCGGACATGCGTGCCAAGCCAGGCATGGAGGCGATGGGCTCGCGCTTGTTCACGCCATCGAGGACAAAGAGCGGGTAGATGAGATGGTCAGGGGTGAGCTGCGTTTCACGCACCAAGCCGCGAACGGCAGCGGACTTTCGATTGCGGCGTGGCCGCTGGGGCAGGTATGGATTCACGGCGTCAACTTGTCAAGTTCAGCAATCATCGCGTCGAGCTCAGCCCGGATGGCCTCTTGCAATTCCAAGTGGTCTTCGTCCGACAAGTCATTCATGGCCGTGCCGTGGTTGTGGGCATGGCCGTCACCATGATCGTGGTTGCAGGTTTGGCCTGGCAAGAGGACCTGGTTGGCAGACCATGCGGCCAAACGATCCCCCAAGGACTCGATGACTTCCAAGTTCTCGGCCCAATGGAGCTCCGCCAACCCCGCGGTGTGCTCCACCGACTCGGAGGCGTCCTCCGCGTGTTCCTCCGCGTGTACCTCCGCGTGTTCGGCGCTGTGTTCGGCGCTGTGTTCGGCGGAGCTCGCATGGGATGCTTGCTTCAAACGAGCGGTCAAATCATCCGCAATGACGTCCAAACGGGTCTCCAACTGTCTTGCCAAGGCCTGGGTTTCCTCATTCAAGGCACGCGCCTCCTTCATGGTCGCGCTGTCTTCATGACTGGCGCAACCCAAACCAGTGGAAATCATGGCAATCAAAGCCATCGAGAGGGTTAGGCCTGACAACCACCGGGGGACGAATTGGCTGTCTGTGTAGATCAACTTCATGGCCTGAAATTACGACGTCTTGGGCCGACGCGGCACAGGGTCGTGGCCTTGGGTGCCCCATGGATGGCATTTGGACAAACGACGTACAATCAGTCCAACCCCACGCCAAGCACCCCACTCATCGAGGGCTTCCAAGGCATATTGACTGCACGTCGGCTGGTGTCGACAATTGCTGCCGAGCCATGGACTCAGCAAGACCTGATATGCCCTGACCAACCATTTCAGAATTGAGCGCATCGCATCGCAAAGATGAGGCCAAGGGCTCCACGAACCCCCGCGAGAAATCGCAAGGTCACCAAGGCACGCGTTCCAAGGCCATGACCAAAGACAAGGCCACGGCCCCTCCACACACAAACAACTGCTGGTCTCGTTCACTGACCCCCAGAGCCCGAACCAAGCTTGCCACTGCCAGCAACGCCGCGACAATCACGAGCTGCCCCAATTCTACGCCTAGGTTGAAACGAAACAACCCGCCAATGAAGCCCGCTGCCTCGTCTCGCGAGATCCTGAAAAAAGAGCTGAAGCCCAAACCGTGAATCAGGCCAAACCCCGCCGCCATCACATAAGTCCATCGCTTTTGTTTGGGCGAAGGCTCCCCGGGCCTCACATTCCAGAGAGCCGTCCACAAAATGGTGACTGCAATCAAAAATTCCACCCAAGCTCCTGGAACCCGAAACAAGTCGAGGGATGCCACCGCCAAGGTCAAACTGTGGCCCAATGTAAAGGCAGTCGCGACCAAGGCGGCCCGACCCGCATGCCGCAAATCGTATCGCGCCACCAAAGCCAGCAGGAACAGCATGTGGTCGTACCCCTGCCAATCGGTGATGTGTGAAACGCCGAGTGCAATGTCATTCATAGGGCATCCAGATGAGCGTGTTTACCGTCCTTGGGCCGTGAGTATTTCATGATGATGTACGCATGTTCATGGTTCTCGTCCTGGCTTCCGCGGCCAATCTCCATGCCATCCCAGCCTAGCCAACCTTCCACCGGATAGTGCGTATCACCCTCCGGATGGGCATGCACGTGCGTGATGTATTGATGGTCGACCTGCCCGGAGGCAAGTGCCTCCTTGTAGATTTGGCCTCCCCCAATGATGAAACACTCCGTTTCTCCTTGAGCCCGGGCGAGGTCGATGCCATCTTGAAGGCTGTGAACCACGAGGGCGCCGGATGCTTGGTACTGTCGGTTTCGGGTGACCACCACGTTGGTTCGGCCTTTCAAGGGCCGATACTTTTCTGGGATGCTTTCATAGTTCCTGCGACCGGTGATCACCACATGCCCCTTGGTGGTGTCCATGAAAAATTTCATGTCGTCCCGAAGTTTCCAGACGAGGTCGTTGTCCTTGCCGATGACGCCGTTCATGGCCACGGCTGCGATTGTGCTGATGCGCATGATGTCTCTGTGTGGCACGCCTGATGATGGGCGCTCTGCTTCAATTATACACTGACGGCAGCCTTGATGTGGGGATGTGGGTCGTAATTGACGAGTTGAAAATCGTCGTAGGTAAACCCAAACAAATCCTTGACATCCGGATTGAGGATCATGCGCGGAAGCGCCCGAGGCTCTCGGGTCAATTGCTCACGGGCTTGATCCACGTGGTTGAGGTAAAGATGGACATCCCCCATGGTGTGGACAAACTCCCCGGGCTCCAGTCCCACCACTTGGGCCACCATCATGGTCAAAAGCGCGTAAGACGCGATGTTGAAGGGCACGCCTAGGAATGTATCCGCGCTTCTCTGGTACAACTGACAATTCAATTTGCCGTCGGACACGTGAAATTGAAACAAACAATGGCAAGGGGGCAAGGCCATCTCGTCAATGAAGCTCGGGTTCCATGCGCTGATGACATGGCGGCGGCTGTATGGGTTGGTCTTGAGCTGCTCGACGAGCTTGGCCATTTGGTCCGTCGAGGTGCCGTCGGGGTTGGGCCACGATCGCCATTGGTAACCGTAGACCGGACCGAGGTCGCCGTTTTCATCGGCCCATTCGTCCCAAATTCTGACCCCATTCTCTTTGAGGTAGGCAATGTTGGTGTCGCCCTGCAGAAACCACAGCAGCTCATGGATGATGCTGCGAAGGTGCAATTTCTTGGTGGTCAAGACGGGAAAGCCTTCGCCCAGATCAAACCGCATCTGGTACCCAAAACACCCCAAGGTGCCGGTGCCCGTGCGGTCCTCGCGCTTCACCCCATTCTCGAGGAGGTGATTCAACAGGTCCAAATACGCTTGCATGCCCCGAAAGTACAGGGGCGCTGCCGCATCCGAATCACCTCGTGAACACGTCGTGAAAAAAAGAAAGATCCCTCAATGCCATCGTGGAGGGCTTCCCCAAGGGGCGAGGGCCCTCACTGCCATGCAGGCAAGCGGTGGGTCAAATCGCCAGATGCCTGAGCCTCCTTGCCATAAGCGGGAAGGCGCCAACGGTACACCGCGTTGAGTACAATCAAATGAAGCACGAGGGCTGCGTGCAGCGGAAGAACGTACCAGGGCCAACCCAAATCGTGATACACGAAGGGGTTGTCCACCTTGGGGGGCTCCGTCATGTACATGTAATTGGCCAAGACATCTCCGGGACACCATGTGTTCAAGGCATGGTTCACACCGGCCATCACCGTGCTGGCCAGCGCAGCAATCGCATACGCTTTGACCCAACCCCAGCGGGGAAATCTGAGGCCAAACGTTTGGCCCATGATGATGGGCACAAAGACCAATGCTGCGTGGTTGATGTAGTAATGGATCAAAATGGGAAAGTCATCACCCACGGTCAACTGCGGAGTCAAGATGGCATGAAATCCACCGATGGTTCCCATGAATGCTGTGAACAGGTTCACGGTTGGATTGCGCCAGAAACAATTCAAGGCAACCAACCAAATGTTGATGCCACAAAAATGCAAAGGCAAGCTCCTGTGAATGGACCACTCAAATCCAGGGTCCAGCAGCATGACAAGTTGGTAGCCAATCTGCAAGGCCACCAGGGTCCAACCCATCTGGATCAGGGCCGCGTCACGGCGAGATGATTCCAGGGCTTGGAATCTCCTCACAAGGGCCCAACCGACCACCAAGCTTCCCACAAGCAGCAGCCAATACCGCGGTTCGGTGGCGTGGATGACGACGTCGTATTGATTCATGAATCCAAGGTGAATGCGGGCAAGGTACAACCTTCCTCCAACCCGTGGTCGACGTCAAAACGATCCGCGAATCAAGCCGTTGGTGCGCCTACGTGGTGCAGGGTTTGGGTGGGGAAAGCGAATTCGAGACCTGCGGCATTGAAGCGCTGCAAAATCTTCATGTGGATGTCGCTGGGCACATGAGCCCAATGCTCTCCCTTGCGGATGAAATAAATCACGCTGACATTCAAACTAAAATCGCCAAACCCACTGAACCACACTGTGTATTCATCTTCGGTTCGGCCCGATTCCTCCACAATTTCCGTCAAGAGATCCAGGGCTTGTTGGATTTGCTCTGGGGTTGTATCGTAGGTCAACCCGAGCACAATCTTCATTTTGCGTGAAGGCTCAGCGGTCACGTTTTCCACCACTTGGTCCGTGAATTGGTGGTTGGGGATGGTGACCAAACGATTTTCCAGGGTCTTGATCCGCGTGGAACGGATGCCGATTTCCTGCACGGTACCGTCAATGCCATTCACCTTGATGCGCTCCCCGACTGTGAAGGGTTTGTCAACAAACACCGTGATGCCGCCAAAGATGTTGGCCACAAAATCCTTGGCCGCCATGGCCATTGCCAGACCACCAATGCCGACACCTGCAAGGAGCGCCCCCACATCGTACCCGGCGTTGGTCAATCCAGAGATGATTCCGAGAATCCACACCAAGGCACGCAGGGTTTTTTGCAGAATTGGAGCGAATTGGGCCACAGTCGCACTGTCGGTGCGCTGGTCCAAGTGCAGAATGATGTTGCTCACCACAGAATCCAACAAACGCGCCACCAACCATGTGATGTCGATTGCGATGAGGATTTGGAAGACGTGCTCCATGAAGTCGTCCACACCGGCTCCAAAATGAAGGTGCTCGTAACCCAACCAGAAGCCCAAAATGACGATTCCCAGAGCGACAGGCTCCTCCACCTGATCCACCAACACGTCGTCCCATTGGGTTTGGGTTTTGGCAGCGAGCCTTTGAAACACGCGCTTGAACAGGATAAACGCCAAGCGGGCCAACAAAACGCCACCCAAAAAGTAGCCCAAAGCTTGGGCCCATTCGAGGAGTGGGTTTCCGAGAAACGAGGTGTCGTTGAGGATTTCCATGGGTCAAAATTCGTTCAAAATTTGCTTCACAACGCCCGCTTGACGAGACCCAAAGTTTCACACGATGAATGGCTCCGGTATCTTTGGCCCATGGAATCACAGCCCCATCCCTCCGACTCCAGCCCAGCTTCCGCGCGATCTTCGGAACATTCCCGTTCAGCTGAAGCCCGCCCCTCCTTGGGGCCCAAGCTCAGGATGGGCGTCCTGGGTGGAGGCCAGCTCGGTCGCATGATGATCCAGGAAGCCTTGAATTGGGACGTTCGTGTGGAGGTCATGGACCCAAGTGAGGAGGCGTCGTGCCGACATCTCACGGCCCGGTTTGTCCAGGGCGACCTCCAAGACGCCGACGCCGTGGTCGACTTCGGTCTGGGGTTGGACGTGATCACAGTGGAAATTGAGCATGTGAGCGTCGAAGGCCTACAATCCTTGGCAAACCACGGCGTCGAAGTCGTTCCTCGCCCCGCCCACCTCGCCCTCATCCAAGACAAGGGTCGGCAAAAGCAAGCGTTCGAAACTTGGGGAATCCCGAGTGCGCCTTTTGTCCTGGTGGACGGGGCGAACGAGGTCGCCAGCATGGGCTACCCGATCGTGCAGAAACTACGGACCGGCGGGTACGACGGCAAGGGCGTTCAAATCCTCCACAACAGCCAGGATGCGGCCCAACGCGCTTTTGACGCCCCAAGTGTGCTGGAACAGCGGGTCGACATCCACAAGGAACTCAGCGTGATTGTGGCCAGGAACGCTTCAGGAGACACCGCCGTCTACCCCGTGGTGGAGGCCGTGTTCAATCCTGAGATCAACCTCGTCGATCACTTGATGGCCCCAGCAGCCATTTCCCAAACCCTCGAGCGCGAAGCCCGAGAACTCGCGCTGAGAGTGGTCCAGGCCATGGATTTCGTCGGGCTACTCGCAGTCGAAATGTTCTTGGACCACCATGGGAAGCTCTGGGTCAACGAATTGGCACCACGCACGCACAACAGCGGTCACCACACCATTGAGGGCAACGTCTGCTCGCAGTTTGAACAGCACCTGCGCGCCGTGCTCAACCTTCCCTTGGGTGACACCCAGCCGTTGCATCCTGCGTCAGCCATGCTGAACCTCATCGGCGCGCCCGATGCTCACGGCACGCCCCTGTATGAAGGCATGGAAGAGGCGCTGGCCATGCCCAACGTTCATGTCCATCTCTACGGCAAATCGACGGTGAAACCCCACCGGAAGATGGGGCACGTCACTGTGACCGGACCGGACATCGATTCCGTCCAACGCGACGTGTTGAAACTTCGACAATCCATGCGTGTGACGGGGACCATTCGAGGGTGAATTTTGGTTCCATGGGCAATTCCAACCAACCCTTGAGGGTGGCCGTGTTGGCCGGAGGATATTCCGGTGAAGCGGAGGTTTCGCGGCGCAGTGCTGCCATGGTCATGAACCACATGGACCGTTCCCGGTTTGCACCCGTGCTCGTTCACATTGACCACGACGGATGGTGGGTTGAACGGTCATCGGATGGCCAACGCGTTCCATGGGACATGGCAGACAACACCTATGAAACTGGTGACGGGAATCGCGCCGGATTTGATGTTGCCTTTGTGATGGTGCACGGAACCCCGGGGGAAGACGGACTCCTTCAGGCTCACCTTCAGTTGACGGGACTTCCCCACACAACGGCCAACGCGCGAGCCATGGCCACCACCTTTCACAAAGGTTGGACCACAGCCTTGCTCCGCGACGCAGGGGTTCAGGTGGCTCCCTCCGTGGAATGCCTGCCCAGAGATCAATGGGGAGACGCGGAATTGAAGGAGGTGGTGGCTCGTTTGGGACTCCCTTGCTTTGTCAAACCCAATGAAAGCGGTTCCAGCATCGGCGTATCCAAAGTGAAACACATGGAGAGCCTGTGGCCTGCCATTGAAAAGGCACGAGCCACCGGATCCTCCACCGTGTTGGTCGAAGGGCTCTTGCGGGGGCGAGAATTCACCTGTGGGGTCATTCCTGACGGACATGGAGGGTTGCAGGCCTTGCCTGTGACCGAAATATTGACGGATAACGAGTTTTTTGACTACGCCGCCAAATACGAGGGACAAAGCCGCGAGGTCACACCGGCCGACCTTGACGACGAGTCCACCAAGCGCATGCAGGAAACAGCTGTGTTTGTCTATCGAAAGCTTCACATGCAAGGCATGGCACGCGTGGACATGATGATGGAATCCGGCAAAGCGCCTCATGTCATTGAAGTGAATGCTGTGCCAGGATTCAGTGAACAGAGCATCATCCCGCAGCAAGCCGCAGTGGCGGGCTTGGACAAAACCGCTCTGATCTCGCGAATTCTTGATGATGCCCTCAGTCAAAGGGGTGCTTGATCGCTTTTTGACGTCACTCGACGTCGTGGAGACAGGCGGAGGGACAGGCGGAGGGCGAATTGAAGGCCAAAATCAAAGGTCCATCCCCCGAAATGGCCTGACATCAAGAAAAAAATGAGCCCAAAACCCTTGTCAACGCTCAAGTTTCGAGGTTTCGGGCCTTTTTTTTCGGAAAAACGAAACTCTGAAGGACCCACCCTCGTTCAAGAACCCTGAAGCGCAAGCTTCGATAACAGTTTACTTGTTTTCATTCAACAGTGGGAGGGCGACTCGACGGAGTTGCCCTCTTTTCTTTCCACACAAGTGCGTTGGTTTTTTTTTTCGAGTCCCACTGTAACCTTTCAAGAACTTCGCGCGTTAGAAACACTGAAGCGCAAGCTTCGATAACAGTTTACTTGTTTTCATTCAACAGTGGGAGGGCGACTCGACGGAGTTGCCCTCTTTTCTTTGGGCAAGGGTCGGGAGGCCGAAGTTGAAATGCGATCGGGATTGTCCGCCAAAAACGCCTTCCACCCTCCCGCGCCGCGCTGCATCTTGGGCGTGGCCAACTGAAAATGATGACACAAAGCCACGGCCAGTCCGTCCGTGGCATCGAGTTCCTTGGGCATGTCGCCTGCAGGAATGTTGAGGGTTCGTTGCACCATGCCCGCGACCTGCTCTTTGGACGCTGAACCGCTGCCCGTCACGGCTTGTTTGACGCGTCGAGGCGCGTATTCCGCCACAGGAATGTCATAAGCCAGGGCGGCCGCCAAGGCCACTCCTTGTGCCCGGCCCAGTTTGAGCATGGACTGCACGTTTTGGCCAAAAAAGGGTGCCTCCACCGCCAACTCATCGGGGGCGTGGCTTTCAATCAACCCCTTCACACGGTCGTATATCTTTTTGAGCTTCAAGGCGTGATCCTTGATTTTGGCCAAATGCAAGGCCCCCATCTCCAACAACTCGACATCGTTTTTACCGCGCGCTCGAATGACTCCGTACCCCATGATCGTGGTGCCCGGGTCAATGCCCAAAATGATTCGCTCGACCTCAGAACTTGAGGCGGAGGCTGAATTGCGCGGGTGAGACATGTCGTGAACCTTCTTGGCCATGGTAACTTGGGGGGCGAGATGAAGGCCCATCCATTTCTTGAGCCAAAGTACGCCTTCCCTAGGAAGTTGAAGGCGTGGGTGAGTCGCAGGGAGCAATTCTTGGTGCGCGCAACGTCTGGTTTGGGATTGGTCATCTTGGTGTGGCAGATTTCCCAGCACGGGGGATGGGCCGCCTTGCCCGGGATCGGATTGGTATCGTTCGGGGCGTTGATCCTGGCCGTGGTGCTGTGGCCGGTCAACCTGGGCTTGGAAGTGGCCAAATGGCGACACCTCAAATCCAAGCGCTTGGGTGACAGTTCGTGGAAAGCTTCATGGGGTGAAGTGCTGGTCGGGCAAGCATGGGCCCTGTTCGGTCCCTTTCGCTTGGCCGACGGGGCGGGTCGTTGGGCGATGATGCGAGAGGCGTCAAACCATGGGGTGTCCGTAGAAGGGAACCACCCCAACACTGCGATCGAACCCCAATCCACCCGTTCCCCCCGGGCAAGAGAGGTAGCCACCGCCTTTGGTTGGGGCGCCGTGGCCCAGGGATGGGCCACTTGGTTGATGGGCGGGGTGGCAATGGTTGTTTGGGGTTGGATGTGGCCCGGGCTCGCACTCTGTGTCGCTTGCATGGTTGGAGCTGTGCTGTTAACGAGTCGCGGGGCCACGTGGACAGTCCTTGGATTGAGCCTGGCCCGCTACCTGGTCTTTGCCTCGCAATACGTGGCCTGCCTTGTGGCCTTTGGGGTGGTGACCACTTCTGAAGCATGGAGCGAGGGCTTTCCGAGGGTGGCCGCCATTTGGTGCGCCTTGCACAGCATTCCCTGGCCAGTGGAATTGGGCATGCGAGAGGCCGTGGCAGTGCTTGTGTTTGACCAAACACTCCCTTCCGTGGTGGTGGCCACGGGCGTAGTTTGGCTCATCAACCGGGCTGGATCAGCCTTTTTGGGAGGTTTGTGGGGATGGATCATGCCAGCATCTTCAGCCATCCCGCAGCGCCTCCGAAGGTCTGTTCCTCGTTCCAAATCACAATCCAACCCACGATGATTGTGACAGGATGGATGCAAGCGCTTGCCATGGCGGCTGTTGCCGTGTGCATCTCACATGCATGGACCGTTGTCCGCTGGTCGAAAGGATGGCGCAAGGCGGGCAAGAAGTCCCACGACAAGGTGCCGGAATCCCGAGCCTTGGAAACTCCCTTTGACGATGCCCCCCCTCTGGACAGCACCGCGCATCAAGCGTGCTTCACCGTGGTCATTCCCGCCAGGAACGAAGCCTGTCGACTTCCTCGGCTGCTTGAGGAGTTGGAGGCTGCCCGCCTGAAGCTCGGACTGGAGATGAATGTGTGGGTGGTGGACGACCACAGTGAAGACCAAACCGCCGAGGTGGCGACCTCCCAAGGGGTCAACGTCCTCAGGTTAGAGACCCAACACGGTTCAGGCGCAGGCAAAAAGGCTGCACTGCTCGCCGCCATGACAAGGGTTTCCACGCCTTGGGTTGTGACCTTGGATGCAGACGTCAGCCTTGGATTGGACTGGGCCTCAGCATGGCAGGTCTTCTTGTGTGAGCAACCACGGCATGTGGCGGCTGTGGCAGGTCCCGTTGTGCTGCAGGAGAGACCCTCTGGCATTGGGGTTCCCACAGGGGGTCGAGAGGGGGAGTCGAGGGGCGGATTGAAGGGGGAGTCGAGGGGCGGGCGAATGGATTGGCCCGACGATGGACCGACCGAAGGGCTGGGTGACCGGCCCAACGATGGGCAACCCACTGGGCGGGGTGAAGGATGGTGGGGCCGAGTTCAAGCACTGGATTTTGCCACGCAAATGGGGTGGGCAGCTGGCGAATTGGGGGCAGGAAGGCCAGCCTCCGCCTCGGGCGCCAATTTTGCGGTTCGGCCCGAAATCTACCCGGACACGAGGACTTCAGGACCTTCAGGCGATGACGTCATGGTCTTGCAAAGGCTGCATGCCCAGGGATGGGCTTGTCGATGGCTTCACGACAAGGATGCGAGGGTATGGACGCCTGGGGCGGCCAATGTGGCCTCATGGGTGGCGCAACGGCTGAGGTGGGCTGGAAAGACCCGGCACTACAGCCGCCATGCGAAAAAAACAGCGTGGTGGATGGCCACAGTGGCGGCGACGCAAGTCGGCATGGTGGCTGGTGCGGCCCTTGATGGCAGCCCCGGAGCATGGTCCATGGCCGGGGCAACTTGGACCCTCATCAGCGCCTTGCACATCGGATTTGCGCGTGGAGTGGTCGCGTGGTTTGGACTGAGGGTTCAAACCCAAGATTGGTTGATTCTCGCCCTCACACAACCACTGCAAGTTCCCCTGTTGGTGCTGGCCAAAACCGGACTGCTGCAACCTTTCAACATCCCTTCCAAACCAAGGTGGAAAGGGCGAACTTGCGACCCGTGAAGGCCATGCTTCCTCCCCTTCTTTCGCAATTGGCGGACCACCGGATGGCCGCCCTTGGACTGGCATGGATTGCACTGTGGGTGATCATCGCAATCGGAGGCCCCTGGCTCAGACCTGATCCCAGCCCGATGGCCAATGACCAACACCTCGAATCCGGACTTCTGGCACCCGGCATGACGTGGACAGACGATTCAGGGACCACGCACACGGCGTGGCTCGGCACGGATCGATATGGCCGAGACGTCCTGAGCCGATTGATGGCGGGAAGCGCCATCTCCTTGTCAGTCGGCATGGGTTCTGTGTTAATCAGCCTGTTGCTCGGACTGTTGCTCGGTGGGGTGGCGGGCTACGTGGGGGGGCGCACCGATGCCGTCATTTCGTGGTTTCTGCAAGTGATGTGGTCTGTACCCACCTTGTTGATGGTGCTCGCCATCACCTTGGCGTTTGGCAAGGGGTTTTGGCAGGTGTTTCTGGCCATCGGATTGACGATGTGGGTCGAAGTGGCGCGAATTGTCAGGGGCCAGTTCCTCAGCCTCCGGGAGCAGCCCTTTGTGGAGGCCGCCCGAGCCTTGGATCTCTCTTCGGGAAAAATCATGTTGCGCCACATGTTGCCCAATGCCCTCGGTCCACTGGTTGTGGTGTCCGCAGCCAATTTTGCATCGGCCATTCTCATCGAGGCGGGATTGAGTTTTCTGGGAGTTGGAGCCCAAATCCCGATGCCCTCCTGGGGAAACATCGTCAAGGAACACACCCATTTGCTGACCACTGAACATGCATGGCTCGCCATCATACCTGGTGCCTTGATTGCAAGTTTGGTCCTCTCCTTCACCTGGCTAGGCGATGGGCTGCGCCACGCCATGAACACTTCAACATGACATCTTTTCCTTCCTCATCGAGCCCTCGTGCTGTACCTTTAGGACATGACCAAACTTGATGTGACCACCTACGTGGCAGGCCACCGGGGCATGGTGGGTTCCGCCTTGGTTCGGGCGTTAAAGGCCGCCGGATGCCATGACCTCGTCTTGCGCACGTCGTCCCAACTGGACCTCCGAGACCAAGCTGCAGTGCGTGAATTCATGATGGAAACCCGCCCGGAACATGTGTACCTCGCGGCAGCGAAGGTGGGTGGCATTCACGCCAACAACACCTACAAAGCCGATTTTCTCTACGACAACCTCATGATGGAAGCCAACATCATCGAGGCGGCGCGTGAGGCGGGCGTGAAAAAGCTTTTGTTTTTGGGCAGTTCATGCATTTATCCCAAACATGCGGCCCAACCCATGACTGAGGATGCCCTCCTCACAGGGGCCTTGGAGCCCACCAATGAGCCTTATGCAATCGCCAAGATTGCGGGTCTCAAGTTGTGCGACGCCTACCGTGACCAACACGGGTGCAACTTCATCAGCGCCATGCCCACCAATTTGTACGGCCCCGGAGACAACTACCATCCGCAAAACAGTCACGTGCTTCCAGCATTGGTCCGTCGTTTTCACGAAGCCAAAACTTCAGGAGCTCCGCAGGTTGTCTGCTGGGGGACGGGATCCCCAAGGCGCGAATTCCTTCACGTGGATGACCTCGCGCAGGCCTGTCTCCACCTGATGGTCCATCACGACCAGCCGGGCTGGGTGAACGTGGGAACGGGAACCGACGTCACAATCAAGGAACTCGCAGAACTCATCGCCTCCTCTGTGGGTTATGAAGGGTCCATTGTATGGGATACCACCCAACCCGACGGCACCCCCCGCAAGCTCCTCGATGTTGGGAAAATCAATGGATTGGGCTGGAAGGCCTCGACGACACTGCACGACGGAATACGCAGCGTGTATGCAGACTTTCAACGGGCACTGGCAGAAGAGGAACTTCGATCGTAACCCAAGCCATCCCGCGATGAATCGCCCTCCCATGACCCGGCCCGTCCCTCCTCTTATGGGGTCTGACATGCCAGCGAGGTCTGCACGTAAGTTGGGTTCTCCCGAGATGAGGAGGGGCGAAGGGTTGCAAGGACAGGCGACCCCGGGAGCGAGAATCGTGCGATTCTCGAACATGCGATTGCGACTGGTCCATGCCTTCAAGACTCCATTCCTGTCTCTGGTGGCACCCATGGCCTTGACCATCCTCCCAGAATTCAGTGCTTGGGGACAGTCCCCTGACAATTCGCCTGTGAGCAATTCACCCGACCCTGTTTCTCAGGATCTTCCTGTGGAGATGTGGGGGCCTCAACCTGGTGAGGTTCGGTGGTCCAAGGATGGTTTGTTCTGGAACACTCCGCAACTTTCCCTGCATTTGCACCCTTGGTTTACGGTGCGATCGGTGACCGGAACACCCTCGTTCGCCTCGGAAAGTGCGCTCGCCGCTCCTTGGGACAACCTCCGAGGCGCTGCCTTCTCCGGAACGCTTGATGGCCGTTGGACCATTCAAGGCTCTTTGGAAGAAATGCAGGCCATTCCGGACATCCATCAACTCTTTTGGATGGGAGATTGGTCCAATGCGGGGTACTGGACCTCCTTGCCGGGTTGGGGCCAGGCCAAGGTGACATCCCAGGGCCGCATGGACGTGGCCCGTGCCAGGGTGACAACCGAGCATATCCGCCCCATCTCCCGTGGCGATACGCTTACGTTTCGCCTGTCATACAACGCAGCCTCCTGGGGTGAAGGTCCCCATCGTTTGCTGTTGGACCCTGACGGTCCTTCCTTTCCCCATGCGGGCATCCAATATCAAAGACAACACGTGACCCTTTCAGGCACGGCCGCGCGTTGGGTAGGCTCTGAACGAGGCCCGATTGGTGGAACGACCGAAAGTTTGTTCCGGCGCTCGGACGCGGGTTGGCTCAGTCTCAAGGGCTCATGGCCATCGGGATGGTCTGCCGGGTGTTTGGCCGGCGGAAGTCGACTCAAGCCTTGGTCCCGAGAAGACCTCTCCGACAGCTTGGAAGGGTGGCAACCCATGGTCAGCGCCTATGTCATGCGGTCTCTCGGCAAGCATCAGATTCGCGGAGAATGGCAACCAACCTATGCATGGACAGTGTCGTGGACGTGGAGATCCCTCCACGAATGGGTGTTGAATGGATGGATGACGCATGTTCTTGATGTTGGGCCTTCTTCCATTCAGAACATGGGTGTGCCATTGGGAACACCGCTGGTGCCCATGTGGTGGGATGCGTCCCAACATTCAATCACTTGGATTGGCATGTCGAGCACATGGACGCGTGGTCCATGGCATGCTCAAGTCGTGGCTCAATTCGCCGGGCAAAATGCCCTGGTCGAGGCCAGCGCAGGGCGAGAATTGTTAGATACCTGGCCTCTGAGCCTCGTCCTGGCCTTGGAATCCTGGACATGGGAAACACATCCGATTGCGCCACTTCAAGGCACACGATTGAGAGCCGGTGTCACCCACACATGGAGGAAGTGAGGATAATTATGTTTAAATTGGGAAAGAACAAAAGGAGTATCTTAGCGCCACCATGATTTCACTGATGTTACCTGGCATAATGGCTTTCGCCTTCGTGCTTTTCGGCATGCCGACGCTCATCATGGTGGCCAAACGCAAGCATTTGCTCGACGAGCCCACCGAAGCGAGGAAGCTCCATCACAGGGCCGTGCCAACGGTGGGAGGCGTGATTGTGTTCGCTGGAATTTTCACAAGTTCACTCTTGAGCTTTTCGGTGGCCGAAGAACCCGCGGACATGCGTTGGATTGGGGTCCTCGGAGCACTGATTCCCGTCTTTTTCATGGGTCTGAAGGATGACATCCTGGGAATGAGTCCTTATCGTAAGTTGCTCGTTCACTTGGCTGTGGGTTTGTTTTTGGTGGTGGCTTTGGATTGGAGAATCAAGGGGTTTGGGGGACTTTTTGGGCTCGAAGCTTTGCCACAAACGGTGAGTTGGGCCTTTTCACTCTTCGTGTACGTCGTCATTGTGAATGCCATCAACTTGATCGACGGGGTGGACGGATTGGCGGGGGGATTTGGGGTCATCTTCATGGGGGGAGTGTCCTCGTGGTTTTGGGGGTGCGGAGATTCATCGAGCGCTTTGGTGGCCCTGTCTGTTCTTGGTGCCCTCTTGGGCTTTTTGGTCTACAATTTTCATCCTGCCAAGATCTTCCTAGGAGATTCCGGTGCACTGATGCTCGGGCTGCTTGCCTACGTGTTTGCTGTTGGAATCATGGAATCTGATCCGCCTGCCACAATGGCGCACATCCCTGCCCCCATCGCAGCCATGAGCATGATGGCATACCCGCTTGTTGACACCCTTCGCGTGTTCACAATCCGAGTGCTTCAAGGTCGTTCTCCCTTTTCTCCAGACAGATTGCACATCCATCACTTGATGATTGAATTGGGATGGGGGCACCGAATGACTTCAGCCGCGGTGTGGGTTTACACCTTGGTTTTCATCGGCCTTGCATTTCAACCCATCACGTGGTTGGAAGGACATCCCACCATTCATTTTCTGGCCATGTTGCTCTTGGCCTTCGGCCTGGGTTCGATCCCCCATCTCTTGCTACATTTCGGGGTCAAGAAGAATGTTGAGCCCCAATCCCCTCCCCCCCCTGCCGTCAAGGGTAAAACCATCCGACGCCACTCCCCAAGCGTGGTGTGAAGTGCTGGGAAGATTCCTCGGATTTCGAAAGCAGTTGACGCTTGCCAATTGGGGATGGTTGGGGACGCTTCTCGGGTTGACTTGGACCTGTTGGGCTCAAAGTCCTACGACCCTGTCTTGGCACCTACCCCTTGACAAGGCGTCTTGGAAGACGCGGATGGCTTGTGACAGCGCAGGCGTGTTGATGCCGTCGGTTCAACCCATGGCGGATTGGTTGAAACCGGGAGGTTTGAGGCCGACCAACGAATGGTTTCAAGGATTGGCCGTTGCGGGAGATGCTCGTCAAATTGTGGGTGATTTCAACGGACAGGCCACAGCCTACGGACTCTCCACCTCCGGCACGGGTCTCGAAAGGTTGGGATATTCCATCACTGCGACGAGATGGCGCATGCCTTTGGGATTTCCGCTTGTCCATGAAGCGAGCAATCATAGAACCATGGACGGGTTGGGACGCGCCGTCATGATCAACGAGCGTGTGGGCCAAATCGATCGGCTCGAGGCACACATGTCATGGGCGTTGTCCCCGTCGGTGGAATTCCGTTTCGGGCAGGAAGGACATCACTGGGGCCCAGGGGCTCGGTCCCTCTTTTTGGACAGACACATGGCACCCGCCCCAAGCGCGAGGCTTTGGGTAGACGCAGGGGTGGTCCAATACGCCCACGTGTTGATGCGAACTCGCCATTCCATACCCGGCTTGGATTCAGCTGAAGTAGGCTGGATGGCTGCGCATCAAGCCGAAGTGGTCTTGGGCGGCGGGTTCAGTGGAACCGTCTTTGGTGCCGTGAAATGGCGCGGCCATGATGTGGCGGTGGAACGACGCATCGAGCCCCACTACCTGGTTCCATTCGTGGCGTTTAGACCCATGGAATATGGTCAAGGGTCTGCCGACAACGCCCTGGTGGGTGCCCAACTTACGTGGCGCGGCCCGACCCGTCGTCAACACCAAATGACGGCGTACGCGCAAGGATTGCTGGATGAATTTTTATGGTCCAAGCTTCGAAACGAGCCTCATTGGTGGGGGAACAAATGGGGCCTACTCATGGGGACACATCTCGTCACTCGATCCGGAAAATTTGGGTGGCTTGTCGAAGGGTCGGCAGTGCGCCCATGGACCTACACCCATCAAACCCAACCCCTGAGCTTCAGCCACAATCACCAACCCTTGGGTCATCCCGCGGGTGCCAATTTTGTGGAATGTCGAATGCGCTTGTCCATGGCCCTCCCGCGAGACATGACACTTCGTGTGGGTGTGTTGCGTCGATGGCAGGGTTTGTCAACCGGCGGAGATGAATTTCTGCTCGGTTTTGCTGCGGGTGAAATGCCTTGGACTTCCTTCAGTGAGCGTGAGTCAGATGGAGACCAAACCCTCCTTCAGGGTGCCCGTTCGGACCTCACCCGTCTAGAACTCGATCTCTCCCACCCCGTCGGTTCGCGCTATGGCGTGGGTGGGGTGGAAGTGTTCGTTCGGGCATGGACAAGGCTGGAGTCCCGAGAAGATGGGGTTCCTGCTTGGCAGGATCCGTGGACGACAGGACGTGTTGAAGCGGGGCTTCGTCAGTCCCGCGTGATGGATGAACGCGACTGGTAACGGGAACACAACTCCCCAAGGGCTCCTGTCCCACAAGCCCGTTCCTCACCGATCAATTGGTGACCCTTGGCACACGCAGGCGCGCGCCGTTGGTGTAGCTTTGCCCCCCATGCATCGAGACCTGGCCAAACTGTTCAAAGTCCGCCTCGGATTTTTTGTTGTCATGTCGGCTGTGCTTGGCTGGTTCATGGCCACTGACGTCATGGACCTTCGCACGTTTTTGATGCTGCTGTTTGGCGGATATGCGCTGACCGGCGCATCCAACGGATTCAACCAAATCCTCGAGCGCGATGTCGATGCCCTGATGAAGCGCACCTCAGACCGTCCGCTGCCTGCGGGCCGAATGACGGTGAGACAAGCCCTGTCTTGGAGCCTTGCGGCAACCGTGGTAGGCTTGGGGTGTTTGTTCAGCCTGAACCCCTTGAGCGGGTGGCTGGGAGTGGCGGCCTTGGTAAGCTACGCGTTTGTGTACACGCCTTTGAAGGCCAAAACCAGCTTGGCCGTGTTTGTCGGAGCCTTTCCTGGCGCCCTCCCTCCGATGATTGGATATGTGGCTGCCACGGGTGATTTTGGGATTGAGCCCGGCACCCTCTTCGCCGTGCAATTCATGTGGCAATTCCCTCATTTTTGGGCCATCGCATGGTTGGCACATGACGACTATTTGAAGGCCGGGTACGAATTGCTGCCATTCTCTGCCGGGAGGAGCGCCCGATCCGCCCAACTCATCCTTTTGTACACCTTGTTTTGCATTCCAGCAAGCATGTTGCCTTGGGCATTGAACCAGCCGATGGTCGGAGATGTTGCCTTCGCAATGGGTATAGCCGCTGGTTGTGGTTTTTCATGGTTTGCTTGGCGATTGCTTCAGCGCCAAACCCTGGACGCAGCCAGACACCTCATGTTTGCCAGCTTTGTCTACCTGCCCCTCGTTCAAATCGTCTATGTTCTGGACAAAATGCCCCTCCCATGAGTGAACAAGTCTTTGAAGGCCTTGACCCCGAGGTTCGCGACCGCACCAAAACCATGTTGATGTACTTCATCGTCTTTGCGGTGACGATGTTGTTTGCCGGATTCACATCAGCCTACATCGTGAGCAACATGGGACAGTTTTGGGTGCACGTCGAGGCACCGAGCATGTTTTGGCTCAGCAACGGGATGATTGCGTTGAGCAGCGCCACATTGTGGTGGGCCACGCGAAGTGTGCGCGCAGGCCAAACCTCCCAGTCTCTCCTCTCCCTAGGCCTCACCTTGGCCTTGGGAATTGGCTTCACCCTCACCCAGGCCGAGGGTTGGCGATCCTTGTCAGACATCGGCATGGGGTGGGACACGACGGACACGGAACACGGAAGGGCCTTTCGTTGGAACAACCTGCAGGCGATTTACGAGAGCGAGGCCATCTATGGACAGGACTACGACATCCGTTATGACGGCAAGCCCCTGCTCCACGACGCCGCCCGAAGCGAATTGTACGCAAGTGACGATGCCCTGATGGTTCAACCCATCACAGTGAAAGTCCTTCAATCCTCCAACAGCGGCGGCGGGTACATTTGGGCCCTCGTGGGCGTGCACATTCTGCACCTTGTGTTTGGGCTTGTGTACCTCGTGGTGAATGCCATCCGCGTGTGGAACGGAACCATTCATGCCGGTGACAATGTTCGGATGAAGGCCATGAGCATTTACTGGCATTTCCTCGGGATCCTTTGGCTGTATCTCTTCGCCTTTTTGTTCCTGATGCACTGATCATCAGCGCGAAAGAACCCTCCCATCTGGGGGCCAAACCCGCCCGCAAATGCGCCATTCAACATCGCCTGTGAATACTTGACCGCATTTGGACACATTCTACATGGTTGCCCAAGACGGATTGCCCTATTTTCGCGTCACAATTTCAGACCATGGCTGGAAACACCGAAACGATTCCGACTGAAGTCTTGTGGGGCGGAGGTCAAAGCCCGTTCTCTGTGACGTACGGGAAAATGATGATGTGGTTCTTCCTCGTGTCGGATGCGCTCACCTTTGGGGGCTTGCTGACGGCTTACGGGTTTTCAAGGGCCACCTCCGAAGATGCTTGGCCCATCGGGGAACAGGTCTTCCGAGCTCTTCCGGGTCTCGAAGGGCAATATCCTTTGATTTACGTGGCGTTGATGACCTTCATTTTGATTGTGTCTTCAGTGACCATGGTGCTTGCTGTGGAGGCCGGTCACCGCAATGACAAAGCAGGGGTTTTGAAGTGGCTCGGCGCCACCATTGTGGGTGGATTTTTCTTCCTCGGCTCCCAGGCTTGGGAATGGTCACACTTCATTCACGGTTCGGGTGGAGGATTTCAACTGGCGAAGGAAGTGACAGTGACCGCTGACAACGGGGAAGCATTCACCTTGCCCAAAGGTGAACTGGTGTTCATGGACCACCATTTTGGAGATGCAGCAGCAGCGTTGGCAGACGGAGATCCCAACGCAGTGCTTCATGCCGAAGGGGATCACATCAGCATCACGCAGTTTGGAGATCATGCCCACACGGCAGAATTGCACAGTTTGACAATCAACAAGTACGTTGAAAACGAGCAAGAAGTCTCTGGCGCGGAAGCTGTCAAATTGTGGAATGCGCGCAGTGATGTGTACGCCTTTGGGGCCAACCTCGAGGACAGTGAGTACGCTGCCCAACAGACGTATGCGAACTTCTTCTTCTTCATCACCGGGTTCCATGGTTTCCACGTGTTCTCAGGCGTGGTGATCAACATCATCATTTTCTTGATGGCGTTGAACGGTGTGTTTGAGCACCGCGGCCACTACGAAATGGTTGAGAAAACCGGTTTGTACTGGCACTTTGTGGACCTGGTATGGGTCTTTGTGTTCACCTTCTTCTACCTCATTTGATCATGGAACGCGACGATCTCATTGTCAACGACGGCTACGCCATGGCTGCGCATCACAGCGAAGAAGCTGGTGTTGCCATTCGCAAGAAAATTTGGTTTGTCACGGTGCTCTTGACCCTGATCACTGCCGTGGAAGTGGCCATGGGTGTCTATTTCAAACGCTCAGAGGCCTTCACATGGACTGCCATCAAGTGGACTTTCATTGTGTTGACATTGGTCAAGGCTGCCTACATCGTGTTGGTCTTCATGCACCTCGGTGACGAGCGGAGCAACATGAAGAAAGCCATCATGGCACCTTACATTCTCTTCATTGGATACCTCATTTTCATTGCAATCACGGAAGGGTTTGGGCACTTGGAGTCCTTCACCACCTTTCACTGATTGCCTTTGATCCAAAAGCGCCATGGGTGCTTGGAAAAACCGATTGATTCTCCTCGCGATGATGCTGGCCCTGCCTTTGGCGGGGCTGGTTTTTTTTGGCATTCTCTCAGAGCACAACTTCAGGACCCTGCCCTACTACACCCGCGAAGGCGCCGTGGAAGGGCGCTCCCTCGAGGCGCAAAGGGTGGGCCAATTCAATCTGACCAACCAAGACGGAGAGGCTTTTTCCTCCCAAGCACTTCGCGGGAAGGTTTGGATGGCTGCATTTTTTGGCACCGACGCCCCCCACGTGGCTCAAGTGACCCGGCAATTGCTCTGGCCTAATTTCCGATACCGGGATGAGGAAGACATCGTCTTGGTGTGCTTCAGTTTGAGCCCAAAACACGACACCCCCGAGGTGTTGAAGGCATACGTGGATCGCAACACCCGATACAACGGACCTCGAGGAAAATGGCAGTTTTTGACAGGCTCTGAGGACCAAATCGATCGGATTGTCTCAGAGGACTTCATGATTCAACGGGACTTGAGTGAACCCAACAATGTGGCCACGCTTTGGCTTGTCGATGCTGAAGGGTTTTTGCGTGGTGTGTACCATGCTGCGTCTGAAGATGCCATCCGCGATGCGGTGGAGGACATTGCTTTGCTGCAAAAAGAAATGGATTTGGCCGCCTATGCCCACAAACAATTGGCGGAAGAGGTCGCGGGACGCCCTGATCTGCCGGTGCTCGGGCCAGAAGGACACACTGTTCCTGCGTTTGCCTTTGTGGGACTGGACAGTGTCGAGGTGAGCCACAGAACTGTAGCCGGGCGTGTGAAAATCGTGGATTACTTCTTCACCCACTGCCCGTCGATTTGTCCGATCATGAGCAGCCAATTGGCCCGAAGCCAAGCCTGGATGCGTGACCGAAACCTTCAAGATTCCATCATGATCTTGAGTCACAGTGTGGACCCTGAACGAGACACACCGGAAAGGCTTCTCTGGTATGCACAACGCATGGGAGCTGACACAACCCAGTGGAAATTCATGACGGGCGACAAGGAAACCCTTTACGACCAAGCCAGACATGGCTACTACCTCACTGCCTTGGAAAGCGACACGGCGGCAGGTGGATTTTTTCACAGCGACACCTTCGTCCTGGTCGATCGAGAAAACCGCATCCGTGGATTGTATGATGGAACGTCCACGGCTGAAGTCGATGCGATGCTTCTCGATGCCGCTCAATTGGTCTTTGAGGACTGAAGTTGCTGTAGGTGTGGTCGATGAGTGCATCTTTGCACACTGAAATTCCTCTCTCCGCCTTGCCATGAAATTTGACAAGAACATGAAGCGCTTTGTGTGGGTGGCTGGTGTGGCCATCCCTGCCGTGGTGGCCGTGCTTTTTTTCCTTCCCGGCATCGAAGTCAGTCCTGAACTCCGGTCCTTGCTCAACCACCTGCCTGCTGTCAACGCCACAATCAATGGTCTGGCATTCCTCTCCCTCGTGGGCTCTTACCGCGCCATCAAACGCAAGAACCTCCTCCTACACCAACAACTTAACACCACTGCGCTCGGCCTGTCTGCCCTTTTTCTGTTGAGCTATGTGAGCTATCACATCACCTCTGAAAGCACGCCCTACTGTGGAGAAGGCTTGATGCGGTATGCCTATTTCTTCGTCTTGCTGAGCCACATTCTTCTGTCCATTGTCATCGTGCCCCTCGTGCTGACAACCTACCTTTTGGGTTTGGGACAACAAGTCGAAAGGCACCGCAAATGGGCACGCATCACTTGGCCCATGTGGATGTATGTGACGTTCACCGGTGTGGTGGTGTACTTGATGATTTCCCCTTGCTATCCCTTTTGAGTGGGGCTTGATGTCCTGAATCATCGTGCCGAACTGACAATCTTGATGACCCCCAAGCCACTCCTTCGATGGGTCCTGTTCCTGACCCTTCTCCTCACTGTCGATCTGATGTGGGGTCAATGCGTCATGTGCAAGGCGGTGGCCGAAGACAGCGCAGAAGATGGGTCATTGGGTCGAGGATTGAATGCTGGCATCCTGTATTTGATGGCCGTTCCGTACGTCATATTGGGCTTTTTCGCATGGTTTGTGCTTCGCAAACGCAAGGAAGCCGCCTCCGAGGGGCATTGAGCCGCGCCGCAAACCCTAATTTTGGGGTATGCGTGCATCCTTTCCTTTTCTCGCAGCCCTCGTGTTGGGGGGACTGTTATGGCTCCCATCCCCTTCCCAAGGACAAACCCCAGACTTTCCAACCGAGTCGTGGTCCCTGGAACGATGCCTTGAGCATGCCTTGACCCACAATCTGTCACTGCAGCAAGCCCAACTCGGATTGGAGCGGGGCGACATTGGGTTGCTCGCGGCCAAAGGTGCGTTCCTGCCCAACTTGAATGCCTCCATGAGTTACGGAGTGAACATTGGTCAACGCATCGACCCCTTCACCAACCAGTTTGCAACCAATGCAGTGCAATCGAGCAATTATGGGTTGAGCTCTGGGGTCACGCTCTTCAATGGGTTCCAAAATCACCTGAACCTGAGACGGGCGAGGTTGGGGCTTGACCTGGCCCAAGCCAATGTAGAAATTGCCCAAAACAACGTGGCGCTGACCGTTGCTTCGGCCTACCTGAACATTTTGTTTCAGGAGGAATTCCTTCGCATTGCCAACCTGAACGCGGACGCCACCTCACGACAGGTGAACCGGGTGGAAAAACTCGTGGCAGCTGGGGCTGCAGCTGAAAGCGATTTGTACGACGTCAAGGCACAACAAGCCGCAGACCTCAGCGCTGTTGTGAATGCTGAAAACGCCGTGCAGTTGGCGACGCTGAACTTGGCCCAATTGCTCCAACTCGACGTGGAAGATGCCGAGCGCATGGACGTTGTGGCCCCCGCTGAAGGCATGCTTCAGGCTTCCAGCATGCCCGTGTCCTCCGACGCCGCTGTGGCCTTTGCCTTGAGCCAATTTCCTGACATGCGCGCGGCTGAGTTGCAAGTCACGGACGCATACTTGGGGCTGGATTTGGCCAAAGCAGCGCGCTATCCCAGCATCCGAGGGTCCTACAGCACAGGGTCGGGTTATTCCGGAAACCGACAAGAAGCCGTGGTCGACCCCGTCTACACCAATTTCACAATTCCGACCACCCAAGGCATTGAACTGACTGTCCCCGTGGAAACGTCGGAGGGCGTATACGAGACGATGTCGTTTCAAGACCAACTGAGCAACAACATCAACCAGAGCATCTTCTTCTCCATGAGCATTCCTTTGTTCAACAACTTCGGGATTGCTTCAGGGGTCAAACGCGCGGAGGTCGACGTGATGGCAGCCCAGCTGTCCAAAGACCAAACCGCACAAGCTCTGACGCAATCTGTGGAATCGGCATGGGCGGATGCGCGCGCTGCCAAGCGAACATTCGAAGCCAACTCGGACGCCTTGGAGGCTGCGGAACTAGCCATGACCAACGCAGAGGCACGGTTTGAGGCGGGGGCAATCTCGGCCTTGGAATACGCCGACGCGCGAACCCGGGTTGACAATGCGCGCATCAACGCGTTGCGCACGCGGTATGACTATGTGTTCAAGACCCGCATTTTGGACTTTTACATGGGACGTCCTCTGAGCCTGTAATCCCCTCATTCCCTGAGATGAAACAACAAAAACTCTACTGGATCATTGGCGGGATCGTGGTCGTCCTGGCTGCTGTGGCTGCAGTTCGAGGAGGAAACCGAACCTTGCCGCAAGTGTCTGTGGATACAGTCGCTCGCAGAACCCTGGTGGAACGCGTCAGTGCCAGTGGCAAAATCCAGCCAGAAATCGAAGTGAAGATCACCGCGGAGGTCAACGGCCAAATCACGCTCCTTCCCGTCAAAGAAGGAGATGTCGTGAACAAAGGGGACCTGCTCGTTCAGCTGAATCCCGACATTTACGACGCTGCCGTCCTTCGGGCGGAAGCGGCCTTGAACACTGCTCGCTCCAACCTCGCCTCTGCCAAAGCGCAAGTGGCTCAAGCGGAAGCCAATCAGTACGCTGCAACCAAAGCGTTTGAACGGGCTGAAACCCTGCTCAAGGACAAGGTCATTTCCCAAGCGGAGTTTGACCAAACTGAAGCCTCCCACCTGTCGGCTCAAGCCAATTTGACCAGTGCCCAACAAAGTGTTCAAAGCGCTGAATACGCGATACGAAGTGGGGAAGCCTCCTTGCAGGAGGCACGAGACAACCTCGGAAGAACCACCCTCCGCGCTCCCCAAGGCGGAGTGGTGACAGCCCTGTCCAAGGAAGTAGGTGAAAGTGTGCAGGGCAATGGATTCACCGCTGGTGAAGTGGTGATGAACGTCAGCGACTTACGTGCCATGGAAGTCAACGTGGAGGTGAATGAAAGTGACATCGTCCGCATTCAATTGGGCGATCGGGCCGAGATTGAAGTGGACGCCTACTTGGGACAAACCTTTGGTGGGATGGTCACCGAAATCGGAAACACCGCCTTGAATGCTGGCGCCAATGGGTTCAGCATGGACCAAGTGACGAACTTCTCGGTGAAGGTTCGATTGGACCCCGCGAGCTACACGCATCTCACAGAAGGACAACCCGAACACTACACACCCTTCAGGCCAGGAATGAGCGCGACAGTGGACATCCTGACTCATCAGGTGGACGATGCATGGAGTGTGCCCATCCAAGCCGTAACCACCCGAGAAAAAGAAAGCTCAGAGGAAGGGGATGACGCCTCAGAGGGAGAATCTGAATTGGGACTGTTTGTGTTGGAGGATGGAAACGTGGTTTGGACCCCCGTTGAGACAGGCATCCAAGACTCCAAATTCATTGAGGTCCTTGGGGAACTGGGCTTGGAGTCAACCGTGGTTACTGGGCCTTATGACGTGGTCAGTCGATCGTTGAGTGACGGTGATGCCGTCGAGACCAAAAAGAGGGACTGAGATGGCGCGCATCCTGATTCTCGACACTGCCACGCTTCAATGCTCTGTTGCCCTTGCTGAGGATGGCGTGGTCGTGGCCTTTCGCGAGGAACGCGAGGAGGGGTACGTGCATGCAGAGCGGCTGTTGCCATTGATTGATGATGTGATGACCGAGCACGGCTGGACACCCCGAGATCTTGAAGCCGTGGCTGTCTCTGGGGGCCCTGGATCGTTCACGGGGCTTCGTATCGGTGTCTCCACGGCCAAAGGAATTTGCCATGCCCAAGGCATCCCCCTCATCGCCTTGGACACCCTACAACTTTTGGCCATCCAAGGGGAAAGATTGGACCCACATGCGACCAGGCGAGTGGCCATGGTGGACGCTCGACGCATGGAGGTATATGCTGCAACTTTTGACGCCCAGCATCGCTGTGTGGGGGAGGTAGCGCCTGTCGTGGTCGAGGACGGCCAAGATCCTTGGCAGGGGCCAGCACAATTCATTGGCGACGGAGCGTTGAAATGCGCGGAATTGTGTGCAGGCGAGGGACGAACTTTTGTCGAAGCTTGGCCCCTGGCGCGCGACGGCGCGGCGCCCGCCGAAGCAGCTTTTGCGGCTGGGGAGTTTGTGCACCTTCCGAGCTATGAACCCAATTACGTCAAAGCCTTCAAGGCGGGCGCACCCAAGGATCCGCTGGGGCTCCGAACACGTGTGTTCAGTGCATGGGTTTGGCTCCTGATGTTCGCAACCATGATTGGATGCAGTTCGTGTGGCGAAACCCAACAGTTCATCCCCTACGTGCCAGTGAACATCGACATCGACCTCAATCTCCCGGCCTATTCCACCCTCAATTTTCCCGGGGAGGCCATTGCTTTGAATGGAGGTTCTCGCGGATTGTACGTGTACCGGTATACGTTGGACGAATTTGTGGTGCTGGACAGGCATGCGACGTTTGACATTGACTTGGGATGCCAAGTGACGCTAGACAACGACAACATCACCCTGAACGATGACAGCGATTGCTCGGCAAGCCAGTGGCTCATGCTTGACGGCAGCGTGATGAATGGACCGGCCACGCTGCCGCTCCACCGATACCGGACTTCCCTCAACGGGTCCATCCTTCACATCTACAATTGACGCCCAACCCGTCGACAATCAACAAGTTGACAATCAACCAGTTGACGCTCAACCCGGCAGGGTCACAGGCGACGGTCAGGCAATGAGTTGGTCTTTGCAGGGGTTCCCAGCAATTGAAGGACAAACCCAGGTCCCGACTTGACCTTTTGGATGTCCCAATCGTAGGAAAAGGCCCCTTCACAGCCGTGCACCAAGTCACGCAACTCCGATTCAGAGTACGTACGCAAAGACGAGACCACCCCATCCCACATGACCAGCATCGGAAGAATTGGAATGAGGTAGGTGAACAAGAGCCGCCATCCGTTCCAAGGTCGGATCAAGGGGGTACACAACAACAGGGTGATGGGGGAAAAAGCCATGGCCAAAAGGCTCACCAAGGACCGGTCTTGTGCTTCAAAAATCGCCACGGGCTGACAGGCATGAATGGCATCTTGCAAAATGCCCTTGGCGTCGTCTTCCCGAAAATGGTGAAAGCATAAAAAAAGGGTCCTCAACCCCCGCAATTCACGAGGCACAGCCCTTGCATCGACCGGCTGCTCCACGAAATCCAATCCGGGGGCCTGAGCCGAGGACCTCTGAAAAGCCTGAACATTGGGATACCAATCGGTCATCACGATTCGAACGCGTTCAGAATCTCGGTTCAATTCGTTGGCAATCCACACCAACCCCCCACCTCCGCCCGATCCCAAATCCACAATTTGAGATGTTTCGCTCGCCTGAAGCCCACGTTCCAAGGTCGAGACAATGGGGCGGTACATCCCGGTTTTGTTGGCGAGAAAGCTCAAAAAATCGGTCATGAAGTTCCTCAACGTGGCAGGAAGCCAACGCTGGTCCTCAAACTCGAAGAGATGCATTCTCCCCATGCCCCAAAAAAAGCCTCAAAATCAGTAGCGGTACGCTTCGCCTTTGAACGGACCCTCGACGGTGACACCGATGTACGCAGCTTGCTCCTGGGAGAGCTCGTCGATTTGGACCCCAATTTTAGCCAAGTGCAAACGCGCCACCTTTTCGTCCAAGTGCTTGGGCAAGGTGTATACCTCGTTCTTGTACTTGTCGGTGTTCTGCCAAAGCTCGATTTGCGCGATGGTTTGGTTTGTGAACGACGCAGACATCACAAAACTGGGGTGACCCGTCGCACATCCAAGGTTCACCAAACGACCCTCGGCAAGCAAGATGATGTCCTTTCCGTGGATCGTGTACATGTCCACCTGAGGCTTGATGGTGTCCTTGGTCGAGCCGTGGTTGGCATTGAGCCAAGCGACGTCAATCTCGTTGTCGAAGTGGCCGATGTTGCACACGATGGTCTTGTCCTTCATGGCTTCAAAATGGGCCCCCGTGACAATGTCCTTGTTCCCTGTGGCAGTCACCACGATGTCCGCCTCGGCCACCGCATCGATCATCTTCTTGACCTCGTATCCTTCCATGGCCGCCTGCAAGGCGCAGATGGGGTCGATTTCTGACACGATGACGCGGCAACCGGCGTTGCGCAGGGATTCAGCAGAGCCCTTTCCAACATCCCCAAAACCTGCAACAGCGGCAACTTTTCCCGCCATCATGATGTCCGTGGCGCGGCGAATGGCATCCACACAGGACTCGCGGCAGCCGTACTTGTTGTCAAACTTCGACTTGGTCACCGAATCGTTGACGTTGATCGCAGGCATCGGCAGGGTGCCGTTGCGCTGGCGGTCGTACAAGCGGAGCACACCCGTGGTGGTTTCTTCTGAAATGCCCTTGATTCCAGCCGCCAACTCAGGGTACTGGTCGAGCACCACGTTGGTCAAGTCGCCGCCGTCGTCGAGAATCATGTTGAGCGGCTTGCGCTCGTCCCCGAAGAACAGGGTCTGCTCAATGCACCACTCGTACTCCGCCTCCGTCATTCCTTTCCACGCGAAGACCGGAATTCCCGCAGCGGCGATGGCGGCGGCGGCGTGGTCCTGTGTCGAGAAGATGTTGCACGAAGACCACGTGACGTCGGCTCCGAGCTCCACAAGGGTCTCGATCAGGACAGCGGTTTGGATGGTCATGTGAAGGCATCCTGCGATGCGTGCACCGGCCAGGGGCTTCGACGCACCATATTCTTCGCGCAGCGCCATCAGTCCGGGCATTTCTGCCTCGGCGAGCGTGATTTCCTTTCGGCCCCATTCGGCCAGGCTCATGTCCTTGACTTTGTAGGAAAGTGTGGGTGTGGGAGTCGTGTTGCCCATGATGTTCTGAGGTTTAGCAGTGCAAAAATACGGAATGCGCGGCCTTTGGAGGTGGAGGCCAAACCCCCGTCCTTTGTCCCCATGCCTCGTGTGGACCCCAGTTCATTGGATTCGACGTGGAATGCCATGTCGCACGACGGGTCCAATCCGGCGTGCCAAATGGCAATCTGGCATGCGCATGATTCAGAATTGCAACGTCGCGATTTGGCCTCTCGCTTTCCCCTTCGGAATGTGGACGCCCTGTCGACCCGAAGACAACGTGAACACCACGCCGTGGCGTGCGCCCTGACGTGCATCACAGGAACAGATGAGTGGTCCGTCGTGCATGACGAGCACGGGGCACCTCGCTTGGTGCTCGGCGATGAGATGACAGCCCCCAGATGGCATCTGAGCCTGTCACACCACGACGTGGAAGAAGGTGTTGTGGCTGCGGCTGCCTTGTGGACGACAGGTGCTCCCGGAGGCATCGACCTCGTTCATGTGGGTGATCCTCGCCTTTCACGCGTGGCCTCACGATTCATGTCCGACGAGGAACTGAGCACATGGCGGTCACAAGAAGGTTGGGTTTGGGCCACCAAAGAGGCCATGTTCAAGGGGCATGGCCCAGCCCTGACGTTCAAAACAGACCTGAGAGTGGACGCCATTTCAGGTGTCACTCGTTCACATGGGACAACCCCCGGGCTTGGCGGCTCCGTGGTTGGACGAATCATCAGGCCTGCTGAAGCTGATTCGCCAACCATCCATGAATGGAAAGGCCGGTGGCATCGGCTGCCCTTTGAGGAGGGGCGTGTCGTCGTGGTTTGGGGAAGTTGACTTCGGGCGGTCCACGCCTTCGAATCTCTTCAAGGCGTCATCACGGCGCGATGCAAAGAGGGAGCCGAAGCTCCCTCTGCAACTTCTGGATATGCAAAGAGGGAGACGAAGCTCCCTCTGCAACTTCTGGATATGCAAAGAGGGAGACGAAGCTCCCTCTGCAACTTCTGGATATGCAAAGAGGGAGACGAAGCTCCCTCTTTGCATGGCCAACGTCGAACCGAAATGAACTCAGTTCACAGCCTTTCCAGCATTCACTTAACGCTCAATGCCCTTGTGGCGACGCTCGGAACTCACCGTCAATTTCTTGCGGCCCTTGCGGCGACGCGCGCTCAAAACATTGCGTCCATTCGCCGTTGACATGCGCTTGCGGAAGCCGTGCTTGTTGCGGCGCTTCCGGACGGAGGGTTGGAAAGTCCTTTTCATCGTGCTTGAATTTCCCCGTTAAGGGACGGCAAAGATAGTATGTCGAATGTCAATTCGCAAACGTTGTCGCAGACATTGATTCGACAAAGTTGTGACATTCCCTCGGGGTACCCGCCCTACTTTCGTGGCAGGATTCACTTTTTGACCTGAAAGCGGCATTTTTCTATGGCCCAACACCCTCACGAAACGAGCCCTTCTCACGCTCACACTCCCCCTGAGAACTTGCCCAAACGCAAATTCAGCCTGAAGGACTTACGTGGTCTTGGGCGAATGAGAGTCTACTTGAAACCCTTCACAATGCACTTCATCGTGGGCATGGTGATCATGAGCATTTCCGGGGTTCTCACCTTGGTCATCACGCGCCTGTGGGGTCAACTTGGGGGCGTGGGGACTTCCGGAGGACAGGGCGAACTGCCCGTGTTGGGCATCCCTTTGGACAACCTGTCAACCATTGGTTGGACATTGTTGATCGTGCTTGTGGTGCAAGCGGTCTTCTCCTTCATCCGTGTGATTTTGTTCGCCGACATGACGGAGAAAATGATGCTCGCCATGCGCACCGATGCGTTTGACGCACTCGTTAGCATGCCCATGGCGTTCTATGACGCGCGACGTGTTGGCGATCTCAACAGTCGAATCAGTGCAGACATCGCAACCATCCAGGACATTTTCACGGTCACCCTCGCGGAACTTTTTCGAGGGCTGATTTTGATCGTGGGTGGCATTGCGGCGTTGGCCTATTTCTCTGTGGAACTCACGCTTTGGATGCTGGCCACCTTGCCCGTGATGATTGTCACTGCTGTCGTGTTTGGTCGATTCATTCGCAAACTCTCGAAGCAAACCCAAGACGAGGTTGCCGATTCTAACATCGTGGTGCAAGAAGTGTTGACAGCCATCGTGAGTGTGAAAAGCTACGCCAACGAATGGCTTGAGCGCACCAAATACGGCTCCCACGCGGAAACGATTCGTCAGCTGGCCATGCGCGGGGCGTGGTGGAGAGGGTCGTTTGCCAGTTTCATCATCTTGTTCATTTTTGGCGCCATCACCTTGGTCATCTTCAAGGGAGCCGCCCTGATGCAGGAGGGCGACTTGGCAAGCGAGCATTTCTTCACGTTCCTGCTGATGACTGGCCTTGTGGCCGGCAGCATTGGGGGAATGGCTGCACAATTCAGTGCCTTGCAGCGCGGACTTGGCGCCATTGAGTCGGTCATGGACATCATTGAGCAGGACCGAGAGGTCACGCGAATTGAGGCATCCCCGACGGAAGTTTCGTTGCGCGCCACGCTTGCCTTGGACCAGGTGCATTTCAACTATCCACAGCGACCGGATGTACCCGTGTTGCAGGGATTGAGTTTGACCATCGCACCGGGCGAACAAGTGGCCTTGGTCGGAGCGAGTGGGGCCGGGAAAAGCACCGTAGCCTCCCTTCTGCTTCGTTTTCACGAGCCCCAACATGGCCAAATCACAGCGGATGGCATCCCAGTCCAGAATCTCGATTTGCGAGGCTACCGAAAGCGTGTCGCTTTTGTTCCGCAGGAGGTGATTTTGTTTGGGGGTGATTTGAGAAGCAACATTCGATACGGGAACCCCGAGGCCACGGAAGAAGAAGTGATCGACGCTGCAAAACGCGCGTACGCCTGGGAATTCATTGAGGAGTTTCCCGAGGGCTTGGACACGGTTGTGGGCGAGCGTGGCGTGCAACTTTCAGGAGGGCAACGCCAGCGCATCGCCCTGGCACGCGCAATCTTGCGCGATCCTGACTTGCTCGTGCTCGACGAGGCCACAAGTGCTTTGGACAGCACCTCAGAGCGCGAGGTCCAAGCAGCGCTGGAAGGGCTCATGAAAGGGCGGAGCTCCCTGGTCATCGCCCACAGACTTAGCACGGTGAAGAACGCCGATCGCATTTGTGTGATGGCGGATGGACGCGTTGTCGAGCAAGGCACCCACGCCGAGTTGATGGCACTCCGAGGGCATTTCAAAAAATTGGTTGAAAATCAGGAGTTGTTTTCAGGAGCCTGACGCTTCCCCACGGCGAGGTCCAACCGCCTCCGAATTCAAACCATTCTCCGTGTCAAAACAGGGGGGCAACGTCTTTGGGTATGGCGTATTTTTGACACATGTCTTCAACCAAAAAAGCACTCATCACCGGAATCACCGGTCAGGACGGCGCCTACCTCACGGAGCTATTGCTCAGCAAAGGATACGAAGTTCATGGCATCAAACGCCGAGCATCCTCCCTGAATACCTCTCGGATTGACCATTTGTATCAGGATCCCCACGAGCAACACGTTCGATTGAAATTGCATTACGGCGATTTGGTGGACAGCACCAACTTGATCCGAATCATCCAAGAGGTCCAGCCCGATGAGATTTACAACCTCGCGGCTCAAAGCCACGTTCAGGTGAGTTTTGAGGCGCCTGAATACACGGCAGACGCCGACGCCCTAGGAACATTGCGGCTCCTTGAAGCCATTCGGATTCTAGGCTTGCAACACAAAACGCGTTTCTACCAAGCGAGCACCTCGGAGCTATACGGATTGGTCCAAGAAGTTCCGCAAAAAGAGACCACCCCCTTCTACCCCCGAAGCCCCTACGGCGTGGCGAAATTGTATTCGTTTTGGATTGTCAAAAATTACAGGGAATCGTATGGCTACCACGCCACCAATGGCATCCTGTTCAACCATGAGAGCCCACTTCGTGGGGAGACGTTTGTAACGCGAAAAATCACGCGCGCCGTCGCCCGCATCAAGCTCGGCATGCAGGACTGCTTGTACCTCGGGAACCTCGACGCCCAGCGCGACTGGGGACACGCCAAGGACTACGTGGAGGGCATGTGGCGCATGCTCCAGCAGGACACTCCCGACGACTACGTGCTCGCCACGGGGGTGACCACCTCCATCCGTGCGTTTGCCACCATGGCCTTCAAGGAAGCCGGCATCACTGTGGCGTGGCGTGGACAAGGGGAGCAAGAAGAGGGCTATTGTCCTGACACTGGCAATGTGTTGGTGCGAATTGACCCTCGATACTTCCGCCCAGCCGAGGTGGACCTGCTGATTGGCGACGCCACCAAAGCCAAGGAAAAACTCGGATGGACGGCCACCACAACCCTTGAAGAACTGTGCCGCGAAATGGTCCAATCCGACCTCGCACTCTTTGAACGCGACGCCTACCTCAAGGCCGGCGGCCACGACGTGGTCTCTCCAGCCGACTTGTGACAGTCGTTTCTTGGCAGAGAGAGACCAATTCCCGCGACAAGAGGCGGTGGAACCACGAGAACGAAAGCAACTCCAACTGGCCTCACGTGTGAAGGAGAATTAGCGTTGGCTTAACGGATTGAAATCGCAGAGGTGCACTTGAGGCAACAAGCCCCTCGCATCTTGCGCGATGACTCTCCAGGAACAACCCTTGTTGAAACGGCCCGTGGAAGTGGCCGTGATTTCCGACTTGCATTTGGGAATGCGCGGATGCCGAGCAACCGAAGTGCTGCGCTATTTGAAGTCCATTGATCCCGAGATCCTCGTTCTGAATGGGGACATCATAGACGTTTGGCAATTCAAGAAAAAGTACTTTCCGGCGGCTCACATGCAGGTGGTTCGGGAGCTGCTTGGCATGATTGCCAAGCAAAAGACCATTTACTACGTGACGGGCAACCACGACGAGGTGTTCCGCAGATTCAAGGGCTTCGAAACGAGCAACTTCAGAATCGTCAACAAGGTGGTTTTGCCGCTCGACGGCAAGAAGGCCTGGTTCTTTCACGGCGACGTGTTCGACGTGACCATGCAACATTCCAAGTGGCTGGCGATGCTCGGGGGAAAAGGGTACGACGCCTTGATTTGGTTCAATCACCTGATCAATCAGATGTCGCTTGCTCTGGGCAAAGGCCGCATTTCGTTGTCCAAAAAAGTCAAGGAGAGCGTCAAAAGCGCTGTGAAATTCATCAACCATTTCGAAGAGACGGCAGCGGAAATTGCCATCCGCAACGGGTTTGAATACGTCGTGTGCGGCCACATTCACCAGCCGGCCAACCGCATTGTCAAAACCGACGACGGCGAAGTGACCTACCTCAACAGCGGAGACTGGGTGGAAAATTGCACGGCGCTGGAATACAACCAAGGTGAGTGGCGCATTCATTGGCAAGAGGAAGTTGCTGCGCGTGAAAACACGGATGAGGTCAAGGCGCGCAGCACCAAAGACCTGTTTCAGGAGCTGCTCGTGGAATTTTCCATGATCTGACATGAACGTGTTGTACGCCTTTCAGGGCACGGGGAACGGCCACCACACCCGAGCGGTTGAGTTTTTGCCCCTTCTCAAGGACATGGCCGAGGTGGACGTTTGGGTCAGTGGAGGGGCGCTGGACCGCACTTACGACGTGGCCGTGGATCGTCGGTTTCAGGGTGTGGGTTTTTCGTTTGGGACCCAAGGCGGCATTGATTGGGGGGCGTCGCTGCATGCCTTCAAGCCACGTACCCTGGTGCGCGACGTGCGATCGCTTGACATCCGCGGATACGACCTTGTGCTGAACGATTTTGAACCCCTTACGGCTTGGGCGGCCAAGCGGCAAGGCGTTCCTGTGGTGGGGTTGTCCCACCAAGCTGCGGTCAAGCATCCAAGCAGTCCCAAGCCCTCGAAGTCCGACACGATTGCCGCGCGCATCCTCGAAAACTACGCCCATGCAGATGTGGAAATCGGGTTTCATTTCCAACGCTACGCCCCTGAAATTCGCACCCCCGTCATCCGCCGAAAGGTGCGGGAAATGGCGGTCACCAACTTCGGTCACATCACGGTGTATTTGCCGGCATACGGGGAACAAGCTTTGATGCAAATGCTGCGGGAGTTTCCCGAAGTGACTTGGGAAGTGTTCTCGAGACATTGGAGCGTGCCTTCCACACAAGGTCACGTCCGCTTCTTGCCCGCCTCCTCGGATGGGTTTTTGAAGAGCATGGCCTCGAGTGCAGGCGTGTTGTGTGGCGCGGGATTTGAAACGCCTGCCGAAGCCCTTTTCCTTCAAAAGCCACTGTTCGTCGTCCCCATGCGTGGCCAATTCGAGCAACAATGCAATGCTGCGGCGCTGTCCCAAATGGGCGTTCCCTCCGTTCCTGAATTCGGACGCGATGCGGTGGCCGCCCTCCGTCAGTGGCTCAACAATCCCCTCATTGTGGACGTCGACTACCCCGACGAAAGTCAGGAGGTGCTGCAGCAGGCGTTGCGCACGGCCGCAGTTAAAATGTGATGACCGCTTGACGTTAACGTTGACGCAACACGCACCGCTGAATTTTGCGGGATGAATCAAGTCTCGCGAATCGCACTGTTTTGGTTGATGTGCTTGGCCCTTCCCTCTTTTCATGCCCAACAACACATTCACCTCGTTGGAGCCATGCCCACGGTGGACGTGGGGATGCCGTTGGGCGAACACTGGCATCTCGAGAACTACTCGTTTGCATGCGTGCTGCCCTTCGAGCAATCTCGGCCTTCGTTTTCGAATGCAGCCGTCATGGAGAATTTTGGCCCTGGATCGGAAGTCGGAGATGGCCGTGCCATTCGAAGCCTTGTGTTTGCCTACACCGAGTTCGATTTGACCCGCACCCTCAACGAAGCCTGGTCTTTGACGGGCAGCTACACCCACGAGTGGGTGCCTTCGACCTCGAGCATTCAGAATGCCGTAGAGCGTTACGCACGCGACGAGCATCGGCTGTGGCTGCAGTCCAAATACCAGTCCAACAAAGACGCTGGCTTGTCTTGGTGGTGGCGAATGCGCTGGGACCAGCGATGGATTGAATCCGATCCCTACAATGAAGCTTCGGTGCGCTGGACCTCACGTCCAAGGTTACGTGAGCAGCTCGGATACGCCTTGCCCCTCGGTGCGGGCACGCTCTCTGCAAGTGCCGAGGTCTTTGTGGAGGCCTGGGACGGCGGCCAGCTTTCCTCACCCCAAGACCGCTTCAGAGAAGCATGGACGACCCTCCAATACGGGGCTTCCCTGAACGAATCGGTGCGCTGGGAAGCCGGGCCTTTGGTAGTGAGTTGGAAGCAATTTGGTGACGAGGGAAGCCTCGGATGGGCCCACTTCTGGTACGTACAAGCCACGGCATTTGTGACCCTCGGACCATGACTGGAAAACGTCTTTCCTTCCTCGACCGCCACTTGACGTGGTGGATTTTGGCTGCCATGGCAGTCGGACTCGCGTTGGGCAAATGGGTGCCGAGTGTCCCGGACCTCCTCGGGAACATGCAGATGGGGTCGACCAACATACCGTTGGCCGTGGGGTTGATTTTGATGATGTACCCTCCGCTTGCCAAGGCCAACTACCGCCTGCTGCCGGAGGTCTTTCGCAATACCAAACTCGTCACCCTGAGCATCGTCCTGAATTGGGTGGTGGGTCCGGTGTTGATGTTTGGGTTGGCGGTGCTGTTTTTGAGGGACGAACCGGGGTACTTGAGCGGATTGATTTTGATCGGATTGGCCCGATGCATCGCGATGGTGTTGGTGTGGAACGACTTGGCAGGCGGCAACCGAGAATTGGGCGCAGGGTTGGTCGCCCTCAACAGTGTGTTTCAGGTGGTGGCCTACAGCTTTTACGCGTGGCTTTTCATCTCTGAACTTCCCGAATGGCTTGGCTTGCCGTCCACGGCGGTCGACGTGCCTGTGTCCATGGTGGCCCAAAGCGTGGCCATCTACCTGGGTATTCCATTCCTCGCGGGATTTGTGAGCCGGGAATGGTTCGTGCAAAGAAAAGGCCTCGCTTGGTATGAACAATCCTTCCTTCCCCAAATCTCCCCCCTGTCCCTCATCGCCCTGCTTTTCACCATCGTGGCCATGTTCAGCCTCAAGGGAGATCAAATCACGGCGCTCCCTCTCGACGTCCTTCGCATCGCGCTGCCTCTTGTGGTGTACTTCGTCGGGATGTTCTTGCTCAGCATGGTCCTGGGCCGTCGCTTGAGCGCCAGCCACAGCGACAACATGGCAGTGGCATTCACGGCGGCAGGCAACAACTTCGAACTGGCGATCGCGGTGGCAGTGGCGGTGTTTGGGTTGCAAAGTGACCAGGCGTTTGTGGGCGTCATCGGTCCACTCATTGAAGTCCCCGCGCTCCTTCTGCTCGTCCGCGTGGCCAAGCGCATGGCTTGACCGCAACGTTGAGGCCAGAGCAAGAAGTCGACAGATTCACTTGACCAAATCGGGGTTGAGGGTGTTCGGCTTCTGTCCTGCTGGGTCCACCCAAAGGGACGTTAGGGTGCGGCGCTGAGGTTGCCGGACCGAAGGCCGCCGACCAAGCGTAGGACCTCCCAATGAGCCGCGCTCCATTCCTGGCGCGCGGCCAACTCGGCCGCTTCCGCTTGCAGGAGCGCCACGTCGAGGGCCCGGAAATCGAGGGCGTTCAACACCCCGTCCCGGTAACGGTTCGCCCCAATGTCCGCCGCGAGCTGGGCGTTGGAGACGCGCCTTGCCGCCATCGCATAGACCGCCAAGGCCGTCTGGCGGCGGTCCCACGCCTGGGCCAGCGAGGAGAGCGCCTCGTCCTTGAGTCGGGCGGCGTCGATGGCGGAGAGCTCGACTTGGATTTGGGCTTGCTGGATGGCACGACGAGTCGCACCCCCGTTGAACAAGTTGAAATTCAAGGTGAGCGCTGCACCATAATTGGTGACGTTGGAGGTGATGTCACCGTTGCGGTACGGGTTAAAAAACGCCGAATCCGAGATGAAGCTGTCCGTGCCTGACATCCCCTGCGTGTTGCCCCAGTTCGCCGTCAAGCCCACCACCGGAACCAAACGCGCCTTGGCTTGCCGGACGCCTGTCTCCGCCACTTGTTGGCCGAGAACGGCGTTTTGGATGGCGGTGTTGTTCGATTCAAGCAACGCCTTCAGCTCGTCGAGATCCCCCCCTTCCCAAGGCGACTCCAAATCTGAAGTCAATTCCCAACGCATGTCCTCCGGCTGAACCAAAAGCAAATTGAGGTTGCGCCGCGCCGCGCGGACCGCAGCTTGCTGCCGAATCAAGGTGGTGCTGTCCGTCAACAGGCCGTTTTCAAACTGCAACCGATCAAACGTGCCCGCCACACCCAATTCGGACGCCGCTTCAATGCGTGCCAACCGCGAACGGGTCAAGTCCAGAGCGTGGCGCAGAACTTGGCCGCTCTGCTCTTGGATGAGGACGTTGTCGTACGCAAGCAGCACCGCTTGGACGGTGGACTCCACGATGAGATCGACCTGCCCTTCGGCCTGCTCCGCCAACAAGCCAAGGCGGTCCTTGGCCGCGAACATGCCCATGCCGTCAAACAAGGTCCATCGCGCTTGCACGCCCGGGGCCAAAGACTGGGACTGCGTGGCAATGGGCAGGAAGGTCGAAGGGTTCTCCGTTTGGTCGTTCACGCTGGAGTTGGCACCAAGCGTCGCGGTCACTTGAGGCAAAGCTCCGGCGGCGCCCCAGCTGTTGCCGACGGCCGCAAGGTCCGCGTTGGTGCGCGCGATCCGAATGCCGTAGTGACGTTCCAGCGCCAGCTCGACGGCCTGTTCGCGGGAGAGTTCCTGGGCGTGGGTGGAGGCCGGGGCAAGTGCCGTGAGGGCGCTCAAGACGCCGATCGCGAGCCATGGTATCCAGGTCGCCAGGGACGGGCCGCCGGGGCTTGGGTGGGCCGCGGGTGCGGCAGGTGCCGCTTCGGAGGCCTCGGACTCGGCGAAGCCGAGCTCTTCGCGGACCGCCGGTTCGGCCTGCTCACGCGAGAGCCAATCGCCGCGCTTGACCCACACCCAAGAACGGTGCAACGGGTTGATCCACAACAGGTAAACCGGCAGGAGCACGAGGATGATGACCGTCACGAAAAGAAGGCCGAATGCCACGGAGATCGCCATCGGAATGAGGAATTGCGCTTGGAAGCTCTTGTTGAGCATCAGCGGCGCCAGGCCCGCAACGGTGGTGACCGACGTGAGCAGAATTGGGCGGAAACGGCTCATGCCCGCCTCCCAAATCGCCGACCGCACGTCCATCCCCTCCTTCAGGTTGCTGTTGTACGCCGCCACAAAGACGAGTGCGTCGTTCACGAGGATGCCGATCAGGGCAATCATGCCGAGGACGCTGAAGAGGCTGATTTGGGCGTCAAGAAGCCAGTGGCCAATGCTGATGCCCACCAATCCGAAGGGGATCAGCCCAAACACCGCCACGCCCTGCAACGGCGAACGGAACGTCAAGATGATGATGAACAGCATGAGGGCGAAAATGAGCGGCATGACCGCGGAGATGCTGTTTTGGGACTTGGCTTGTTCGCGGTTTTGGCCTTCGTAGCTGGGGCGGATCGAGGGGTACTTCGCCAGAATTTGGGGGACGACGTTGTCCTTGATGTCGGCGTTGGCATCGCTCGCGCTGACGCTGGGTCCTGCGAGGTCGGCACTGACTTGGACTTCGCGGGCGCCGTACAGGCGGTTGATGGCCGTGATGCCGCGCTCCTCACGGATGTCTGCGAGTTCTTCGAGCGGCACGAGGCTCCCGTCTGGCGTGCGAATGCGGTACCGCTTGAGGTCGCTCATCGAGCTGCGGTCTTCGTCGGCGAGGCGGACCCAAACCCGCACTTCGTCCCGTCCGCGCTGAAGTCGCTGGACTTCACTTCCGAAGAAGCCTTGGCGCACCTGGGAAAGAAGCGACGACGGCGTCATGCCGAGCTGGTAGGCCCGGGGCTTGGGAAGGATTTCAAGTTCCTGCAAGCCACGCTGGTTGTTGTCCGTCACGTCTTTGAGATCGTCGCGCTGAAGCATGGCCTCCTTGATTTCCTCGGTGGCCGCCGCGAGTTCGTCGAGGTTGTTTCCAAGGAGCGAGACCGAGACAGGCCGTCCAAACGGCGAAAACGCCGCGAAACTGAGGTTCTCTGAGCCGTAAACCGTGCCCACGCGCTCCCGCACCATCGCGCTGATGTCCATGGACCGCATGTTTCGGCGTTCCCCGTCGAGCAGCTGCACGTTGATCAGGCCGGTGTGGGCGTTGGGTCCGACGCGCTTGTCGACCGCAAGCACCACGTCGAGTCCGTCCGCGCGTTCCGCCTTGAGCTCCTCGTTCACTTCCCAAATCTTCACCTCAATCGCGTCCAATTCGGCCTCCGTCACCTCTTCCCGCGTGCCACTCACCATGGACAAATTCACGGTCAGGTTGTCGCCTTCGATGAAAGGGAAAAACGTCGTCTTCACCAACCCGCTGCCGATCAGCCCAGGCACCGAGATCATGAAGAGCGCCACCAAGCTTGAGAACGTCACCCACGGCTGGTTCATGGCGAACCGAAGCACAGGGGCGTACATCCTCATCTTCAGGAATTCCAACACGTTGCGCATGCCGCGCTCCACCGCGTTGGGTTTGAAATCTCGGCGGAGCGCTTTGCTGTGCCCCACGTGCGCAGGCAAGATGAACGCGCCCTCCACCAAGCTGAACAGCAACGTCAGCATGATGACCGTCGCCATGTCGCCGAAGAAATCGCCGAGACGTCCCTCGATGAAAAAGAACGACGCGAACGCCACCATGGTCGTCACAATCGCCGCAAAGACGGCAGGAAGCACCTCCATCGTGCCGTCAATCGTCGCGCGATAACGGTCCTTCCCCATCTCGTAATGCCGGTAAATGTTCTCGGCGATGACGATGCCGTCGTCCACCAAGATCCCGATCACGAGGATCATCCCAAACAAGCTGATGACGTTGATCGTCACCCCCGCCATGCCGGCGAAGATGAACATCCCCGCGAACGACACAGGAATGGCCAAGGCCACCCAAAACGCCAACCGGATGTTCAAGAACAACGCCAGCAAAATCACCACGAGCAGAAAGCCCACCACGCCGTTGCTCACCAGCAAGTCAATCCGTTGGTTCAAAACCACGGAGCTGTCGCGAATCACGTCGAGGTGCAGGCCCGTGCCCACCTCCTCCGCCTGCGCGTTGTACGCTTCCATGTAGTTGCGCACGAGCTCCGTCACGTCCAAAATGCTTTCCGTCGTTAAGTTGTTGACCGTCACCACCACCGCCGGCTTCCCGTTGAACCAGTTTCGGGACGGGTCGTTCTCGGCCCAGCGGTCCGTCACCTCGGCCACGTCCGACAAGCGCACCACGCGCCCGTCCGCAAAGGCCCGAACCACGACGTCCTCGAGCGCCTCGGCGTCGTAGCCGCGGAAGCGTCCACGCACGATGAGCTCCTCTCGCTCTGTTTTCAATCGCCCGCCTGTCGTCTCGATGTTCGCCGCGCGAATGGCGGCCCCGACTTCGGCGATTGTCAAATTCAATTCCGTCAGGCGGTCTGCACGCAACGCCACCTCCACTTCCTCCCCGGGAAACCCGCTGAGGTCCACCTGGCTGATGCCGTCCAGCGCCCGCAAGTCCTGTTCGATGCGTCGCGCTTCCCGCTTCAATGCCCGCAAATCGTCGACGCCGGTCACCGCGAACGTGATTGCCACACCAATCGATTCCTGCTTGAACACAATCGGCGGCTCCATCCCCACCGGGAAGGAGGCAATGCGGTCGACCGCGTTCTTCACGTCCTGCAAAATGTCGTCCGTGTCATTTTCATTCACCACCGTCACAGTGATGCTGCCCGCGTTTTCACTGCACACCGACTGAACCTGGTCGAGGCCTGCGATGCCTTGCAGGTTTTCCTCGATTTTGGCCACGATGCCTTCCTCGATTTCCGCAGGAGATGCTCCCGGATAAATCACCTGGATCTGAATCACCTTCGATTCCGTGACCGGGAAAAAGTTGCTCTTGATCGAGCCCAAACCCACCCAACCCGACGCCAAAATCGCGATCATCAACAGATCGCCGACGAGGTTGTACTTGACAAAAAACCGAATCAATCCTTCCATGGCGATCAGGGTTGAACAAGCTCAACCAACAATCCTTCGAACGCCCCCGAGATGGGTTCGGCCAGCAACACCGTACCAGGCTGTAAGCCCGTCACAAGCACTTCATCCGCGTCGCGGTGCACCACATGGACGTCCACGAGTTTCAATTGCCCTTCGGCAATGGAGTACACCTGCGTGCTTCTCTTGCCCTCGAGCAAAGCTTCATTCAGCAGCATGACACCGTTCATCGGTTCACCCTCCACATAGCCACTCAGGAAGCGTCCGTCTCGAAGTGCCTCGCCAACCTCGGCAGCTACCTCGCAGTAAACGCTTGCACTTTGGGTTGCTTCATCCACATTGCCGGAAATGCGCGCCACGCGTCCGAGAGCGACAACGGAGCCCTCCTCGTCCTGAAGGACCACGCGGTCCCCCACCTGAAGGACACCCAGATGACGCGCGTGCACTGCAGATTTCACTTCAAAGGTCTTCGTCCCCACGAGCGTTCCCAGGGGCTGTCCTGCACGCACCATCGAGCCTGGTTGCACCAACGCCCCAGTCACCACGCCGTCAAATGGTGCGCGAAGCGTGAATTTGTCGAGACGCTCCTCGTTGGCGAGAATGCTGTAGTACCCACTCACAATTCCCCGACTTGTCAAGTACAGGCGCTCCCGATCCGATGCTGGCTCAGGCAGTTCGGTCAACCGTTGATCGACCCGCAATTCTTGAACGTAACTCATCCAAACCTCAGCACGCTCCGGGAAATCCACCTGGATGTCGGCAAGCGACCCGGCCAAAAGCTGCAACCATTGGCTGCGCTGTGCCACAAGGGAAGCACGCAATTCCGAATCGTCCACGCGCAGCATTGGTTCCTCTGCGGAATAAGCGACTCCCTCGCGAAACTCCTTTCCGCCCACTGGCAACATGCCATTGACCTCGCTGAGAATCGTCATGCGGTTGAGCGCTTGCACCCGCCCCTCAATGCGAACCTTCGGTGGCGTGGTGTCAGAAATCACTTCCATTCCTTTCACCATCCGCGCACTCACAGCACGCGGCTTCACCGGAGGAGTCCCCTTCATGCCGATCAAGGCGTTCATCATCATCACCCCCACGGTCAAAATGACCAAGCCCGCCAAGGCGCGCAAAATCGTCTGTTTCATTCGCTTAAAGCATGTCGCGATGCCGCGTTGTTCAAAGTAGCCGCAAAACTACAGCACCGCGAATGGTCAGGAAACGAAAAAATCCAAAAACGTTTCCGTTGGGTTCAAGAAAAAGGGCGGCCCTTGCGAGCCGCCCTTCGAAGCACATGAACAATCAGAAGTTGTCAAGGTCAATGGGTCTCATCACACCGAACCATTTGCGGATGGTCTGTCCTACGCCTGGGACGTCGACGTGAATGATGTAGACACCTCCTGCGATGGGTACGTTTGCCTCGTTCTTGAGGTCCCAATCGACGTAGGTGAGAGGGTCTGCTTTGTCGTAAGTGCGAATGAGGGTTCCTGAGAGGTTGTAGATGCGCACGGTGCACTTTTCAGGCAGGTTCACAATCTTGACTCGGTTGTCGAGTTTTCCGGTCTCATACTGGCTGTAGGCGTAGTAAGGGTTGGGCACGACGTTGATTTGGTCGAGCACATCCTCCAAGACTGTGACCTCCTCAAAGCGTGTGGCCACCTCGGCGGTGGAGAATTGGTAGAGCGGATCCCAGAAGTTCTTGGCTCCGTCGAGGTTGTCGGTGTCGAGCAGTGTGGCGCTGTACTTGTCGTACGGACGTGCCACCCGCAGGCTCACACGGGTTTCGTTGGGGATCAGACCCTCTTCGATGGAGAGCATGGGGAAATCTGGGTTGCTCAGAGCAGAACCCACCCATGCACAATCGCGGAAGGCGCGACGTTCGTTGGTGATGCTTGGGTCGAGGAGTTGCTCCATGAGGAAGGCACCCTTGTCGTAGGCAGGCATCCTGTTGGCTTGACCGGAAGCGGCCTGTCCACTCTTGAAGACGTAAATCCAGTGTTGTCCTCCGAGGTATTGCCGGCTGGCCGAAGGATTCCAAATCATGTCCTTGCCGTTGTCGGCACTGAGCCAAGAGTCCTCGCCAAAGGCCATGTTGAGGCGCTCACCTGTGGTCAGGTCGATGGCGTAACCGGGGAACCATCCCATGCCGACGTTGCTGGTCAAGTTGGCATCCTGTGCGTTGCCTCCCTGTCCTGCGGCCTTTCCGTACTTGTCCACGGAGGGGTGGCGACGCAGGTTCATCTTCTCGAAGTTGCCGCCTTCGCCAGTGACGTTTTGTGCCAAATTCGAGTTGGGCTGCATCTCCAGCACAGGGCAACGTGTCCACTTGCTGCGGTCGTTGGTGAAGACCACGTCAACACTGGTGGTGGACTCTGGGGTGTTCCACTGCTGCAAGCGAACCAAGTCGCCACGTGTGGGAGCATACAGAGGCTCAAAATCGTAGATGTCACCCGTGGTGGGGTCCTCCACATCGGCCTCGGTGTAGGCCACCACGCAGTACGGGGCCCAGGTGCCTCCGAGGAAGCTCTCGTACACCTCGTCCTCGTCCATCAAGTCGTTGTAGACAAGCTCAAAGGGAGAGCTGTCGTCACCGGCTTGGCTGCCCGCACGAATCCAGTTGTCATCGGTGAAGCCTTCACCATCGGGGATGCCCAACAACCAAGGCTGCTGAGGGTTGGCAAAGGTGATGCTCGCACCCAAAGGCGTGGCAATCTCTGCGCCCGAGGCATAGACCTGTTGGTGAATGGTCACCCCCAAACCCCACTCCAAAATCAGTTGCTCGTTGAGAACGTCGATGGTGCGGTCGCTGGTGACAATGGCCTTGGATGAATCCGACGCCGTCATGGCTGAGTCGAGGGCTGTGAGGTTGGTCAACACCCACTCCACGTCCTCACCCTCGCCCAAGTTGCCCGCCTCACCCAAGACGCGAAGCTCAAAGTCCGCTTCAGGAACCGACAAAGGATCCACCACGCGAACGGACACCGGGCCCATCCCGCCTTGGTAGGTCACCTCGCCAAGCTTGCCATTGGCGCTGTTGACAATCTGCTCCTCACTCTCTGGTGTCAAAGCCACATCGTTCATGCCGTTGCCCAAGCCTTCAAGGCGTGTGATGGCCATGCCATCGCCGTAGTTGGCCACCTGAATCAAACCGCCGCTCTCAGGTGAGGGGTTGTGAGGGATGCCGCTGTACACGCGGATGGAACCAACCGCAGCCTTCCGGGAAGCCTTGTACTGCACATCCTGACCCGATCCTGTGATGGGGTTGTAATCCTCGTAGTTGTTGTACCCATAGGCCAAGGCCATGAAGTAGTACGTCTTGTGGTTCACCAACTTGTTGTCACCCTGCGCAAAGGCGTCCGTTGTCACGCGGAAACTATGCTGGATGCCTTCGTTGGCCCCGTTGGCCATCAACGAAGGAACAGGCAAATCCATTTCCGAGTCTTGGTTGTAGTTCACCACCACGTCGATGTCGTTGGTCACATCGCACTGGAAAATCATCCGTGCCATGTCGATGTCACCCAAATCCGCGGGTGACACTTCCGCGTTGGCCAATTGGTAAATTTGATAGCCTTCAAAGGTGTACGAGCGGTTGAGGCTGTCGTACAAGTTGCCTTCAATGTCAAACTTGGGAATTCCGGGGTCAAACTGGAGGTACTCCTCGCGGTAGTTGTTGGACAGCGGGTTGTCGTTGGTCAGGTAGAGGATCAACTCGTTCTCAAGCTCCTGGATGGTGACATCGGGCGCATCGGGGCCGGAGACGATTTCAAAGCAGTTGTCAAACAACGCTTGGGCCTTGTCGTCGGCGATTCTCATCAACTTCACACTTTCTTCGGGATCCCCAGCAGTGGCCCGGGCCCATACCACACCCATGGTGATGTTGTTGTAATCCCCAGGTTCCAAGGTGAACGGACCCGCAGCCTGAATGAAGCGGCGGTCGGCAGGAGGGTTGCCGGATGTGACCTCAGTCCAAGGTTCCACATTGGTTCCGCCCGTTCCCCAGTTGAAGGGGTCGGTGTCGCCAGGGAACATGTAGTCAGCTTCAATGTCGAGGTTGGCGCCAGTGGCGGCACTCACGCCGTCACCACCGTAGGCCATTTTTTGGCCGTTCTTCCAAATCCCGTTCATGTAGTTGTAGAAGTGAAGCGGGGTGACGGGCTCACCGTTGATTTGGTTACCCGAGTTGTTGTAGTACACGAAACGGCGCATTCCGAAGCGCTCGTTATCTGCCACTCCATCCCCGTATCCAATGCCAATCCCTTCATAGGGAATACCCAAAGAATCGATGGCGTTGCTGAAGTTGGTCGTCAGCGGGTTGTCGATGCCATCCGCGTCTTGGTAGGGACCTTCAAAGAAGTCCACACCGACTGCCGGGGGGTTCTCCCCGTATCCTTGAGAGCTCGAAGAAGGTTCGTCCACCGCGTCACCATTGTAGGCATATCCGAGGCCTCGCTGCACGTCACATCCGACATAGTCGTCCGTCGCGGTTCCTACGTCAGCATCCACCCATACGCCAAAATACGTGTTGGCCAAGGTCTGGGTGCCTTGGTTGATGAGCACGTAGTTGTGAAATGTCATGTTGTTCACCTCGTCGTTGGTCGAGAAGGCGAAGGCTTGAGCGCGGATTTCCATCCCGATGGGCTCGCCTTGTGACTCCGAGTGAACGTTGCCTTTGTCGTTGAAGATCCAGTAGAAGTTTCGGTCACCGTACAGAGGGACGATGTCTTCACGACGGCGGTTCTTGCAGTCAATCTCTTGCAAGAAATCGTACCAAGGGTAGTCGCCATTTTCAGGAGAGTAGAAGCCATCGCCGTCGTAGTCCTTGAATGGAGCGAGGTAGTAATCTTGGTTCAACTCCGTGTTTCCGTGGGCAGGGTAGTCCCGGAAGTAGCCTGGCATGGCGTAGCCTTCGGGGAATTCCTCATCCACCGTGCCCGCCGCGACAGCATCAAAATATTGACGATGACGCTGGGCATCTGAGCGGGTGGATACGAAGAATTCATCGTACTCTGAACAGGTGTTGGCGTCCACTTCAGCCGCCCCGTCGTTGGTCAACGGTCCCGTCCAATAGTCGTTGCCACGGTTTCGGAAAGTCAGAGCGGCCAGCTTCAATTGCTGGTCAGGACTGATTCCACCCATCCAAAGCGCGCCGGCGTAGAGCGAACTCAGTCCGCTGCCTTTGGGCACCTCGTAGGCAGCTTGGCTTGTGGCGCGGTCTTGCCACAGCGACCCACCCGTTTCGATCAAGGCCCGAACGTTGTTCCATTCGAGGTCGCGCAGGCCAGTGGCTGGGGCACAAGCTGCAGCACGCAATGCGGGCTGCGTGTTGCTTCCGGCGGTTTCACCCGGGGTTCCGTCGCCGACGTATTTGTAGCCCCATGCGGTGGACCCTAGGAGGCAAAGTGTGGTGAGTGTGAGAATGCGGTTCATCTGCTTGCTTGGCATGATCAGAAGTCAAACTTGACACCCAGGCGCACCGTACGTGGCAGGCCCAAGTTGAAGGGGTTGTCTACATACATGCTGTAGTAGTTGCGGAAGGCGTTGGGATCGTTTTGGCTGTTGATCAGCGGCTGGTATTGCGCTGCAGCCAAGTATCCATCGTCATCCGAAACCCCGGTGAAACGATACACAGAATTGATGTTTCGTGTGTTCAGGACGTTGCCCACCCACAGATACACATTGAGGTTGGTCGTTTTGGTGGCCGCTTGAGGTGCGGCGTCTCCTGAAGACACCGTGGAGGGAGCTTCTGCCTTGCCTCCACCATATGTGATGGTGAAGTTCTTGTCGAGGTTGGCGTCCAAGTTGAACTGCCAAGGCAATCGGCTGCCGTTGATGGACCCCTCGGTGGACGGACTGATTTCACCTGTAATGGGTGTGGCAATGGTCGATGCCGTGTAGGGCGTGCCCGATCCGAGGTTGGCGATGAAGTTCAATCCCGTGTTGGCCAAAATCTGACGCTCTTTGCCACCGATCATCGCCACGGGCCCATTGTAATCGGCCCCTTCACCATAACGGTAGTCGACGTTGGCCACAATGCGGTGACGTTGGTCGTAGTTGAAAGGATTGATGGAGCGCAAGTTTGGCAAACCGGCATTGATCAGTGCGAGTGCCGTTTGGGTCGTCGAGCCCGTTCCATCCGCGAATTGCAAGGTGTAGTTGGCATTCAAACGCACGTTGCCTGTCCGACGCAGGTCGTATCCAATGGTGAAGCCCTTCACCGTTCCAAAGTCGAGGTTGCCAAAGGCCTTGTAGGGACGTGGGTAAGCACCTGTGAAGTTGCGTACCTGAATCATGTCTCGCATCTCCTTGTAGTATGCGGAGATTTTCAAGCTCGACGTTTTGGTCAACACCTGCTGGAAGCCCAATTCGTAATCAATGGTCTTTTCAGGACGCAAATCGGGGTTGGAAATGAGGTTGTTTCGGCTCTCCAAGAAGAGGTAGTCGATGGGGGAGAAGCGGTTGCTCGACGTGGGTCGCTGCGTCAAAATGTCGTAGTGGGCAAAGAAGACCGCCTCGTCACTGATGTTGAACGAGAATGAAATCCGCGGCATCAAGTTGACGGCAGGGTTGTAGTCCCTGAACGCTTCAGAAGTCAGTTCAAAAGGATCGTCACCCGTGGCGTTGTCGTTGGGCTTCAACCATGGGGCAGGATAAGCTGTGTTGACCGCCAAGATGTCTGGGTCTGAGATTTCCGTTCCCAAGGCGTTGTACCACGTATCACCGCTGCGGAAACCGACAATGGAGCTAGGATCTTCCAATGCATCCACGTACACCGTGAAATCGTCTCCGATGTTTTCTGGGATGTCGGCGTTGCCGTTCAGGTCGTTGATGAGTTCACCGCGAATGTCTCCCACGCTGTAGGATTGACCCACCACGTAGGGGTCCTTCAGCACGGGCTGGTTGGCGTCAAACCGGTCGACCCGCAGACCCACGTTGAAGATGATGTCGTCAAACGTGAACTTGTCCATGATGTAGCCCGCGATGTAGATGGGCTCGTAGGCACCGATGGGGCGCGTGTTGTAGCCTGCGTCGTTGGTTTCGTTGAAGAAATCTTCGATGGTTGGCCTTCCAGATGTGCGGTTGCCGTAAGGATCGTACCCACCGTAGCTCACATAGTTGCTTCCCTGGTTCAACAGGTCGTCAGCACCAAACATGTCCAGCGTGAAGAACTCTGGATCAATCGCATCGACGTTGATCAACTGGGTTTCTCCAGCTCCCAATGCTGCGCGAAGGTTTCGGTCAAACTCAAATTGGTTGTCGCCGAGCAATCGGTCGTACGTGACGTAGAAGTCTGAACCCACATTGGTGATTGTGCTGTCCTTCAGGTCAAGCTCTTTGATGTGCGAGTTGGTCGTCAAACGAGCCAAAGTCCAAAGACCGATGGGGCTGAGCGAGAAGAACGCATCTCTGCGCTGCTCGTATTCAAAGCCCAATTGAAGGGCATGGTCCCCGATGTCTCCCGATCCTGCAGCAGACACCCGGAATTGCGTGTTGTTGCTGATTCCGTAGCTGTTGCCTTGGGCGCCGTAGTAGCTCCACAATCCGTAGGTCCCAGCCGGGTTTTGGCCGTTGAGCAAGGCATTGCCATTCTGCACTGCCAAAAGGCTCGAGTAGGGACCAGGTTCGACGGTGAATTGGTTGCCATTGAAAGAAACCGACGGCGTGTTGTCAAACAGCGAAAAATACTGGTTGTTGATGGCGGCAAGCTCCGGATTGTACACCGACGATTCGTAAGTCACAAGCGTGTCTTCCCATCCGTTGTGGCGGAAGTAGCCTGCGGCTTGATCGTAGGCATAGCTGTTCTGTTGGTAGATGTTGAATTTGCCGACGTGACCATACTTGAAGAAGTCGTCGCCATGCGAAGCATCCTCCACTTTGCCGTAACTCTGAGAAAAGTCGGCCATGATGGAGTAGAAGACGTTTTTCAATCCCCCCGCGCTTCCTTCGCCTTCCTCATCCGTGAAGCGCTGGCTGAATTTGACGTAGCCGCGCCAATCGAAGCCCGTGCTGAGGTTGTTGTTTTCCCAGTTCATCAGGGAGTTGGCGTAGCTGAAGTCGTTGCTTCGGCTTGCCGCGCCTGTCAAACCAAACGTCAAGCTCGTCGTTTCGTTGGTGTTGACGTCGATTTTGGCCACCAAGTTGGCGGACTGGTTCGCGTTGTTCAAACGCGTTGGGGTGCGCGTGAAGTCGTCCGGAGTCAAGAAGTCTGCATTGAAGAGCGCCCCGTTGACTTCACCTGACGAGCTGATGTTTTGGCGGAGAGGGTTGGCCAAAATCTCAGCGCGTGCACTGTCGCTCATGCGGTACACGCCGCCGAAGGTGGGGCGAGTGTCTTTTTGGTATGTGTAGTTTCCGGACAAGAACAAACCCAACAGAGGGTCCGTGCGCTCGCCGTCAGCATTCTTGCGCCACAAAATCGGGCCTGACAACGAACCTTCAGCCAAGTTGTATCCAAAGCGGTCAAGGCCGATGGCGGTCTCGTCCAAGGGAAGGCCTGACGTGATCACTTCTCCACCCCCGAACCATGTCCGGCTCGAGTTTCTCAAGGAGATGTTGATGACACCACCTGTGGCGTCCCCGATGTTGGCAGGGATTCCGCCTGTGACCACCTGAACCTCTTCAATGGCCGATTTGGGAAGGGCCGCTGAACCGCGGACCTTGATGCCGTCGATGTAGTACCAGGTAGAAGACGTCCGCGCCCCACGAATGCTTACGCCTCCATCCGTTCCGGCGGTGCTGGCACCTGCCACGGTTTGGGCGATGCTCGTGGCCGAACGACCAGGAAGCTTGTCAATGTCTTCGCGGCTGATGGTGCCGCCGGACGACCCCCCGTCTTTGTCAATCAAAGGGACGGAGTATTCGACCACTTCAGCCTCTTCCATCATCACCCCAGCGCCGAGCTCGGAGTTGACAAACTGAATTTTGTTGGCAGTGATTTTGACGCCGGTCACCTTTTTGGACTGGTAGCCCACGAAGCTGAACAACACGTCATACGTGCCTGGCTGAATCGGCTTGATGGTGTATTCACCATCAAAATCCGTGTTGGTACCAGCCACTTGGTTCCCGTTGAGGAACAGCACCACTGAGGCAAAAGGCAGGGCGTCTTTCGTGTCAAAATCTGTGACACGACCCTTCAGCGTACCCGCTCCCACTTGCGCCATGGCGCTGAAAGAGACGAGAATCGCTCCCAAAAACGTTGCAAACCGCATCATGCGTCTAAAATTTCAGGCAATACAGGTGTAGGGGTCAAATATAGGCCACAACCCTTGCGGAAGCGAAAAAGTGTGAACAGGTTGCAAACCAGAAGGATGGGTCACGTCACCCAAGCGCATGCGCCTGCTTCAGGTGGCGCTGGTCGGTCGAAGCGCGTCGACCATGGCGCTGTCTCTGAAAGAGGCGTCGCCACCATGGAATGGTTTGGCCTTTGGCGTGTTTCCGAGCCTTTTGCTGGCCTTTTCGGAGGGTCCTTTTGACGTGCTTTTGCTGCCGGTCGTAGTGTTCTTCTTGCAAGCGGATGTAGTTCTCTTCCCACTCTTTGAAGGCCTTTTCAGCCTGCTTTTCGAGGTCTTTGGCCATGCGCTTGGCGGTGCGTTTTTCGCTTCGAGAAATGGATTCGCGGCTCTGCCCCCACGCCAGGTTTGTCTCTGTGATTCCACTCCACATGGCGATCATCCAAAGGAGCATCATGCGCTTGGGGCCAACTCCGACCCAACGGATGTGTTTGCGAGGGATGGATTGGCGAGTGGTCATGGGGCAACATGGGTTGAATCCGACTGAGAAGCACTGGGCGTGTTGCCCCCGTGGAGCGCGGCCCACTGTTCCGCCACTTCGGCAGGGCTGTCGCATGGCAAACCACAGCTTCCCTCTACGCAGACATGCCAACGAACCTTGAGGGTTGCGGATGTCTCTTTTCCGCTCATCCACTCGGGAGTGTCTCTTGCACCTGGCCAAACTGCTTCGATCCACACTCCTTTCATCGTGGGGCGTTCCTTCCACCAGGTCTTGAGCGCGTCGAGTGCGGCTTTTTCATTGGCGGCTGCAATGCCGACAGTGGCGAAATGTGGTGACATGTCGAGCCATGCCCTTGCCCACCGCGTCGCTTGGGAGAGGTGGGTGGTTTGCAGCAGGTGCTGACGTGTGAGTGCGAAGCCCATGCTCCGCCATGCGGGGATGTCGCACCCCCAGCCCAAGCGCCACAAGTTGTGAGCCAACACGGCATTGGCCGAAGGCATCACGCCATCGTCCTTTCCTTGGTGACGCGCAAAGAGGGCTTCTCCTTCGTTGGGCGTAAACCAAAATCCCCCGACTTCACCTCCTTCGAGGTCCATGAACCGATCGATGGCCGTGGCCATGAGGGCGCGGGCTTCCTGTCGCCACGTCACGTGTTGGGTCGTTTGGTGAAGTTCAATCAGGGCTTCAATCGTGTAGGCGTAATCTTCGGCAAAGCCTTCGAGGTCACTGTCGAGTGTTCTGCACAACCGCTCGGGCGCATGGGTCAGGCGTGCCTGGTGGCAGAGCCACTTACCAGCCTTCGCGGCGCGTTCGATCCAAGGGGTTTGGCCCATGATGCGCCCGGCTTTGACGAGTCCTGTGACCGCCAAGGCAGTCCATGCTGTGATCACCTTGTCGTCCACAGCCGGGCGTGTGCGCCCAGAATCGGGGTCGTTGCGCCAGGCTTCCATGCGAGCCAAGGCCGTGTCAAGTTGCTCCCAACCCGTCCATTGGGCGTCGAGATGGACCGGGTGATCCTCGCCAGGAACCGGGTGATCCTTGCCAGGAACCGGGAAACCCTCGACCCTCTGAATCACGTTCTTGCCATCCTCCCACAGGCTTTTTCCGCTCATGCCAAAGACTCGCTCGATGAGGGTGCGCTCCTCGTTGTTGGGCAAGGCCCGCTGAAGGTCCTCAACCCGCCACACGTAGTATGTGCCCTCTGCGCCGTCGCTGTCCGCGTCCATGGCAGACTGAAAACCCCCACACGGGTGGTCGAGGTCGGTCATGATCCAGCGAGCGCATCGCGAGGCGGCGCGGTGAAGGGCCGGGTCATCGGTTTGGGCCCATCCCTCCGCCAAAGTGACGAGCAACTGCGCATTGTCGTACAGCATTTTTTCAAAATGCGGCACGTGCCATCTTTCGTCGACACTGTACCGGGAAAAGCCACCGCCCACGTGATCGTGGATGCCGCCCCGTTCGATGCCTCGCAAAGTTTGGAGTGCGTGTTGTCGCCCCGCGTCTGCCATGGCGGAGATTCCTTCCGACCATGAGAGCAGGAAGTCCAATTGGCATGGGAGAGGGAACTTGGGACTTCCCAACCGTCCCCCGTGGATGGGATCCCACTCCTGTTTCCAAGCCTCCCACAAGGCGTGGACATGGACATCCACGGCCCGGCCCGGCCCTTGGGGATGGTCGAAACCGGGGTTGTCGCCCGGGAGGGGTGCGGGGAGGGGTTCCGGGAGGGGTGCCGGAATGGGTGCTGGGAGGGGGGAGGGGTGGCTGAGGGTTTGGACAGCATGTGCCAGTTTCTCAGCATATTCTTCCACGCGCTCAGGATCCGAAGCCCAAATCTCCGACAAGGCCGCCAACCCGGCTAGCCACTGTGTTTTGGGAAAGTAAGTCCCCCCCCACACAGGGCGGCCATCAGGCAGTGCCACACAATGCAAAGGCCAACCCCCTCGTCGGGTCATGAGCTGAACGGCCTCCAAGTAGACGTGGTCAATGTCAGGTCGTTCCTCGCGGTCCACCTTGATGCTGACGAAATGGGCATTCATCTGCGCGGCTGCCTCTTCGTCTTGGAACGTTTCGCGTTCCATGACATGGCACCAGTGGCAGGCGCTGTAGCCGATGGAGATGATGACCAGTTTGGACTCTCGTTGTGCCTTTTCCCACGCGGTCAAACCCCACGGCATCCAATCCACGGGGTTGTTTTGATGCTGTCGGAGGTACGGTGAACGTGAACCGGCCAAGGCGTTTTGGCCTCGGGCGTTGGGTGAGGAGGGGTCGGGTTTTGGTTGAGCGCTCATCCCCAAACAGACTTCGATGGTTCTTGGAACACGGGTGGAGCGACGTTCACTCCAAGGTTGCCTACGTTCACAAGGAGTTGGCCAAGAACGAAGAAGTGTCGGCCAATTTCTGTAGGCCGTCAGGACATACCGGTGAACCGTTGAATCGGGTGGGTCTTGGCATCCCTCCGGGCAACGTCAATCAGTATTTCGCTCTTGTGAAGTTTGGTCGACGCGACTTGGGACGGCGCTTGTTCCACTTGTACGAAGTGAAGGTCGCTTGGCTGTAGCTGCTTCGAGACTTCACCACTTTGGCCACAGTCACTTGCAGGGAGCCGTAGGTGTCATTCTTGTCGGGATTGCCTCGGGGGCTTCCCGGACCGTCGTGGTAGTAAAAGCTGCCATCGAGAAAGGCATTGGCTCCCGCCTCATCGCGCGGTGCATCCCCTTCTGATTGAATCAGCAACTCCGCGGAAGAGGGGCTGCTGAGCACCAACGCGATGTCACTGAGATACGCCGGGTTGTTCCAAGTATGGCTTACGTCGTCGAGGTAATCCGTGGTGGTGAGATTCCACACAAATTCAACGCCTAGCCTGATGTCATTGTTGAAGGTGATCATGGTTCCCAAACCAAAAGGAATGGCCAATGCCACGATGCTGTAATCTCCTGGCTCCGTGTTCATGGAGCGAAGATCATACCACCGGTCGTAATCGAAATAGTTTGGATTGCTCGAGATGTGACCTCGTGCGAAGTGATACTCCGCTGCATTTTGGTCCAGCTGAGCCTGAGGCGCATGGGAAAATCCTGTCACACCCGCAAGACCATAGGCCTGCAATCCCATGCGGAATTTGCCCGTACGACCCGTTAGATTGGGCAACGTCAAGAAATGAACCTCTGCACGTGCGCTCAATTCGTTGATCGAGTTGCGGAAGTGTGCATTTCTCGTCACTCGTGGCAAGTACGTGGAGTTGGCGTCATCATCCGCCACAGCCACAGTTCCCAATTGCCCGCGAAGCGTGAGGTAGTTGTTGACGCGGTAGCGCACAAAGACGTGACTCGAAAACCGAGATTCGCTTAAGTGCAAATCAGAAGCTCCATCTTGACGGATGGTGCTTTTCCCCCCGACGTCGCCCAAAAAGTGCCCCGTTCCAAACGCAAACCCGTAATCGAGGTCGTATTGCGCTTGAGCATGATTTGTGTCACTGAAAGTGAACATAATCAAGCCTAGTGTAAAGATTATCAGTGACTTGGTTTTCATAAGCGCAAGATAACAGAACATCATTGTGATATGACGCAATCTGCTTCTCACCATTTTGGACGTCTGATTGTGGAAAAAGTTCGGCTTTGGGGTGGGGCTTGGGGGATGTCAATTAGGCCAAACCACCTTGCTTTGTGCTGCGATGTTGATGAATTTTACGCGTTGAATAATGAACCCCTCGTCATGGAAACGACCGCCACATTGAATGCACTGCCCGCCCTTGTTTCGGACCCAGAAATCGCTGCCATTGTCGAGCGAGAGCGGGTGCGCCAAGTTGAGGGTGCTGAGTTGATTGCTTCGGAGAATTATACCAGCGATGCTGTGATGGCAGCGCAGGGGAGTGTGTTGACCAACAAATATGCGGAGGGTCTTCCTCGCAAACGCTACTATGGGGGGTGCGAGTTTGTGGACGAAGCCGAGCAGTTGGCCATCGACAGGCTGTGCCAGCTGTTTGGTGCGGAGTGGGCCAACGTTCAGCCGCATTCAGGGGCTTCGGCCAACGCGGCGGTCATGCTCGCCTGCTTGAAGCCCGGGGACACGATTCTTGGGTTTGACCTTGCCCATGGGGGCCACCTCACCCACGGATCTCCCGTCAACTACAGCGGCAAATTGTACCGTCCCACCTTCTATGGCGTGGAGCGAGAAACCGGTCGCATCGACATGGACAAGGTCGCCGAAACGGCGCGGCGCGAAAAGCCCCAGATGATCATTTGTGGTGCCTCGGCCTACGCCAGAGATTGGGACTATGCGCGATTCCGCGCCATTGCCGATGAGGTAGGCGCGGTGCTCTTGGCCGACATCAGTCACCCGGCCGGTCTCATTGCCACCGGTCTCCTCGAGAATCCCTTGCCCCATTGTCACGTGGTGACGTCAACCACGCACAAGACCCTCCGGGGTCCACGGGGAGGCATCATCATGGTGGGCAAGGACTTTCCCAATCCTTGGGGGTTGACAACCATGAAGGGTGAGGTTCGGTCTTTCACGTCGTTGCTGGACAGTGGGGTGTTTCCTGGCATGCAGGGCGGTCCGCTCGAGCATGTGATTGCCGGGAAGGCGGTGGCGTTTGGTGAGGCGCTTCAGCCAGGCTACAAATCGTATTGCCAACAGGTCGTCCGCAACGCTCAAGCCATGGCGGGAGCCTTCGTGGATCGCGGCTACCACTTGATCAGTGGGGGCACCGACAACCACCTCATGCTCATCGACCTGAGCAACAAGGGTGTGACGGGCAAGGCGGCGGAGACCGCTTTGGGCCGCGCCCACATCACCGTGAACAAAAACATGGTTCCTTTCGACACCCGCTCACCGTTTGTGACCTCTGGCATGCGCGTCGGAACCCCGGCTGTGACGACACGCGGGTTGGTCGAAACCGACATGGTTGAACTCGTGGAATGGATGGATGCGGTGATTCAAGCCCCCGAAGACGAGGCGGTTTTGGCCAGGGTTGGGGATGCCGTGCGCACGAAGTTTTCGGCCTACCCTTTGGTGGGTTGAGTCTTGGCAGGCTGAGTCTTGGGAGATTGGGTCTGGGCGGGTTGAGTCTTGAGAGATTGGGTCTTGGCGGGTTGAGGCCAAGAAAAGTGCATTGATCCCTGCAACCGGCTCGTCGTTACCCCACGACGCCCGCAGCGACGGTCAGGTGCGTGGAAGGGTCCACCAAGATGAACGATCCGGTGCTTCGGTTGTCGCGGTAGCCGTCGATCAGAAGCGGGGAAGCCGTCTTGATGCGGACCCGTGCCATGTCATTCACCCCCACCTTGAGGTCGTCCTCAATGCGGTGGAGGGTGTTGATGTCGATGCGATACACGACCTCCGTGATTTTGGCCTGCACATCACGCGTGGTATGGCGCAATACATAGCGCGTCGCCGGGTTCAGCGGAGCCTCGCTGAGCCAGCAGATGCGGGCGTCGAGGCTTTGGGTGCTCTCCGGCTGGTTGTTGGCGCGCACCAGCATGTCGCCTCGGCTGAGATCGATGTCGTCGGTCAGGGTCATGGTCACGCTCAAGGGGGGAAAGGCCTTGTCGAGGGATGTGTCGCCCACGAGGATTTGGTCTACTGTGGATTCCAAGCCGCTCGGAAGCGCCACCACCTTGTCGCCGGGTTTGAAGACCCCCGAGGCGATGCGACCTGCGTAGCCGCGGAAATCACGGTGTGCATCGGTTTGGGGCCGAATCACATATTGGACGGGGAACCGACAATCCTGCAAATTGCGGTCGGCTCCCACATGGACCGTTTCAAGGTGGTGGAGGAGCGTGCCTCCGCCATACCAAGGGGTGTTGTCCGATCGATCCACCACGTTGTCACCATGCAGGGCGCTGATAGGGATGAACTTGATGTCGGTGATGTCGAGCCGTGACGAGAAGTTCTTGTACGCTTGAACGATTTCGTTGAAGCGATCTTCGCTGTATCCCACCAGGTCCATTTTGTTCACGCAAACCACCACATGCCGCAGGCCGAGGAGAGATGCAATGAAACTGTGACGGTGGGTCTGTTCCAAGAGCCCGTGGCGCGCGTCAATGAGGATGATGGCCAAGTCTGCTGTGGAGGCACCCGTCACCATGTTGCGCGTGTACTGGATGTGACCAGGGGTGTCGGCGATGATGAACTTGCGCTTGGGGGTTGCGAAGTAGCGGTAGGCCACGTCGATGGTGATTCCCTGCTCGCGTTCTGCCCTCAATCCATCGGTCAAGAGGCTGAGGTCTGTGCCGTCGATGCCTTTTTGGCTCGAGGCAGATTCTACCGCTTCCAACTGGTCTTCAAAGATGCTCTTGCTGTCGTACAAGAGGCGGCCAATGAGGGTGCTTTTTCCGTCGTCGACACTTCCTGCGGTGGTGAAGCGCAACAGGCCGTTGTGGTCGGGGGTGGATGATGTCGTCATGTCGCCTCTTGATTAGAAGTATCCTTCTTTTTTTCTGTCCTCCATGGCGCTTTCACTCCGCTTGTCGTCCATGCGCCCGCCGCGTTCCGTGATGCGGGTTGCGGCGACTTCGTCGATGATTTTTTCGAGGGTGTCGGCGTCGCTTTCAAAGGCCCCGGTGATGGTGAGGTCGCCGAGGGTTCGGAACCGAACATGCATTGTCTCCGGCGTTTCTTCGGGGCGAAGTGTGAGGAAGTCGGAATGGGCGAGGATTTGGCCTGCACGACGGATGCACACGCGATCGTGGGCAAAGTAGAGGGAAGGCAGGGCGATGTTCTCCCGCAAGATGTAATTCCAAACGTCCAGCTCCGTCCAGTTATTCAACGGGAACACGCGGAAGTGCTCGCCCGGGGCATGCATGCCGTTGAAGAGGTTCCACAGCTCGGGTCGCTGGTTCTTGGGATCCCACTGGCTGAAGTCGTCGCGATGCGAGAAGAAACGTTCCTTGGCGCGGGCTTTTTCCTCGTCGCGTCGCGCGCCACCAATGCATGCATCAAACTGATGCGCCTCAATGGCGTCAATCAGGGTGGTGGTTTGAAGGCGGTTGCGACTGGCATTGGCGCCGGTTTCCTCCTTGACCTTGCCGGAGTCGATGGTTTCCTGGACACTTCCTACGATGAGGCGGGCGCCAAGGCGTTCCACGAGATTGTCGCGGAATTCAAGGGTCTCAGGGAAGTTGTGGCCAGTGTCGATGTGGACCAGCGGCATCGGGATGCGTCCAGGTGCAAAGGCCTTGGCCGCGAGGTGGGTCACCACAATGCTGTCCTTGCCCCCAGAAAACAGGATGGCCGGCCGGTCGAATTGTGCCGCCACCTCTCGAAGCACGTAAATGGACTCGGCTTCGAGTTCTGTGAGATGGTCGAGGTTGTATGAGGAATCGCTCATGCCGGGTTGTCGTTCAGTGGATCATGCTCTTCTCTTCCCAAACGTCCATAGCGGAACCAGGCCCGCTCGTGGAAGTAGTACAGCACCATTTTGGTAATCAATTCAAGCCCGCCAATTTTGGCGCCCGTCCAAGGATCGCCCGTGATCAGCCATCCGAGCAGGATGGTGTCGATGGTGCCGACGATCCGCCAAGTGATGGTCTTGGCCAAGTGCCGGAGGCGAGAGTGTTTGGTGTCCATAATCCTACAAATATAGTGGGAATATCAACGTCTTTCACTCAGGAGTGACAATGAACTGAGGACATCGTCCAAACTCTCCTCCACAGTTTTGTTTGTCGTGTCCACGTCGATGAAATTGGACAAGGGGGGCTGGTAGTCTTCTGCGTGCTTGGCTTCACGTCCCCGAGTTTGGGAGGTGTGGACGTAAATTTCTGTGACCTCAGCCACGGCTTTGAATTCCTCTCGCAAATCACGATAGGGGGCCACAAGGCTCACGACCACGGTGTGGCCTTTGGCCTGGAGGTAGTGGGCGATGGCTTGGGCTCGGCGGATGTTTTCTTCGCGGCCCTCCCGGCTGTAATCTTCGTTGGTCGTCAGTGATCGGAGGTCATCACCATCGATGTGAAAGGCTTCCACCCCAGAGGCTTTCAGATGCGCAAGCATCGCCTTGGCGAGGGTGGTTTTTCCGTGACCTGGTTGACCTGTGAACCAATAAATCATGCGGAGACGGGGATGGGAAGTTGGAGGGTTTGGGCTCTGTCGGGCCCCACACTCAGCACCGTGACCGGCACGCCCACGGCGTCCTCAATCATTTTCACGTACGCCATCAAGGTGGCTGGAACTTCCTCGAGAGAACGGATGCCTGTCAGGTCGCCGGGCCATCCTGGCACGGTCGTGTACACAGGTTCCACCTCATCGGGGTTGATGCCGTACGGCAAGTGGTCGATGGTTTCGCCCCGATGCATGTAGTGGGTGCATACGCGGATTTCGTCGAAGCATCCGAGGACGTCGGCTTTCATCATGCAAAGTTGGGTGGCACCGTTGACGTCGACCGCATAGCGCAGCTGGGGTAGGTCGAGCCAACCGCAACGGCGCGGACGACCCGTGGTGGCCCCAAACTCGCGACCCTCCGCTCTCATCGTTTCACCAACTTCGTCGAGAAGTTCCGTGGGGAAGGGGCCGGAACCCACGCGCGTGCAGTACGCCTTGAAGATGCCGATGACCTCTCCCACGCGGTTGGGGGCGATGCCCAATCCCGTGCATGCTCCTGCCGAAATGGTGTTGGAGGATGTCACAAAGGGGTAGGTGCCAAAATCGATGTCCAACATGGTTCCTTGCGCTCCCTCGGCAAGGATGCGTTGACCGGCCTTCAGTGCTTCGTTCAATGCGTGTTCGGAGTCGATCAACCGGAGTGAACGCAGAAAGTCGATGGCCGACAACCATTCGCGATCGTCCAACGCGGCCTCGAAGCCTTCAAATTGGGCAAGCATGCCGAGGTGCTTGTCGCGCAAGGCGTGGTAGCGCTCCTCGAAGTGGGGGCTCTCAATGTCGCCCACGCGCAATCCATTGCGTCCTGTTTTGTCCATGTAGGTTGGGCCAATGCCTTTGAGCGTGCTGCCAATCTTGGCCTTGCCCTTGGCGGCTTCTGAGGCCGCGTCGAGCATGCGATGGGTTGGCAAAATGAGGTGCGCCTTGCGGCTGATGGCGAGCGAGGCGGCGACGTCGACCCCGAGAGCCACCAAGGCGTCAATTTCCTTCTTGAAAATGATGGGGTCAATCACCACACCGTTCCCTACGACATTCAGCGTATCGGGACGGAAGACGCCGCTGGGGATGGTGTGAAGCACGTGTTTGATCCCATCAAATTCCAAGGTATGGCCCGCGTTGGGACCTCCTTGAAATCGGGCGATGACGTCGTACTGGGGCGTGAGAACGTCCACAATTTTGCCTTTGCCTTCGTCGCCCCATTGGAGGCCGAGCAGGACATCAACTTTCATGCGATGCGTGGGTTGTTTCAGGCACGCGTGCCTGGGGGTTGGAGGCCCGCTTCCGGGCGTAGATGTTTAAGCTGTGGTGCAACACCTCGATGTCAAAGAGTTCTTCGAGGGTGGCCTTGATTTGCTGAATGCGGGGGTCACAGAATTCGAGCACTTCGCCGGAGTCGGCCAAAATGACGTGATCGTGTTGCTTGATGCGGTGGCATTTCTCGTATTGCGCGCCATGGTCGCCAAACTGATGACGCCTCACCAAATTGCAGTCGAGCAAAAGATCCAAAGTATTGTACAGGGTGGCCCGGGAAACGCGGTATTCGCTGTTGCCCATCACCTCGTACAAGGTCTCTACGTCAAAATGCCCGTCGTAGGCATAGACCTGCCGCAGGATGGCAAAACGCTCGGGCGTCTTGCGATGTCCGTTTTGCTCGAGGTAGGCCTCAAACAGGGATTCGGCTTGTTCGGTGATGTGGTCTTTGGACATGCCGGGGCAAAGATAGGGCACGCCCTGACGTACGGCTCGGATTCAATCTGACGTTTCTGCGACTTATTCACCTGCGTCGTCGCTTGGTTGGCTGACGGGCTCGACGCGCCCTGAGGGCGACCCACGCAGATGAATCCCGACGATGCGTCGGTTCTCCACAGACAGGGTTGCCTCGGCGCACACGGCATGATTGACCCGGGGTGAATCCGCTGGGTCGTTGCCAGATCGACGGGCTGCCGAGGTTGATTTTGGATCGTCGGGGCTTTGCAGGTCGTCGGGGCTTTGCAGGTCGTCGGGGCTGTCCGCTTCAGGCAAGTTCCAATAGGTCAGTTCCACATTGCCATGAACCTCCACATCGTGCAGGACACCTTCGGTGAAGTGGGCGTCGAGGGTTCTGCCTTGGATGAGGTGCTGCAAACTGTCGTTGGCGGGTGTACGAACCACGGCATGCCCCCTCAACTCGAGCAGGGTGGGCTGGCGATTGCTCAAGAAGATGCGCATGGTGTCGCCGGCCAAGGCATCTTCGTTGACCCACAGACGGGGCGTGCCCCACAGGTCGAGACGGCTGTCGTTGGGGCCGGGCGTGGGTGTTGGGGTGGAGGTGCTTTCTTGCCAGGTGAGGGAATCGCCTTGACCACGGATTTCGCCTTGCGTGAATTGGACCGAGTCCCGTGCCTTGAGGAGCTCGCCTCGCTTCCACAGATGCAGGGCCTCGACTTGCAAAGTGTCCCCGGAAGAGGATTGGGTGAGGCGAGCGGGATGCCCCCATACCGCGTCCGTGCTGTCACGGCTGTCGCGTCGAGCATAGGATCCCTCCACCACCACCTCGGGGTCGGTGAGTCGGACCTCACCCCAGGTCTCGCTGCATCCCTTGCCCCATCGAAGACTGTCGGCCGACACCGTGTTGTCTCCTTCGCGCACGTGGACCTCACCCGCGAGCCATCCCGTGGGTTGTTCTTCGGCGTCGTCCATCACCACATCACCGCGAAGACACGCGAAAAATCCTTGGTTGTTATGCCATGAGGTGGGGCCCAAGAAGAAGTAGCGGTCCTCTGCGCGGAGCCAATGGAGGGAGTCGCTCCTCAACGTGTCGAGGTCCCGAACGGCCCGGACCCCTCCTCCGAGTTCCAACCGATCGTGGGGTGCGTTGTACAGGCCTGTTTGGCTTTCCACCTTCCAACCCTCTTGCGCGATGGTGGCACCCTGGCGGTACCGGGCCTTGCGCGCCCCGATGTGATAGCCCAGCTCAGGCGCCTGAAGCCGACCTCCGTCATGCGTCATCACGACCTCCCCCCTTGCTTCTGCCCATTCCTCGTTGGGACGAAGGCGGAGGTACTGCGCTTGCAGGGTGGTGGAGGGAGGCTGGTCCATCCGGACGTGGCCAAAAATCTCCACTTCCCCGTTGTCAAACCGCCACGCTGAATCACACCGCAAGACGGCATCCTTGTGAGACATCATCACATCACCGACAAAGCGCTGGGCGGTGGTGATGTCGGGGTTGCGCGAGATGTTGGACGCTGAGAGAATCTCCACGGTTTGGGCGATGAACACCGAGGGAAGGAGGGAGGCCCAAAGCAGTCCAAGGCGGCACCCATGGGACAGGGTAAGAAGGGGTGATGGGCCTGGTTGCTTGGAGTGGGTCATCCTTCTTCCTGAAGCCTTTCCACGGTGTGTACACCTGGAACGGCCTCGAGTTTGGTGATCAGGGCATGGAGGTGGTCAGTGTCGCTCACCACCACCCGGACTTTGCCTTCGAAGATGCCGTCTTTGGACTCAAAACTCACAGCGCGCATGTCCACGCGCATGTCTGCGGAGATGACATTGGTCACGGCATGGACCAAACCCACGTCGTCGATGCCAGTGAATCCCATGCTCACTTCAAACTGTGCGGCCGCGCGGCTGGCCCAATCGGCCTTCATCACGCGGTATGCGTACCGGGAAAGCAGGTTGGTGGCGTTGGGGCAACTCCGTCGATGAATTTTGATGCCTCCAGAGACCGTGACGAAGCCGAAGACATCATCGCCGGGGATGGGGTTGCAACAGGCGGCGAGGGAGTGGTCGAGGGTTTGGCGTCCGTCCCCGATCAGCAGGCTTTCGCCCGCCTGTTCCTTGAGCGAATGGATGCTCGCCGCCTCGGATTCGGGTGCGATCTTGGCCTTCTTGGACGGCAGGGGTTCAGGCCCCCGATCCCAATCGAGCTTCCCTCCCTTGGCGGTGTAGCCCCCCACGCGGTCCAGGTCGATGCGCCCGGTGGCGATGCGGTGATGAAGTTCGTGTGGAGAGTCCACCTTGAACTTGCGCAGCATGCCTGCCACGTTGTCGTCTGAGGCGTCGATGCCTAGCTTCCGAAACCATTTGCGCAGCTTCTCGCGACCCTCCAAAGCCTGCTTGCGCTCCTCTTCTTTGAGGGCATGTCGGATTTTGGACCGGGCGCTCGCCGTGACCACGTACTGAAGCCAATCCTCCTTGGGTGCTTGTTTGCGCGAGGTGATGATCTCCACCTGGTCGCCGCTTGTCAAGGGCTCGCTCAGCGGGACCAACTTGTGGTTGACCTTGGCCCCAATGCATTGCGAACCCACCTTGGTATGGATGCGGAAGGCAAAGTCCAAGGGAGTGGCCCCAGAAGGCAAGGTGATGAGCTCGCCGTTGGGGGTGAAGACATAGACCTCGTCGGAAAAGAGGTTGAGCTTGAACTCGTCGATGAAACTCAAGGCATCCGCCTCGCCGCCCTCGAGGATTTCCCGGATCTGTCCGAGCCAGGCGTCGATCTTGTCGCCGCCCTTGGCCGCGATGGCTTCGGCACGCTGCTTGGGACTCAGAGCCGCGTCGCTCTCCTCCGATCCGCCCTCTGCTTTGTATCGCCAGTGGGCGGCCAAACCCCGTTCGGCCATGTCGTCCATGCGGCGGCTTCGGATTTGGACTTCCACCCACTTGCCCGTGGGGGACATCACCGTGGTGTGAAGCGACTCGTACCCATTGGCCTTGGGCAGGCTGATCCAGTCGCGCAGGCGGTCCGGGTTGGGCTGGTAGTAGTCGGTGACGATGCTGTACGTTCGCCAGATGTCGGATTTTTCATTGGCCTCGTCCGTGTCGAGGATGATGCGGATGGCAAAGACGTCGTAGACCTCCTCGAAGCTCACCTTCTTGGTCTGCATCTTGTTCCAAATGCTGAAGACACTTTTGGGACGTCCCATGATGTCGTAGTTGATGCCAGCCTCGTCGAGGGATTGCCGGATGGGAACGACAAACGTGTTGATGAAGCGCGTGCGGACCGCCTGGGTCTTGCGCAGGCGGGCGCTGATTTCAGCGTAGTCCTCGGGTTCTTTGTATTTGAGACTCAAGTCTTCGAGCTCCATCTTGATGTTGTACAAGCCCAAACGGTGGGCCAACGGCGCATACATGTACAGGGTCTCGGAGGCGATTTTCTGCTGCTTGTCGGGCCTCATGTGCTCGAGCGTCCGCATGTTGTCGAGGCGGTCGGCGAGTTTGATCAGGATCACGCGGACATCGTCACTGAGGGTGAGCAGCATCTTGCGGAAGTTCTCGGCTTGGGCGCTTGTTCCGGGTTCAAAGACGCCGCTCATCTTGGTGAGGCCGTCCACAATGGTCCTCTCTTTGGGGCCAAACATCCGCTCGACATCCTCCAACGTCAGGTAGGTGTCTTCGACGGTGTCGTGAAGCAGGGCACACACGATGCTGGTGGTGCCCAATCCCATTTCCTCGGCCACGATGCGGGCCACTGCAATGGGGTGGTAGATGTAGGGTTCGCCGCTCTTCCGACGGATGTCCTTGTGGGCTTCGAGGGCCACGTCGAAGGCGGTGCGGATCGCTTTGCGCTCCGCGCGTTTTTTGGAGTTTTTGGCCGCGCGAAGCAAGCCCCGGTAGCGCCGGAGGATCTCTTGCTTTTCCGCTTCGAGGTCAAATTCCATGGTGTCAAAGTTCGACAATCACACGCCAACCTCCCTCGGCGCCGGGTGCCCTAATTTCGCGTCATGACCGACGCTTCCCTGACCTCATGGATCGACGTGCCTGCGGGCCACGACTTCCCGCTGGCCAACCTGCCCTTTGGCATCTTCTCCACGCCCCAACGCACGCCCCGCCCCGGCATGCGTCTCGGGGAGGTGGTTGTGGATCTGGATGCCTTGCTCGGCAGGGGCCACCTCGAGGGCTTGGGGTTGAATCATGAGGTCCTCACAGCGACGGTGCTCAACCCGTTGATGAGGCTGGGCAAGCCCACGACGGTGGCCCTGCGCGAACGCGTTCAGTCCTTGATGTCGGCAGACAACCCCGCCTTGCGCGACAACCCCGATGCACGCGAAGCATGCCTCGTCCCCGTGGCCACCACCACCATGCACATGCCGGTTGAGGTGGGGGACTACACCGACTTTTATTCCAGCGAGGACCATGCCCGCAACGTGGGCAAGATGTTCCGCGACCCGGACAACGCCTTGCTCCCCAACTGGAAGCACATGCCGGTGGGCTACCACGGCCGCGCGTCGAGCATCGTCCTGAGCGGCACGCCCATTCGTCGCCCCCATGGCCAAACCCGACCCAACGAGGACCAGCCTCCAGTCTTCGGCCCGTCGCGCCTCCTTGACTTCGAGCTTGAAATGGCCTTCGTCACCTTCGACGGCAAGCCCCTTGGCGAGCGCATCTCCACGGCTGAGGCGGAGGACTACATGTTTGGCCTGGTCCTTTTCAACGACTGGTCCGCCCGCGACATTCAAAAGTGGGAGTATGTCCCTCTCGGCCCTTTCCTGGGCAAGAATTTTGGCTCGTCCATCTCCCCGTGGATCGTGACCCTCGAAGCCCTCGATCACCTCCGCGTGGCCGGCCCCACGCAAGACCCCGCCGTCCTTGACTACCTCCAATACCACGGCGACAGCCACTACGACGTCCCGCTCGAAGTCGAAATCATCCCCGATGGCGCCTCGTCAGGCCAAGTCGTCTGCCGCTCCAACTTCCGCCACATGTACTGGAACATGCGTCAGCAATTGGCCCACCATACGGTCAACGGCTGCAACCTTCGCGCTGGCGACATGATGGCCAGTGGCACGATCAGCGGCCCCGAGCCGGGCTCCTTCGGCTCCATGTTGGAAATCTCGTGGCGTGGCACCCAGCCCGTCGCGATGCCCGACGGCTCTGAGCGCAAATTCATCCTCGACGGCGACACCGTTGTCATGCGCGCCCCCTACTTTGGCTCAGTCTCCACCCGGGTGATTCCTGCGTAATGTCGTGGCGCGGCAGCGTTGCCTAAGCGCTGCCGCGACGTGCAAGCCCCGGCCTGTCAGTGCATACCCGGCATCCCTTTGAATGCCCTGCCTTTCATTGAATGCCCCGCATCCCAGTGCAAGCCCCGGCCTGTCAGTGCATACCTGGCATCCCAGAAGTTTCATATCCATTCCGGTGCATCCAGGTGGTGGGATCTCCAACCTTGGTCGAGATCTGTCGAGGCATGGCAATCGACAACCGCACTAGACGTTCCATTCGTTGGAGGAGCTGTCGCACATGAGGTCCGCGTTGTCAGCGCTTTGTTGGTGGCTTGAGGGCGCGCATTGTTGCGCCAAGCTGCTGTCCGATGGCGCCAGTCAAAGCGGGCCAATCCTCCACGCTCACTTGATTGCTTGCAATTCGGTTTGCAATCTTTCGGCACATGTTGCCTAGCTCACGGATCTCGCGGGTGGCAGATCGAGATTTCAAAACTCGCATGGTGCGCATTTCTGATTCGTATCGACGCATGGCGATGTAGCCGCGTTCCATGAGAATGGCGAGTTCCACCCGGTTTTTTCGTACCCGCGCCAGATCCCATTCTTCTCGGAAGCTTTGCAGAATCTCCTAGGCTGCTTTGCGGGTGAAGGTGGATGAGGGCTGGGTATGAACCCTGTTGACAAGTAGAGCCCAAACTCCCACTACGAAGGAGGCGATGGTAAGAATTTCCATGGGGTTGCTTACGAAAGTCGCCGGAAAAGGTTCGCTTTGTGATCCGGGATTGTGATGATTGCCGATTGCCGATTGCCGATTGCCGATTGCTGGAGCTCGAGCCTGAGATTCGATGGCCTTGCCTTCGCGAGGTGGGTCACATGGGTCGCCCTCATTCCGAGCGTCAATCACTGGGATTGACAACGACAGGGCGGATGGCGTTCTCGATGGCATAGAGGTGACCGATGCCGCGCAGGATGACAGCCACCGCCTTCGGGTCTGACTTCTCGGCCTCGACGAACTTCCGCCGGGCATGTGCCCAGCAGCCCGCCAGTTCGATGCGCCCACCAGCGTCTCTTGCCACAGCGTCGTATGCCTTGTAGCCGTCGGTTTGCAGGACCCCCGAAAACGAGCGCAGCACAGCTTTGGGGCATTCTTGTCCCCGACCAGGTTGGTAATCAAAAATGGGAAGGTTGAGCCCCGGTGACCGATACACCCAAAAGTAGCCCAGGTGTGTGCCGGACTTCATGTTCTTTTTGTTGTTGCCTTTTTCTGGCAAGACACGGATGGTGGTCTCGTCGGCTTGCAAGTAGCACTGGGCCAGAACAACCGCCTTCATGGCCAAATAAAGGGGGACCAACCGATTGCCGACCTCCATGATCCATTGGTTCAGGGTGCTCTCCGAGAGTTTGTACCCCTCTCGAGCGAACATCTGCACCTGTCGGTAGGTCGGCAGGTGGTCGCAGAACTTCGAGGTGACGACGTGGGCCACGAAGGACTCACCAGCCTGACTGCGGTCCATCCACCGGTCGGGCATCTCAGCGGTGACGAAGGTCCCGTCGGCCAACTGGTACGTGCAGCGCTCGATGCACAGCACCCACAACTTGGCCGGCTCATACTCCAACACCTCGGTGACCTCCTGAGTTCCGCACTGAAGATTTGAAAAAGTCATTGAGGTAAGATTTGGGCTCCAAAACTCGAAGCCAAAATCGACCCATGCAATATGCCCGTCACCGATGGCTTACGTGCAATCCAGAAGAATAAGCCATGCGTTTGAACTCATTTCTTGCGGCGCGAGCTGGCGCTGTTGCGATCTGTTGCGGGATCGCTGTTTCGGTCGGGCTGAAAGCCCAAACTTCGAACGATCGCGCTTGGCTCGAGCGCGAACCTTTGCGTCATGAGTACAACCAAATGTCGCTGTCGGCGGCTCCTGGGAGCCATCCGAATCCCGACAACCCCGGCGTGGCCTACATGCAGCCGCCCGACCCCAATTCGCAGATTCCGCTGTCGGGCTTCGACTGGATGCTTCTGGGTTCGTTTGCCTTCGGGGCTTGGTGGCTCGTGCGCAACCGCGGGTTGCTCGCTGGCCAGTCGGCGTAACGGTCAAACTCCCGGTTGTTTCATCCGGGCGTAGAACCCACGGACGGACACGAGGATGGATGAACGGGCCGGCCAAAAAGCTTTCCTGAAGCCCCGGCCCACGTGAGGAGGACCATTCTTCCGTAATGCGTAAAAATCTTTTCAGATTCCTTCCGTCTTCAACAAGTGATTGCGCTAATTTTGGGTTGTGTTGCAAAAACATCTCTCAGAGGCCAAAAACATTGTGTTGCTTTACACGGAGCTCGCTGGATATACAGTGGAGTG
>JAQBVN010000039.1 GCA_027622975.1 Bacteroidota bacterium | reverse complement strand
GGGAAGTCGAATCTCCATCAGCCCGTCGTTGGGTGACAAATCCCCTTGACGAGGCAAGCCCACAATGCCCGGGAACAAGCCCTGATGAACATCCGAGAGCCTCATGGACCAAGCCACGGTTCGGCCGCGACGTGTTTCGCGTTCAATGCCCAGCACTGCATGACCCGCACGTCCCGCAGTGTTGGTCAACTCTCCTGTTTCGAGCTGATACACCCGTCCGAGGTATGCAAACCGACGCTGTGGAACTTGCGATGCTCCGAAGCCCGTGACGGACATGCCTGCATGCCAGTGGAGCTCAGGCGTCGCAGCGATGTGAAGAGCGTGAAGACCGCCTTTGAGCTGTCCCACTTGGGCCAACATGCCCAATCTGGTTTGGGTTTCGGGAGCGTTGGCGCGGCTGGGGGATTCAAAGCGCAGCCCTCCCCCCACGGCTTCTGGCCCCATCCATACATGTCCCCCTCCTGGAACCCACGCCGATGCGACCTGCAGTTCCGGAGCAACCAGGACACCGTGGTCCGAGCCCCAGCGACCTCCTTGCTGAGGCACGCCGTCTTCCAACACCGCAACCCGCGACCCAAAAAGACCACGGACAACGGGCTGAATCATGCCTGCCCCCAGGTCGAGGCTTTGAAGGCCGGGCGTTCGGTCGAGGGCCTGCATGAGGGTGGGCTGGTCGAGGGCTGAGGCTTCCGATTCGCTGAAGCGATTCACCGCGACTTGGGCTTGGCCCAGCATCACCTTCAATTCCTGCATCCACACGTCCACGTGCGCCGAAGGATTCAACACCACTTGGGTGTCAAACCCCACGCACGAGAGCGTCAGCGAATCGATGCCGTGCGGACATGACACACGAAACGCACCCACAGCGTCGGTGGACGTGGCGAGGCCACAAGGCCATGCCATCACCAACACGCCGGGCAACTTCGAACTTGAGGAGGCCTGCAACACATGACCCTCAACGGCTGTGGACGTTTGGCCCCACCCCATGCAAGAGGCAAGCACCGACACGCACAATGCAAAGACTGTGCGCGGAACGTCAACCGTGGGATCCAAGGCATGCCTCCAAGAGATGAAACTCATGAGACAGGGAATTGAACAACAGACGAATCGAACGGAACCTCAGCTGCGATGGGGCGGTCCGCGTCGTCCTGTGGTTGTCCAAAACGCGTGCAGCGCGTGCCCGGGGGTCACGTCCCCGATGCCACGTTCAGCGCGCCATGTCTGCCAAGTCTCGGAAGCCTCCGCGGTCCGTGGGGGTGCTTCCAATGAGAACGTCCAATCGCACAACTCACACACGTGCTCGTGCTGAACCAGACGGGTCTCTTCGTGCGGCCCCTCCCATTTGGAACAGTCCTCGTGGTGATGGACATGTTCTCCGTGGTGTGCATGGTGCGCGCAGCCCGACACCATGTGCCCGACATGGTGCATGAACTCCAGCCCCACCACCAACGACCATGTCGCCAGCAGCGCCATGGCGGCAAGACGAGATGGAATGGAAATGTGATGGGGTCGAAACATCGGGACAAAACTACCGTGAGCGGGCGGGTTTTGGCCCAGGTGGAGGGTGAATTGTGGAACTTTAAGGCATGGCGAAAGTGATGTTGATGTCCTTGGGCTCGCGCGGCGACATGGAGCCCTTTCTTGCGAAAGCGGAGGAACTGCTGAAGGAAGATCACGAGGTGGCACTGTGCATGCCCGCGCAATTCGAAGGGTTGGCGTCCGAGGTGGCTGCCACGTGGTTTGCGATGGACAAGGCTTTTTTGGACTTGATCGAAAGCCCGGAGGTTCAGAAAATCACAGGCCAAATCGGCTCTCCCCTCTCCCGACCCGCCATGATGCCCCACATTGCGGACCAGCATTTTTGGGCGCGATGCATCCACCGTCAAGGCCTGGGCCCGAAGGGATTTCCGATCAAAGACCTCGACCGAGGCAAGCTCGAGTCCGCCTTCAAGGCGCTGTTGGACATGGCATGACGCTTACCTTGGGGGCATGAAACACCTCCTTTCCATGTGGCTTTGCGTGGGTGCATGCAGCCTTCTCTCTTTGGACATCTCAGCCCAAAAGTGCAAGTACCTCCTCGACGAAACCGACCCCATGACCGAGGAACGCGTGCGCCGCACCAAAATGACCTTGGATGGACGTGATTTTGTGGTCAACTACTACCGCAAAGCAGACGAATTCCGTGTGGAAATGGCGGTGGCTCTGATCGGGGAGCGCAACTTCATCGTGGAGGAAGGCACGGAATTGAGTTTGAAGCTCGGAAACGGCGACATCGAGGTGTTCCAAGCCGCCCAGCGCGCGACGCCTGTCAGCTACGTCGCGGGAACCCAAGTCGCCACAAACTACAACGCCACGTTTTACTGCACCCAGGCCCAAATGGCGCTTCTCGCAGAGCACGGCTTTTCCGTCGCGAGCATTCAACTCGGGGACGAAACCATCACCCGTGTGGTGGAGGAGAAAAAGGCCGGCAAAACCCAAGACAACGCCCGTTGCATTTTGGGCGATTGACAACGTTCAAGCTGCCGCCCCTCAGTCGCATTGACAATCCTGACACGCTTCGAACGTGTCAAAGGGCACGACACCACCGCAACCACCCCAGGTGAATTCCTTGCACTCTTGGGTTTCTGAGTCGAAGTAAAATTTGGGGATGGCTGCAAAGCAGGGGCCCGGATCGGGCGCGAGCTCACAAGACGAGGGTGAATCTTCGCAAGGGCGGTTGCAGGAGCTCCAAACCCCAGAGGCCAGGATCAAGATCCCGACACCCCATGCGCATTGAATACGTGCTTTCATGGTTTCCAAAACGATGCCCCATGCAGGATTGTTGTCCCTTTCTCTGAGATGTCAAGTCCAAATTACATGTGGCCCCATCAGGACAGAAGCCGAACACCCTCAACCCTGATTTGGTCAGGTAGGCTTGACAAATTCGCTCGGGATGTGAAGGCCACTTTCCAATGGGAGGGTCTTCATTGCCTTTTTCAGTTCATTCAGATTGCACGAAAGCCTTCGATCGTGACGAGAAAAAA
>JAQBVN010000011.1 GCA_027622975.1 Bacteroidota bacterium | reverse complement strand
CTGGCCAAACGAACCGCCATGGTCATGTCCCCACTGGGGGCTGAACCCGGGTTGTGATCCGTGGCGAGCACCAAAGGCAGTCCTGCGTCAATCAAAGCACGTCCCGGGGTGAAGGGAATGCCGAGGAAATGGCTGCAGCCCGGCAACGCCACAGGATACGTGGGCGTTCCTCCTGAGGTTGTGGCCTGATCCATGCCCTCCACCAACCGTTCAATGGCCTCCTCCCCACACACTTCGAGGTGGTCCACGCTGAGTGCTTCCTGCTCCACGCAAAGGTTCACTCCACCAATTTCAAAGAACTGATTTACATGAACTTTAGACTTTATACCAAGCTGCGATGCGGCTTCGAGTACGCGGCGGGTTTGGTCTGTGTCGAAGTAATCCTTTTCACAAAACACGTCCACATAATCCACCAAGCCTTCAGCCACGAAGGCCGGGAGCATGTCCTCCACCACGTGCGTGGTATAATTCGCCGCAGAATCAAAGCCAGGCGGCACCGCATGACAGCCCAAGAAGGTGGCCTTGATGGGAATGGGAACGGCTTGCTTGAGCCGGGCGATGACTCGGAGCATCTTTCGCTCGGCCTCCAAGGTCAATCCGTAGCCTGATTTGATCTCCATGGCCCCCACGCCAGACGCGATGGCGCTGTGAACCCTTCGGAGGGCATCCTCAAACAGGGCATCTTCCTCCATGGCTTGAAGCGCACGGGCAGAATTCAAAATTCCTCCGCCGCGACTGGCGATTTCTTGGTACGTCGCCCCCTCGAGCCGCATCAAGAACTCCTCGCTTCGATCGTGGGCAAAGACCGTGTGGGTGTGGCTGTCACACCAAGCCGGAAGCACCCAACGGCCTTCGCAGTCGACGATGTCCAACCCTGACCAATCCACAATGCCGGGAAAGTTGTCCATGGTTCCAAAATCAGCCACACGCCCTTCCTCCACGGCCAACCACGCGTGGTTCAGTACCGGAAATTGGGCCATGGCACTTCCCGCCACCTCGCGGGGAACCTGTTCGAAGGCCCCCACCAATCCTTTGATGTTTTTCAACAGCATTCGCATGGCCTGCAAGGTATACCTTCGCGGGGATGGCAGGGAACACTTTGGGCAGCTTGTTCAGGCTGACGACGTTTGGCGAGTCGCACGGCGCGGCTTTGGGCGGCATTGTGGATGGGTGTCCCGCAGGACTGGTCTTGGACGACAAGGCCGTGCAGGCCGAATTGGCGCGACGTCGTCCCGGGCAATCCGCCTTGACCACATCCCGCGCTGAAGCCGATGAGGTGCAGTGGCTGTCAGGGCTTGTCTCGACGACAGAAGGCGTCCTCACGACGGGTGCTCCCATAGGGTTCACCGTCATGAACACGGCGGCACGCCCCGCGGACTATGACCACCTTCAACACACCTTTCGTCCCTCCCATGCGGACTTCACCTACGAAGCCAAGTACGGCTTCCGGGATGTTCGCGGGGGTGGTCGTGCCTCAGCCCGAGAAACGGTCGCTCGCGTCGTGGGCGGTGCGGTCGCCCGTCAAGTCCTCGCTACGATGGGCGTCGAAGTTGGGGCGTACGTGGAACGCGTGCAGGACATCAGCATGCCACTGCCCCCTTCCTTTCACAGCCGCGAAGAAGTCGACGCCCACCCCGTGAGGTGCCCACACCCAGACACCGCAAAGCGAATGGAAGAGCGAATTGCCGAAGTCAAAAAGGCGGGCGACACCGTCGGCGGTGCCATCGTGTTGGTGGCTCGCGGCGTCCCGGCCGGATGGGGCGAGCCCGTCTTCGACCGTCTCCACGCCGATTTGGCCAAGGCTCTGTGGTCCCTTCCTGCAACCAAGTCCTTGGAGCTCGGTTCAGGCTTGAGCGGAACCCTCATGCGAGGTTCCGACCACAACGACGCGTTTGTGAATCGCGGGGACCGAATTGGAACGGCCACCAACCGAAGCGGGGGTATCCAAGGTGGCATCAGCAACGGTGAAGACATCGTGATGCGCATTGGGTTCAAACCCGTGGCCACACTTCTTCAGCCCGGCACTTCTGTGGATCGACAAGGAAACTCAGTCTCGTTGGAAGGGCGAGGTCGTCACGATCCATGCGTCCTTCCCCGGGCTGTTCCCATGGTGGAAGCCATGGCATGCATGGTGCTGGTCGATCATGCCCTTCGTCAGCGAGCCGCGCGCCTTACCTTCGGGGCATGACCACCGATTCACCTCGATCTTCGTCCTCCAAGCCTAGGCTGGCGCTTCACTGGCAGGTCCTCCTGGGCCTCGCCTTGGGAGTTGGATATGCTTGGGCGAGCATTCAATTTGGATGGAACCAATTCACGCTGAATTACATCCAGCCGCTCGGCGACATCTTCATCAACATCCTCAAATTGATTGCCGTTCCCTTGGTGCTCTTCAGCATCATTGGCGGTGTGGCCTCTTTGGGTGACATCAAAAAGCTCGGCCGTTTGGGGATCAAAACCCTCGGCCTCTACCTCCTGACCACCTTCTTCGCAGTCACACTCGGTTTGGTCCTCGTCAATGTCTTCCAACCCGGAACGGGGGCCAGTGAAGATCTCAAGACCAACAACCGCATTCGCTACGAACTGTGGCGGGATGCTCATGGGATTGAAGTGCTCGACGACATCCATCTCATCCAAGACCCATCCCTCGCCAAGCGAGTCGCTGAAATTCAAGGAAAGCAGGAAGGAATGAACGCCTGGGTGGCAGACAAGTTGAGCAAGGCGGAAAGCGCGTCCAAAAACGGGCCATTGCAACCCTTGGTCGACGTGGTGCCCAAGAACATCTTCCAGTCGCTGAGCGACATGGCCATGCTGCAAATCATCTTCTTCGCCGTGTTTTTTGGCGTGGTCCTCGTCCAACTTGATGAGCCCAAACGCGGCAGCCTGATCCGAGCCATTGATGGACTCAACGACGTGTTTGTCGGCATGGTTTGGATGGTGATGAAGGCCATGCCGGTGTTTGTCTTTGCCCTGATGGCAGGCCAAATCGTCAAAGCGGCTGGTACGGACCCGGAAAAGTTCCAGGAACTGCTCAGCTTCCTCCTTCGTTATGGGTTGGTGGTGGTTTTGGGGCTGGCCCTCATGATTTTCGTCGTCTACCCCACCATGGCTTCACTCGGCATCAAGGGCATGACCCCTCGAAAGTTCATCACAGCCATGCGCGACGCCCAAATCACGGCGTTCTCGACTTCTTCGTCGGTGGCGACCCTGCCTGTGACGATGCGATGCGTCAAGGACAACCTAGGTGTGAGCGAACGGACCACGTCGTTTGTCCTTCCCATTGGAGCCACAGTCAACATGGACGGCACGAGTCTCTACCAAGCTGTGGCGGTCGTGGCCCTTGCTCAATTTCACATGGTGGAACTTTCCTTGGCCCAACAGGCTGTCATTGTGCTCACGGCGACCCTGGCCTCCATTGGAGCGGCGGCCATTCCCAGTGCCGGGTTGGTGTTGATGATCATCGTGCTTGAGAGTGTCGGGCTCAACCCTGCGTGGATCGCCCTGATTTTCCCCATCGACCGAATCCTCGACATGTGTCGAACGGTGGTGAACGTGACTGGCGACGGCACTGTGTCAGCTCTGGTGGCCCATTCTGAGGGCGAACTCTCGACCCACGCGTGATTCCATGTCGTTGATGCGCGCTTTGGGTTTGGTCTTGGGCTGCTTCGGAGGAGCCCTTTCCTTCACAGCACAATGCGATGATCTGCCTGCGCGCCCGGACAAGGCTCACAAGTTGTTTGTCAAGTCTCTGGACGACAAGCACAAACTCACGGTCGAAGAGCAACTCTTGTGGGTGAACAAAGCCCTTGAAATTCACGGAGAAGACCCCGAAATGCACCTCCATGCGGCGGAACTTTCCTTCCTGTTAACGCGGGAAGACGAGGGCATGTGGGAGGAGATGGCCGCTCATTTGCAAGAGGCTCTGTCCCTGTGTCCCGAAGAAAGGCCCGAGTCGATGTTTTTGCGCGGAGCGATGGCCTACCGAAGGAATGCGACTGAAGAGGCACTGGCCTTGTTCAGTGCCTACGTCGATCTTCCCGAAGAGGTGACCCGGCGAAGCCGAAGACGGGAGGCGCTGTCCCTGATTCCGCAGCTTGTCTTCGCGGTGCAATACCATGCCCACGAAGACGCACCATCACCGGAGCCAATCCCTGAATTGAGTTTGCCTGAGGACGAATTCTTGCCCGTTCTCTCCCCCGATGGCACCATCATATTCTTCACCCGAGCTGGCAATTACAAGGCCAAAGGCGATTTCACAACCACGCGAAAGGAATTGTTTTCGTGGGCTCGAAGGGCCTCAGAGGACGAGGCATTTGACCAAGGAACCCCGCTGGGAGCGCCTTTCAACTTGGGCAACAACTACGGTGGCGCTGCCATCTCCATCAACAACAAGCTGCTCATCATCGCCGCGGGACATCCCGTGCCTGGAAATCCGAGGAACATCGACTTGTACGTCACGGAATACCAGGTGATTCAGAGGGATGAGCTCGACAAGCCAGTCTACGCTTGGTCTCCCCTCGAATGGTTGGGAGGCGACATCAACACACCCCTTGGCTGGGAGGCTCAACCCGCCATCAGTGGTGATGGGCAGACGCTCCTGTTTGCGGCAGCTCGTGAGGAATCCACGCCGGATGACAACGGGAACCTGACGATGGACATCTTCACCAGTGAAAGGCGTCCCGATGGTTCATGGGGACCCGCCACGCGCATGCCGCACCCCATCAACTCGTCCGCCCAAGACAAATCCCCATTTCTCCATCCAGACGGTCGAACCCTTTACTTTTCCAGCAACAGGCTTCCCTCGGGCGGAGGCTACGATCTGTGGATGAGCCAACGCGATTCACTGGGTCAATGGTCCGACCCCGTGAATTTGGGCCTGCCCATCAATTCCCAAGGCGATGAACACGGTTTGGTTGTGTCCACCCATGGGGCCACGGGTGTGTTTGCCTCGCGTCGTCCCGGAACCCGAGGACTCGACCTGTGCAGTTACGCCATGCCAACACCCTTAAGGCCCGACCCTGTGACCATTGTCAAAGGAGATGTGGGGTGGCCGCTCCCTGAGGGAGAGTTTAGCCTGAATGTGGAGTATGTCAAAAGCAGGCGTATCGAGACCGTCCAAGTGTCTCAAGAGGACGGCAAGTTTGCCCAAGTCATCAAGCTTCCTGAGGGCGAGGACGTGGTGTTAACCCTCAGCGGGGAGCAAATCGGCTACCAAAGCGTTGTGGTTCACGAGGCGGGTGAGGCCGCTTCGTCAGCCGTGTCCTTTGAGTTGCAACAACCCGATCATGCGAAGGAAATGTTTGAGCTGGCAGATGTGCAGTTTGGTACGCGCGACACGACTTTGGGATCGCGCTCTCTGGTGGTCTTGCGGGGCTTGGCCAATCACCTCCAGCGCCACGACAGCCTCGCCTTGGACATCCTTGGACACACCGACAACATCGGTGACCAAGACGCCAACTTGTTGCTCAGCAAGGCCCGCGCCAGGGTGGTGCAAGCGTATTTGATCTCCTGCGGGGTCCCACCCAACAGGTTGAGCGCCGAGGGGTTTGGAGAACAACAGCCCAAGGCCGACAACAACACCGAAGAGGGCCGTCGCATCAACAGACGCACGGAATTTCGTTGGAGAGATTGAGGAGCGCGCCGATTCACAAGCTCTGTGAAATCGGGTCGCCGTGCAGGTGCGAAATCCCCACGAGGGCGCGTTGAAAAACCGCCCGAAGGACCTCCGCAGCCGCCTCCGCTCAGAGGTAGCTTTGACGGAATGCCCTTGGGCACCCCTGAAGCAACACAACATGCACCACAAGTTTCTCCTCGCCTCGGTACTCGGCCTTGGATGCATGGGCCTCTCCCTGGCCCAATGGTCCTCGGCCAATGACCCCAACCACGTGGAATGGACCCGGGCCAACGAAGCCTATGACAACCATCAATACGCCCTCGCGCTTCACCTGTTTGAAGATTTGATGGTCCAGTCGCCCAACCCTTCGAGCGAAGCCTATGCCCAAGCCAGTTACTATGCCGCATTGAGTTCGTTGGCGCTCTTTCACAAGGATGCCGTGTACAGGGTGGAATCGTTCATCCAAGAATTTCCTGAAAGTCCCATGGCCTTGGAGGCTCGCTGGGCTTTGGCCAACCATCAATACAAGCGCAAAAACTATTCCTTCGCCACGGAGCAATTCTTGCTCATCCGCCCACGCGAACTGTCCAAGGAGCGACGCAACGAATACCGCTTCAAGCTTGGCCACTGCTATTTTGAGCGCGAGAATTACGAAGCTGCCAGGGTTCAGTTGTTTGATGTGTTGAAGGTGGAAAGCGAGTTCCAAGCACCCGCCCGCTATTACTTCTCACACATCGCCTACATCAATGGCAAACCACAGGTGGCACTCGATGGGTTTGAAGTGATTGCCGATCACCCCGACTTCCGCGAACTCGTTCCCTTGTACATCGCCCAGTTGCTTCATGAGACAGGGCAGTTTGAGCGTTTGAAATCCTATGGACCTCCCCTGTTGACGGAAGCCAGCGGATTGAGCGAGGAGAGCCGGGCTGAGGTGGCTCGCCTCGTGGGGGATGTTTGGTATCGCGAGGGTGAGTTTGCCACAGCATCCCCCTACCTCGAGCAAGGATGGGAAGGCGCAGATGGTCCCGGACGCAACCCAGCATTTGCCTATCAAATGGGCTACACACGTTACATGCTGAAAGACTGGCGTGGAGCGCTCGATTGCTTGCCCCTGGCCAGCCGTGGGGAGGATGAATTGGCCCAAAACGCGATCTACCACATGGCCGATTGCTACATGCAAATGGGAGACCGCGCTCGGGCCAAACAGGCGTTTCGCACAGCCTCAGAACCGATCTATGACATCGACATCCAGGAGGATGCCTTTTTCCATTATGCCAAACTGGCCTACGAATTGTCCTTCAATCCCTTCGACGACGCGATTGTGGCGTTTGAATCATACCTGCAGCAATTCCCAGCATCTCCTCGCCGTGATGAGGCATATAGATTCTTGCTTCAGGTTTACATGACTAGCAGAGACTACAACCGAGCCTTGTCAGCCCTGGACAACATTGCCAATCCGGACCAAACCATGTTGGCAGCGGCTGAGGTTTTGGCCTTCAATCAAGGTGTGGAGCTTTTTCAAGCCAAACAACTCAACCAGTCGCTCGAGGCGTTTTTGAAATGCCGCAGCTTCCAAGTTGACCCTCAAATCCACGCTGAGACGTTCTATTGGGAGGCCGAAATCCTCTACAACAAGGGAAAATACAATCAAGCAGCTGCGACCTACGCTCAATTCAGCAAGACCCCTGGGAGCTACCTCAGCCCTCTTCACAACGATGCCGACTATGCACGCGGTTACGCGCATTACAAGAGTGAACGTTACACCGATGCCTTGACTGCCTTCAGGTCATACCTCGAATCCAGCCCTGAAGACGATGCTTCTCGGATGCGCGATGCTGAGTTGCGCGCCGCCGACTGCTTTTACGCCCTGAAGTCGTTCACCCAAGCCGCGGAGATGTATGACCGCGTGCTCAACCGTGGCATCGCCCCCTTGGACTATCCCTTGTTTCAACGCGCCATGTCTGCGAAGTTGTCCGATGATTTGGAAGGCCAAATCGCAAGGCTTGACCTGCTTCTTGCGGAGCATCCGCAGAGCCGTTTGCGGGTGGAAGCCCTGTACCAAGCAGCCAAATCACACATTGATCTTGAGCAGCTTGCCGATGCCAGGACCAAACTTCAAGCCATTCTCAATGAACACGGGGCCACCCCGAGGGCGAAGGACGCCATGGTCGATTTGTGTTTGGTGGGTGTCAAACAAGGGGACTCCGAATTTGTCCTCGCCACGTGGGATCGCATTCGCACGGATTATGGCTCTGACAATGCGGCTTCGGATGCCTACAACATTGTGGAACCCTTGCTCATTGAGCGAGGGCTCCTTGACAACTTGCCTCCAGCCGTTGGCTTGGATGGTGCAGAAATTGAAAAGAGGTTCTTCGAGTCAGCTTCCTACCTCGCTTTGGAAAACCGATGCAGTGATGCCATCCCCCGATTGAAGGAATACATCCGTCAATACCCGGCTGGGGTTCACATGGCCGAAGCCCAATTCTATCTCGGCAACTGCTCGTTTGATGCAGGCAACAACGAGGAAGCCTACGCAGCCTACGTGAAGGTGTTGGATTTGCCTGCTGGCGAATTCAGTGAGGCTGCTGCCCTCGGTGCTGCCACCATCGCTTGGAACCGTGGGACCTACCGTGAGGCCCTGTCCCACTATGAATCACTCGAAGCCTTGGCGGTGCTTCAAACCAACCGATTGGAAGCCTCCATTGGGCAAATGCGATGCCATTATTTGCTGGGACAAGAGAACGAGGCCGCCGACTTTGCGGCGCGGGTGATGTTTGACCCTGCCACCCCCAATGACATCCGTCGGACTGCTCAACTCTGGAATGCGCGTATTGCGTGCAACAAAGGCCAGCACGCCATGGTTGAGGAAGACTTGAACACGCTTGTGACCTATGGTGGAAGTGCCGGCGCGGAGGCCAAGTACCTGCTGGCCGAGGCGGCCTTCAACTCAGACAACTTCGAAGGTTGCGAGCAGATCCTGTTTGAATTGATTGAACAGTTCTTCCAGCAAAGCGCATGGAAAAACAAGGGGTTCCTGCTCCTGGTTCGCACCTACATCGGCATGGGCGACCTGTTCCAAGCGCGTGCCACAGCCACGTCCATCTTGACCAATGTGTCTGACCCCGACGTCCAAGAGGCGGTGAGCGATTTGATCTTGGAAATCGATGCCCTCGAAGCTGCCCCAATCACCCCAGAATCCAACAACGAATGAACTTCCTCCCCTCCTTCAAACCTGTCTTGGGCTTGAGCCTGGTGGGTTTCTTGTCATTGCCTTCGCTGCTTGCACAACGGGACACGCTGGAAATGGACGTGACGTTTGTGGGCAACCGAACCATGGAAGTTCGCGATGCCGTCAAACTCAATTCGTGGCCTTCGGCACGCCCCCTTTCTGTGGAGAAACCCGTTTTGAACTACGAATTGCTGGTCAAGCGACTGAATGTGGAACCCGTCATGACCCCTGTGGAGGCGACCCGTCTTCGCGTGGATGATGCCCTTCCTCGGTTGTACCGGGGCTATGCCAGGGCAGGGTTGGGCTCTCGGGGAACCACCTACCTCGACGCGAGCTTCACCGACCTCCGGTCGCGCGACGGCAGCTGGGGTACTTCCTTGCATCACATGGCAACTTCCAGCCCCTCCCGATTGAGGACTGGTCGCGTCCAGGACCACGGTGCCCAACTTTGGGGCTCTCGCTTCCTCGGCTCAGAAAAAGTGGACGCTCAAATCGGGTGGACCCATGAGCGCGTCCTGATGTATGGCTTGGATTCGGTCTTCTCCGACACGGCCTTCACAGCATCCAAAGCCCCCTCCGTCTCTTGGCAAAGTCTACAAGGACAAGTCCATTTCAAGAGCCATGACAAAGACAGCACAGCCCTCAATCACAATTTGAATCTCATGGTTGGGATGCTGTCCAACACCATGGATGCGCGGGAATCCACCTTCCGTGCAGGTTTGGGCCTCCAGAAATCCCTGGGTCAAGACATGTTGAGGGCCGATGTGCATGTCCAACTCGACAACTACAGCTTGGACACGTTGACCCAAACCACGCAGGCCATCGTTCGCTTCACCCCGTCGATCCACACCCGTCGTGGCCCATTGAGCGCCAGTGCTGGTCTTCGGTTGGCCATCGACGCAGATGCCCCTTCCCGTACCGACGTAGGCCAATCGTTCTTCATCTACCCACAAGCTGAAGTCAGCCTGAACTTGCTGAGAAATCTCTTTGTACCCTACGCGCAATTGGGCGGAGATCTCCAGGCCAACAGCTTTCACAGCTTGCGGGCCGTCAATCCGTTTTACGCCCCCCAATCCCTGGCCAACACCAGCTACCGTTGGGATGACCAAACGGACCTACTCGACACGCTGCACCTGGATGGTTTCAGGTCGACGAACAAGCGTTTGGCCTTGGCAGCAGGCGTTCGTGGCACCATCACAGACGTCTTCACCTTTCATGCCTTTGCCAACACAGCCCAATACGAGGACATGATGCTCTTCCAGCCCATGGTGGTGGACAGTTTGACAGATTTCGTGGCTGTCTACGACACCGTGGGGGTCCAAACCCTCGGCGGTGAAGCTTCCCTGACAATCGGCGACCGATGGAACGTCTCAGGTGGATGCAGCCTCCACTCCTATTCCTTGCGCTTTGAGGATCGGGCCTGGCATTTACCCAAGGTGACCTGGCAGGCCTCGGCGACGTATGCCTGGATTGAGGGGCTGACTTTGACAGCCGATGCCTCCTTCGTGGGAGAGCGCTACGCGTTGACCAACCGTGAAGACTACGGCGAAACGACCTTCATCGGTGATGGACACTACGAAATGAGGCTTCCCGCCTACCTCGATCTCAACGTGAGGGCAGATTATCGCTACAACGACCGCATGGGTGCTTGGTTGACGTTGGCCAACCTCACCAATGCCAAATACGCGGTGTGGGGCGGCTCTCCCGTTCAAGGATTCCAGGCTTTGGCGGGAGTGCACTACGCTTTCTAACCGCCTGTGAGTCCACGCGAAACGTTGATGCGTTTGGCCTGTGTGAAAACCCCCGATTTTCGTGGAAAAGTCGGGGTTTTTCATGCGCCCTTCACAAGGATTCGAGGGGGCTTTCACCCCTATCTTCACAGGACGAAACCTTGAGAGATGTCTGAAGAAAAGAACCTGGGAGAACAGCAAGCGGGCGGCGCGAAAAAATCCGGTTATGACGCCAGCCAAATCCAAGCCCTTGAAGGCATGGAGCACGTGCGGATGCGGCCGTCGATGTACATCGGAGATGTGGGTGTTCGGGGCTTGCACCATTTGGTCTATGAGGTGGTTGACAACTCCATCGATGAGGCCTTGGGTGGACATTGTGACACGATCACTGTGACGATCACAGAGGGCAATGGCATCCGCGTCACAGACAACGGGCGTGGTATTCCAGTGGACATGCACGAAAAGGAAGGGGTCAGTGCCCTTCAGGTCGTCATGACGAAGATTGGAGCGGGTGGAAAGTTTGACAAAGACGCCTACAAAGTCTCAGGTGGATTGCATGGTGTGGGGGTGTCCTGCGTGAACGCCCTCTCCATCCACTTGCGCGCTGAAGTGAATCGCGACGGCAAGGTGTACGAGCAGGAATATGCGCGAGGCAAAGAGCAATACCCAGTTCGAGAAATCGGAACCACGGACAAGCGCGGAACCACGGTCGAGTTTCAGCCAGACCACCAAATCTTCGAAACGCTGGTCTACAACTACGACACCCTCGCCGACCGAATGCGCGAGCTGTCCTACCTCAACCAAGGCATCACCATCACCCTGACCGACGAACGTGAAACGGACGACGAAGGCAATGCTGTGGCAGAGACCTTTCACAGCACCGAAGGATTGAAGGATTTCGTGACTTACCTCGACGGCAACAGGGAGCCCATCATCCAAGAGGTCATTCACATGAGCGGTGAGCGCAGTGGTGTCCCCGTGGAGGTGGCCATGACCTACAACAACTCCTTCTCTGAGAATCTATTCTCCTACGTCAACAACATCAACACGCACGAAGGTGGAACCCATCTCACGGGATTCCGTAGAGGACTGACCAACACGTTGAAGAAATATGCGGACGGCAGTGGGATGTTGGACAAGTTGAAGTTTGACATCAGCGGTGATGACTTCCGAGAAGGCCTGACCGCAGTGGTAAGCGTCAAAGTCGCTGAGCCTCAATTCCAAGGCCAAACCAAAACCAAACTGGGAAACGCTGAAGTCAGTGCTCCGGTAAGCCAGGCTGTCAGTGACATGCTGGAGGCCTATCTCGAGGAACACCCGAACGATGCGAGGACCATCGTGCAAAAGGTCATCTTGGCCGCACAAGCACGGCATGCTGCGCGCAAGGCCCGCGAAATGGTGCAGCGGAAAACAGTCATGGGCGGAAGCGGGCTTCCTGGCAAGCTTGCCGACTGTTCAGAAAAGGACCCCGCTGTGTGTGAGCTCTTTCTCGTCGAGGGTGATTCTGCAGGTGGAACTGCCAAGCAAGGACGCGACCGTCTCTTCCAGGCCATCATGCCCCTGCGTGGTAAGATTCTGAACGTGGAGAAGGCCATGCAGCACAAGATCTTCGACAACGAAGAAATCAAGAACATCTACACGGCGCTCGGCGTGACGGTGGGTACCGAAGAAGATGAACGAGCGCTGAACTTGTCCAAACTCCGCTACCACAAGGTCGTCATCATGTGTGACGCGGACGTGGACGGAAGCCACATTGAAACGCTCATTTTGACCTTCTTCTTTCGCCACATGAAGGATTTGATTGAGAAAGGCTACGTCTACATCGCCACGCCGCCGTTGTATCTGGTCAAGAAAGGATCACGAGCCATCTATGCATGGAATGACGATGAACGAGATCGCCTCATCGCGGAATTCCGCGGCAAGAGTGCGTCGGATGGTGGCATTCACGTGCAGCGATACAAGGGTTTGGGAGAAATGAATGCTGAGCAGCTGTGGGAAACCACACTCAATCCGGAAAACCGGACCTTGCGCCAGGTGACCATCGAAAACGCGGCGGGAGCTGACCACGTCTTCTCCATGCTCATGGGTGATGACGTGCCACCACGCCGAAAATTCATCGAAGACAACGCCAAGTACGCAAACATCGATGCCTGATCGCTTCGAGCGGCTGCACGTCACAGGCATGACCTGCTCGTCTTGCGTCGCCCGTGTGGAGAGCGCATTAACGACCGTTTCCGGCGTTGAACACGTTCACGTCGACCTGAAGCAAGGCACCGCCATGGTTTCGGGAGAGCATGGTTTGAGCCGAGAGGGCCTCGTCGCTGCCGTTGTTGGCGCGGGATATGCTGTGGAGGGCGACGCTGCGGCCCACGACGCCTCAGACTCTGCCGTGAAAGTCTCGGCTGAATCATCCCTGAATTCTTTGGCACCCCTGTGTGTCGCGGTTGCATTGATTGGAGCGGGAAGCCTGGCCTCGGGAGGAATTGAAGGGTTCATGGGTCGGTTCATGGGCGGGTTCTTTTTGGTGTTTGGCGGCTTGAAGCTGCTCGACCTGCGGGGATTTGTCTCGGCCTACGCCATGTACGATTTGCTCGCCGCAAGGCTGGGTGCATACGGATGGATCTACCCCTTCCTCGAAGTGGCTCTCGGCCTGGCGTACCTCGCAACGCCGAATTGGCCCACGCTGCACGCGTTCGCCTTGGGCCTCATGCTCTTCTCGTCGGTGGGGGTCATCCAAGCCGTCTCTCGTGGCGAGAAACTGAAATGCGCCTGCATGGGCACGGCCTTCAACCTGCCGATGACCACAGTCACCGTCGTGGAAGACCTCGGCATGGCGGCCATGGCGGCGTGGATGTTGTGGGGACCTTCCCTCCTTCCGTAAACTCAACCTCGAATCAAATGGGACGTTGGAAAAACCAAATCGTGTGGGTGACTGGGGCCAGCAGCGGCATTGGAAAAGCCTGCGCTGAAGCCTGGGCCAGAAAAGGGGCGACCGTGGTGTTGTCGTCCCGGAAACAGGCCTCCCTGGATGAAGTGGCCGCCCCCCTGCACTCTGAAGGGTGCGACGTGCACGTGGTCACGCTCGACCTGGCCGATGCCGACAGCCTGGCTGGCATTGCGGCGCGCGTGGAAGCGGAAATTGGGGCCGTCGACGTCGTGGTGCACTGCGGCGGCATCAGCCAGCGCTCTAAGGCCATCGAGACGTCCCTGGACGTGGACCGCCGTGTCATGGAGATCGACTACTTCGGGACGTTGGCCCTGACCAAGGCCCTGTTGCCGGGCATGGTAAAGCGAGGTCGCGGACATTTTGTGGTGGTGACGAGCCTCATGGGCCTGTTCTCTTCCCCGCTGCGTTCCGGGTATTGCGGGGCCAAACACGCGTTGCATGGCTTTTTCGAGTCGCTGCGTGCCGAGCATCACGACGACGGGTTGAGGGTGACGATGGTTTGTCCTGGGTTCATCCGGACCAACATCAGCCTGAACGCCGTGGTGGGCGACGGCTCCCAGCAGGGCACCATGGACGCCAAGACCGGTGCCGGCATGACGGCCGATCAATGCGCTGCTCGGATGATTCGGGCGGTGGAGCACAACAAGGCCCAGGTCCTGATTGGCCGATACGAGGTTTTGGCGGCGTACATCAAGCGCCTCTCGCCCGCCCTGCTCCGTCGCATTGTGAGGAAGGCCGCCGTCACGTAAACCCTCCACGGAGGCTGTCAGCGCCCAAACTCCCGCCCCTCCACATGCAACAGGCGCGTGCGTTTCTTCACAAAACGCAGAACCGCAAAGGAGGTCACGCTGACTGCCAACCCCAACTGCCAAGGCATTTCCGCGCAAGAGGGAATGCCCATGCCGGCGGTTCGGGCTGCGTCAAGGAAGAAAAATCCAAACACAAGGGCAAACACGCCATTGTACTCTCGCTTGATGACATGCCGCAAGGAGAACGCGTTCCCAGCTGAACTCCAGCGGCTTTGAGGACGCCCCCAAAATTTGGGCACAAACGCTGGAACGGTGGCTGCCCAATCCCTGTACTTCTGCCCAAATTTTCCCGCCAAAAATGCCTCCTCCGCCATGGCGATGCGCACGTAGTACATCATGTACAGCAGGGCCACCACCAAGGCGAAGCCCATGCGCCCAGTGGCCATGACCAAAGCCATCCACATGAAGAAATTGCCGAGATACAAAGGGTGCCTGACGAGGCTGTACATGCCACGTGTATTCAACGTTTCCGCGACTTGGCCCTCCGAGGTGTTCCTGCCCGAGGTTCCGGGCGGCACATGTCCAATGGTCTTGGCCCGAATTGCCACCCCCAAGAATCCAAGCCCCCAACAAGTCGCCTGCCACTCCCACGAATCCGCCCAAAACGGAGCATCCCACGCCATCCACATGGCTGGTGGAACGAGAATCAAGGGGATGAAACTTCGCCAGCGAAACAGGGAATTGCCGCGTCTTGGGAGTTCGTGAATGAGCATGGATGGAAACTGTCAGGATGTCGCGTCGCAAAGGTCGGCCAAATCCTTCGGATCGTGGGCCCGAATCCAGGCACAGGCCGCTTCCATGTGAGGAGCCATGACATCGTCGCATTCCAAAAAAGGAACATGCCGTCGAAAGTGGTCCTGAAGCTGACGAAGGGCCGGGGCCATTGAAGGGTCCGTGCCCCGAAGGTCTGAGGCCTGAGCTGCACACATGGCCTCGATGCCCAACACCTGCTCCGTATGCTCCATCACGAGCCACATTTGCAGTGCTCCATTGGCACCCATGCTGACGTGATCCTCCTGTCCATTGCTGCTGTCGGCATTGTCCGCGCTGGCCGGTGTGCAAAGCTGCTTGCTGTATGAGACCAAACTTGCGGCTGTGTACTGAGGGATCATGTAGCCCGAATTCAACCCGGGGCTGGATGCCAAAAACGCCGGCAACCCGCGTTTACCACTCAGCAATTTGAAGGTTCGGCGCTCCGAAATGCTTCCCCATTCATGAACGGCCAAGGCCAATCGATCCATGGCCAAGGCCAGCGGCTGGCCGTGGAAATTGCCACCACTGACAATCAAATCTTCGTCCGGGAAAACGAGCGGGTTGTCGGTCACGGCATTCACTTCCGCCTCCAACACGGCTCGGACGCCTTCGAGGACATCCCGGGATGCTCCGTGCACTTGAGGAAGGCACCGGAACGAATAAGGGTCTTGGACGTACGCTCGAGGAAGGTCCATTCGTTGACTGCCTTCGAGCCACGAGGCTACGTTGTGGGCTGAAATCATCGCCCCAGCTTGATTCCGGATGCGGTGAATCGACGGGTGCATGGCAGCTTTCAGGCCATTCCACGCTTCGAGTGACCACGCCCCGACGGCATCGGCCCATTCGGCCAACCGCGTGACTCGTTCCAGGGCCACCATGCCCATGCCGAGCATCATTTGGGTCCCATTGATCAACGCCAATCCCTCTTTAGGTCCCAATGCAAGGGGTTTCCAACCAAGCTCAGCCAAGGCCTCTCCGGCCCCCAGTCTGCGTCCATCCGACATGATGACCTCCCCTTCCCCAATCAAAGGCAAGACCAAATGCGCCAGGGGCGCCAAATCCCCGGACGCCCCCAACGACCCCTGCCGTGGAACCACCGGCAACACGCATGCATTCCAATGATCGAGAAGCCGTTGAACCGTGGCAACCGCCACCCCACTGTGGCCTTGCGAGAGCGATTTGACCTTCAACAAAAGCATGGCGCTCACCACCTCCTGGGGCAATGGATCACCCACTCCACATGCATGGGAGCGAAGCAAATTCCGCTGCAATCCCGCCAAATCGTCCACCCTCGTGGTGGCCAAATCTCCAAAGCCTGTGTTGATCCCATACAGGGTGTCCCCACCCTCGACGCGTCCGAGAAGATAGACGTGGCAAGCTTCCACGCGATCGATTGCCTCCTGAGACAAGGTCCATGTCGTTCCACGTTCCCTCTGCAACTTCCAAAACACATCGGCACCCCACCAACCCTCTGGCAAGGTCTTCACATTGGGTTCCTGATCATGGCTCGTTTCCATGGAGGCAAGATACCTCGGGACCGACCTATCTTGCAGGCTCAATTTTCCCACATGCGATTCACCTTTTCCAGCCCGGCAATCGGCAGCTACCGCTGTTGTCACGTGCCTTTCTTGGCATGGTTAGCCTTGAGCGCGGGCAGCAGCCTTTGGGGCCAAACCCAAACGCCAACCATCGAATTCACGGAGTTTGACCTCCACAATGGACTGCACGTCATCCTTCATGAAGATCACAGCACGCCCCTTGTGGCTGTCACCGTGTTGTATCACGTCGGTTCCAAAAACGAACGCATCGACCGAACAGGCATGGCTCACTTTTTTGAGCACCTGTTGTTTGAGGGGTCAGAAAACATTGGACGTGGAGAGTTTGACACCTACGTGGAGCGCGCGGGCGGCATCCTCAACGCCAACACCACCCAAGATCGCACCTTCTATTATGAGCTCTTGCCAAGCAACCAACTTGCGTTGGGGTTGTGGTTGGAATCAGAACGAATGCTGCATGCCAACATTGAGCAGATCGGCATCGACACGCAAAATGAAGTGGTTAAAGAAGAGAAGCGTCAACGCTACGACAACCAGCCATATGGGCAATTGCTTCCCACCACCATGGCCATGGCCTACAGTGAGCACCCCTACCAATGGACACCCATTGGATCCATGGAACATCTCGATGCAGCCAACCATGCCGATTTCATGGATTTCTACAACACGTTCTACGTGCCAGAGAATGCCACGTTAAGCATTGCGGGGGATTTGAATGTTCAAGAGGCCAGAGCCTTGGTCGAACTGTATTTCAAGGACATCCCACGGGGCGGTCGCGACATTCCCCGGCCATCCATTGTCGAGCCAATGAGAACCGCGGAGGTTCGAGACACCATCTTTGGAAAAGACCGTTTGCCCATGGTGGTTCAAGCCTATCCCATCCCTGCCCAAGGGACCCCCGACTATTACGCAGTGGACATGTTGAACCAGGTCCTGAGCCAAGGTGAGAGTTCACGCTTGAATCAACGTGTGGTTGAAAACGACCAGCTCGCCCTGTTTTGTGGTGCGTTCAGTTTTGGCCTTGAAGATCCAGGATTGACTTTGGCATTTGCCATGTGCAACATGGGTGTTCAACCTTCCATGGTTGAGCAAGCCATGAACGACGAAGTGGAAAGGATGCAGACCGAGTTGATTTCCGATCGGGAATTGCAAAAGCTCAAAAATCAAATCGAGACCTCCTTTTTTGCGGGAAACCAAAGCATGGCTGGCATTGCAGAGAGTTTGGCCAACTACCACACTTATTTTGGTGATGCCAACTTGATCAACACGGAAATCGAAAGGTATTTGGCAGTGACTCCCGAGGACATTCGCGCGGCAGCCCAAACCTATTACCAGCCCTCTCAGCGAATCACGCTCTACTTCATGCAAGACCCCAACCTCCAACCCTGAAGACCATGAACCTCCAATCACACTTCACCCGGAATGCTTGGGCATCTCTTGGGATGCTGTTGGCCATCAGCATCGGGAGCGGACGGGCGCAGGTGGATCGATCCCACGCACCCGAGGCCGGACCAGCGCCACAACTGAACATTGGGACTTCCACCCAATTTGAACTTTCCAATGGATTGAAAGTCATTGTGGTGGAAAATCACAAGACCCCATCCGTCTCGTGGAACCTCACCTTGGACTTTCCTCCCTTTCTCGAGGGTGACAAGGCGGGACTTCAAGAGATGGTCGGCGCCACGTTGGCCGGCGGCACATCCACAAGAAGCAAAGCCGAGATCGCGGAGGATGTTGAATTCCTCGGGGCGTCCTTCAATGCCTCTTCGGATGGATTCTACGCCCGATCGCTCAGCAAGCACAGCGAAGCACTCATGGACATCGTGGCCGACGCCGTTTTGCACCCATCTTTCCCCGAAGACGAGGTCGAAAAAGCCCGGAAACAGAAGCTTTCGAGTTTGGCCAACACGGCAACATCCCCTGGAAGCATTGCTTCCAACTTGGTGGCAGCCATCAATTTTGGACCCGACCATCCCTATGGAGAAATCACCACCGAGGAGAGCGTCTCTTCCATCACGCGCGACGACCTCTTGGCGTATCACAAAACGTACTTCCGTCCCAACGTGGGGTATCTCATCGTGGTTGGAGACATCACTCCCGATGACGTCAAACGCGTGGGAGAGCGCGTATTTGCCGGTTGGCGTCGTGGAGACATCCCCTTCTATCGAGTTCCAACCCCCAAACTCCCGACCGGCAACCAAGTTCGATTTGCCGAACTCGACGGGGCTGTCCAAAGCACCATCAACATCACCCAACCTGTTCCTCTGCCCCCAAGCCATCCAGATGCCATGGCTGTGGCGGTGATGAACTCCATCTTGGGTGGCGGAGCCTTTTCAGGTCGCTTGATGCAAAACCTGCGCGAGGACAAGGCCTACACCTACGGGGCCCGGTCATCCTTGAACAGCGACCCAGTTTGTGGTCAATTTTTGGCCTACGCCGATGTGAGGACCGAGGTCACAGACAGTGCTGTGGTGGAATTCCTCCACGAAATCAATCGCATCCGCACAACGTTGGTCGACAGTGTAGATTTGGCCTCTACCAAGAGCTTCATGGCGGGCAGCTTTGCCCGTTCCTTGGAGAGCCCCGGCACGGTCGCTCGTTTTGCTCTGAACATTGCTCGGTATGGACTGCAGGACGATCACTACACCACCTATCTGCAGCGCCTCGAAGCTGTGACGGTCGATGACGTACAACGCGTGGCCAAAAGCTTCCTGAAGTCCAACAATCTGAACATCTGCATTGTGGGCAATCCTTCGATCTTGGACAAACTGCGCCCCTTTGATGAATCTGAAGGCGTGGATCTGTTTGATGCCTTCGGACATGCGGTCATACCTCGCACACCTGCGCCCGAGGGTGTCACCGCACAGAGCGTGATCAACGCCTATTACGAGGCCATCGGAGGTGCGAAGGCGTGGAAAAAAGTCGCCGGGATGGAGACTTTCGGGTCCATTGAGTTTGGCATGGGCATGTCGCTTGAACACAAAGAGTCCAAACAATTCGGCAAGAAGAACCGCGCCATTCGAACAGAACTCGCCATGGCGGGGCAAGGCGTGATGACCCGGATTGTGACGGAGTCTGGGGGTGAAGAATTGCAAATGGGCCAGGTGAGCCGGATGGAACCGTCCGAGGTAGACATGTCTCTTCAGGCCATGTCACCTTCTCGATTCATGGACATGCTGGGGAAGGATTGGCAAGCTGTCGTTCTTGGGAGCGAACCCTTCAAGGGGGAACCTACCGTTGTGGTGGAGTTTTCCCAGGATCACGTGGTGGAGACCCACTGGTTTGGCATATCCGATGGTCTGTTGAAACAAAGCAAGCGCCCTTCCCTCGATGGCGGTACGCAGGTAGAGCAATTCAATCACTATTTGCCATTTGGGGACCTTGGGTTGAAATTGCCCTCTGAAAAGGTCACATCTGTGTCTGGACAAACCATGACCATTCGGCTTGCCAAAGCCACGTTCAATCCCATATTCGAGGCAGACACGTTCAAGTTGACACCATGAATTTGATCTCCCTGCAAAACGTCTCGCTTCGCCACCGCGAACACGTGGTCCTCGAGGATGTGAACTTGACGGTCGGTCAGGGAGAATTGGTGTATCTCATCGGAAAAACCGGGAGTGGAAAATCGAGTTTGCTTCGGGCGTTGTACGGCGACTTGGGCCTACACAGTGGCTCGGGCACGGTGTGCGACATGGACTTGGGGCGCATCACCCACCGAAACGTTCACAAACTCCGGCGCAAGCTGGGCATGGTGTTCCAGAATTTTGGTTTGCTCGAAGACCGAACGGTGTCGGACAACTTGTCGTTTGCGCTCAAGGCCACAGGATGGAAGGATTCCAAAGCCCAAACCAAGCGCATCGCAGAGGTCCTCGAGGCCGTGGGACTGCCGCACAAAGGGTACAAGTACCCTCATGAACTCAGCGGCGGTGAACAACAGCGCGTGGCCATTGCGCGGGCACTGCTCAACGATCCTCCCCTCCTTTTGGCCGACGAACCGACCGGAAACCTTGACCCTGAAACCACAGAGGAGATCCTGTCGCTGATGCACGACTTGCCCAAACAAGGACGGTCCCTGGTCATGGCCACCCACGACTGGGACAGCATCCAACGGCACCCCGGTCGAATCTTGACTTGTGCCCAGGGTCGCCTGTCAGATTCGGGCATGGACGAATGATTGATGGTCACGATTGATTCCATGAACGGATCGACCCTCGTCAGCGTGATCATTCCAGTGCTCAACGATGCGGTTGGGCTGAGAAGCACGCTGGCTGCTCTTGACCAACTGCCGCCAACTTTGCGAGTTCATCTTGAAGTCATCGTCAAAGATGGTGGGTCATCCGACGGTTTCTTCGAGACCGTCGCGGACTTCTTGCATACGCTGGACCACATCGAATCTTCCCAAGACTTGGGAATCTACGATGCCATGAATCGCGGTGTAGCCCGAGCACAAGGTGCGTGGGTTTGGTTTCTTGGGGCTGGTGACTTGCCGGACCCGGAAGGACTTGAAGAGATGCTTGCTGTGGCGCAGGAACACTCGCAGTCCCAGGAACACTCGCAGTCCCAGGAACACTCGCAGTCCCAGGAACACCCACGCCCCGTTGGACCCCAGCCTGACATCGCCATGGCTGCCTGCGTCCAAGCCCTGCCGCCCCTTGAACCCGGCGTACCCTCGGAGTTTGTTCCGCGTTGGGACTGGCGATTGATGTGGCGAAACACCATCCATCATCAGGGACTCTGGATTCCAAGGTCGTGGCTCGTAGAGCGACCCCTCGATACATCATTTCCTGTCTTGGGCGATTATGCTTGGCTTCTCCAACTCAGGCACTCTCAAGCGCCTGTCGCATGCCATCCCCACGTTGTCATAGCAAGGGTTCAAGCGGGTGGGCATTCGCGCCAATTCACGCCATCCTTGTACCTCGAAGAATGGCGAATCAAGAGACAACATCTCCCTCGGGTTTGGATGCTTGCTCAAGCCTTTTGGCTTCCCCTCAAATGGGCTTTCAAGCTCTCGTCCAAAACCTTGAGAAGCTTGGGCTCATCGACGCCCCAATGAAATTGATTGCGGGCCTCCCCGGCGCGTATGGTCCACTCCTTCCTCGGCATGGACAAGACTTCCAAAATGGCCCCACGAAGGGTCTCGGGCTCGAGATCCGGGACCACCACGCCCAACCTGTGTCCCTCGACCACCTTGGCCACCTCAGCCCTCGCCGTGGTGACCATCGGAAGGCCTGCATGCATGAAATCAAACAACTTGTTGGGCAGACTCATCTCATAATTCCCGTGACCCGATTTGTCCAAGCTCAGCCCCACATCTGCAGATGCAGTCAAGATTCTCAACTCCTCAAAAGGCAATATGGGCAGGCAATGCAGTCTTCCCTCGAATCGTTCTTCGCCCTGAACTGATCGGGCCTCTTCCCATTCGATGCCTGCTCCCACAAGTACCAACCTGATGCCAGGCACATGAGGCAGGGCAGCCACCGCTTCTGCCGTTCCCCTGTCTCGGTCCATGTAGGCACCTTGCATCAACACAATGGGCAAATCGCTCGGGATGCCGTAGGAGTCAAACACAGAGCGACCCTCCGTCAGCACAGGAGGGCGCAAGACAGGCATGTTCCTGACAACCTCCACCTCCACCCCATATTTCTCTCTGTAGGCCGCGGCAATGGATTCATTCACCGTGATCATGGAGGTCAAACGCGACATGCACCATCGTTCCAACATCAACCACACAGCCCGACGAACAGGCTTCCCCGTCAACCCTGCCGCTTCCGTGAAATACTCGTGGCTGTCATACACCACCGGACGATGCCCCCATCCCAAGGCTGGAGCAAGTGTGTCCAAATCGTTGCACCAAATCGCGTCCACCTCCAAACCATGCCTTCGGACCCACTTCCAAAGGGCCCACTGCCATGAAGCATAGAATCGAATTCCACGCTGGGCCTTCACAGGCAAGCGATGCGCCTCCCACGGGCCCTGCCATGGCTTCATGCCCGGCATCTCTCGCCCGACCAACACGGGGGTCCAACCCCGATTGACGAGGGATTGACAGGTTTTTTGGACCCGCTGATCAAAGGTCAAATCATTGGAAACCCAAACAGCAATCCGAGGCATCAAATCACAATTTCCCCTCCTTCACCTGCTGCAAAATCCGCTTGGTGTATCGCGGAAAATCTCCCTGCATCATCCACCCGAAATACCCAGGGTCTCTGTCCAACACGTCTTTGACGCGCTGCCCACTGTGCTTGCCAAAATTGAACAACACGTGCCCTTCGTCATCAAACACCAATCGGCCCATCAAATCGGCGTTGTTCTGCATCCGACAAAACGAAGCAATTTCCGCCACATCTGAAGGGAGAGGCCCCACCGTCTCACCTCGGCTGTCGAGCACTGTGTAGTCCTTGTAGCGCTCGACTTGAGCCAAAAAGACCTCCAAAGTGGCAGTCGTATCCGGCAGCGCCTCATGGGCTCCCTCGAGGTCCTTGTCACAGTAAAATTTGTAGGCCGCACGCAGCGTCCGCTGTTCCATGCGATGAAAGATGTTTTGGACATCGACCAGATGACGGTCCTCCAAACCAAAATCAATGCCCACTCTCAAAAACTCCTCTGCCAGCATGGGGACGTCGAAGCGATTGCTGTTGAAACCGGCCAAATCGCAGCCGTGCAACCATTTGAGCAAGCCTGGGGCAATGCGTCCAAAGGTGGGTGCGTCGGCAACGTCCGCATCGTACACACCGTGGACCAAGCTCGACTCCAAAGGAATCGGCATCTCTGGGTGAACAAGAATTCTTTTTCCCGGCTCTTCAGGCTTGCGCTCCACCGACCCATCCGGCTGCACCTTGATCATGGCCATTTCCACGATTCGGTCCACCCCAACCTTCGTACCTGTCGTCTCCAAGTCGAAGAACACCAACGGTCTCTTCAAATGAAGAGACTTGACTTGCTCCATCCACGCTTCCATCTTCCTTCGGTTTGGGTTAGAGATGCATCATCGAATGTCAACCCGAACGTACTGAAATGTGGCAGGTGGCACGTCCGAATGACGGAGTTCTGACGGGGTGTCTGCGTCAGGTTGCACACGACGAATCACCTCCATGACATAGTCATCCCCAGCGACCAAGCCTTTGGCCAACAAGGCATCTCGCATTCGGAGGTATACATCCATGACACGGTCATTGGCCAAAACCTCATTGCTCTTGCTGGCAAGTCGTGTTTTGGCTGAAGCACTGCCTTCAATGCGAACGACAGGGCGAGCATTCTGAGATGCAATCACGACCTGGTCGATTGTAGCCTCCAACGTCATGCGTCCGGAATGGATCTGAGCACCGTACAATTGCACCGCGAGCAACAACTGTGCTTGGCCTCCTGCTGGCTTCGTCACAATCCCGCAGATAGGCTCTGAGATGAATGCAGCAAAAGCCGATTTTAGCAGGGCAGGCACTTCGGGTTGCGCTTCCTCAATCACGACAGACACTTCAGCTTCCTCAGTGGTGACGTTCTTTGTTGGTTTTTCCCCGGAAACAGTTGGGCTCAAGCTTTGCAGCTCGGACTCGTCCTGAACTTCCTTCTCCTGATTCTCCTCCCGCTGAAGCTCGACCAAGCCGTTGGATTTGAGTGTGGATTCTGAAGACTGTGTGCGCGCATCTGGCATCAGTACAAATGGAGTTCCATGGTCTCCATTGGAGGCCATCAAATCTCCTCCGTACAACGTGTGGATGCTCATGTCCACGACACCACTACCCCGATCTTCAGGCACATCAATGGTGCGCACATTCAACAAGGCAACCTCGCCCTCGGCATCGACCGATTCGGCCTCCAACACATACGTCGACCCAGTTTCCAAAATGAATTGAAAAGCCTTTTCTCCTGGCAACGAAGCAATGCGATTGATTTCGTTTTGGGATTGGGCATCACGCAAAATCAACTGGTTTGGAACTGCCTCGTTTTCCGTTTCCTCCGCATGCAACGTAACCACCACGACATCCCGTTCCAATGTCTTCTCCTGCAGATTCACCTCGTAGAGGTCCAAATCACCCTCTGACACATCGCGGCGAGAGGACACGTAAGCCTTCTTGCCAGTGGCGTCAATGACAAACCCCAGATCGTCCTCCACGCTGTTGATTGGATAGCCCATGTTTACGGGAGGTGAGTATGTGCCCGATTCATTCCGCACGCTGCGATACACGTCAAAGCCACCCATTCCAACGAGTCCGTCAGAGGCGTAAAACAAGGTTTGCCCGTCAGGCGCTACGAATGGGGTGATTTCATCGCCCCACGTATTCACTTCCGTTCCCAAAGGGCGAAGTGCTGTCCACGTTCCATCTCCACGACGTTCACTTTCATACAAGTCAAACCCTCCCTCTCCTTTACGATCCACAACACTCGCAATGATTCGATCCTTGCCAGGGAAGAAGACAACCTCTCCATGGTTGGGAATGTGTTTGTCAAGCACCAAGTCTTCCACTTCTGCCCAGCCCTTTTCAGTGCGGACAGACACCCGACGATCCGTCACCCAACCATCATGTTCCTCCACGACCAATTCCACACCATAAGGATCCACTGAAATGACCTGGGCATGTTTCTCCACACCGAGATCCAAACGCTCTGGCTTCGACCATACATTGTCATCTCCAAGCCGTGTGACATACACATCGCGGAAACCACGACCTGGGGCTTCTCCCGATTCTGGAACGCGCGATGAGGAGAAAAACATGGTGCTCCCATCTGCCGTGAGCACAGGATGTGAATCCTCCTCAGGCGAATTGATTTGCATCTTCTGCACGGACATGTCTCTGGGATTGTCCATCTGGACTTGGGTAAACTGAATCTCCGCAATAAGCTTCGATGCCAAATCAGCAGACACATGCTTTGATCCTGCCTCTTCCACAAATCGTCCAATGTCCTTTCGGGCTTCATCAAAATTCATGATCCGGTGATTGACGGTGGCCATCCACAGCCACACCTCGACCGGGGGCAAATCGTTGAATTCGTTGAAAGGGTCGTACCTCTGAGCGAAATCACCATCTAGGCACGCCTGCAATTCGGTTTGAACAAGGGCGAGATTGGCCCCAGATTCAAAGATGCATACCGCGCGCTTGTACATGGCGTTTCGATGCCCCGGACGCAATTCAATCGCTTCAGTCCATACGGGAATGGCTTCGGACCAAAATCCTTCTTCCATCAGTGTGCAACCTTCCTTGAACAAATCTCCGAAAGTTGGATTCTTGGGCTTTTTCACTTCGGAAGTTCCCCATGAATCTGCTGCCATCACCCCACACATACTCCACCCTGGCAGCACAGCGACCCAGGCCAAAATAACACTTCGACGCAGGCATCTATTCCACGTTGTTGTTTGAGTCATTTTTCTCATTTTCAACCAAAGTACTCCCACAAGATGAGCCAAATGTAAGGGTGTTGACCAACTTATCCCCTGTCCATCGTGTATACAGCACCCACGGCAGTCAACTCGCCAACGTCCCAAGTCTGGAATTCTCAGCCCTCGAGGGGTCGCTGAGGGTCAAATCCCTCGAGGAAATCCGCCACCCGGCGCACAAAACTTCCACCCAACATGCCATCGACCACGCGGTGGTCGTAACTGTGGCTGAGGAACATCATGTGACGGATGGCAATGACGTCTCCGTGAGCTGTTTCCAACACAGCGGGGCGCTTTCGAATCGCGCCAAGAGCCAAAATGCCAACTTGGGGTTGATTGATGATGGGAGTCCCCATCACATTGCCGAACGTCCCCACATTGCTCATGGTGTATGTCCCTCCTTGGATGTCATCGGGGGACAATTTGCCCAAACGTGCACGATTGGCCAAGTCGTTGACTTGCCGTGCCAAGCCCTGCAAATTGTACTGATCGGCGTGTTTGATCACAGGCACAATCAAATTGCCACTTGGCAAAGCGGCTGCCATGCCAAGATGAATGGCTTTGTGAATCAAGATTTTGTCCCCGTCTACACTGGCATTGACCCCTGGAAAATCCCGAATGGCCTTGACAATGGCTTCGGCAATGAGTGGCGTGAACGTGAGTTTTTCGCCAAACTTCTGCTCGAAGGCTTTTTTGTTGGCGTTGCGCCAATGAACCATGTTGGTGACATCAGCCTCCACAAAAGAGGTCACGTGAGGACTTGTCGCCACGGAGCGCACCATGTGATCGGCGATCATTTTGCGCATGCGGTCCATCTCCACGATGTCGTAGGCTCCACTCACACTGGTCGCAGGTGTGTTCCCGGAAGAGGAGAGCGCAGGAGCCGGGGCCGGGGCTGAGGTCGAGGCCGGAGTTGGAGCCGGGGCTTGCACGGCCGTGCCAACGGACCCTGCTCCGCGGTTGGCAACGTATGCGAGGATGTCCTTTTTGGTCACCCTGCCTTCTGAACCTGACCCTTGAATGGCCTCCAATTCTGCCATGCTCATGCCCTCCTTTTCCGCAATGCTTCGAACCAAAGGGGAATAGAAGCGACCCGATGGACCCTTTCTTGCAGGAGCACCAGCTTCTTCGAGTGGTGCCATGGTGGCTTGAAGGACTTCAGCGGGAGGGGTGTTGGGGTGGGCTGCTTGGGGCTGGGAGTCGTTCGCAACTGAGGCAGGAGCTGTCGTGGAACCTGAACCGACCGCCTCACCTCCGACATCATAGCGGGCAATCACAGCACCTACCTGAACCACATCGCCTTCCGCGACACACCATTCCACCAAGGTGCCGTCTTCAGGCGCGGGCACCTCAGAATCCACCTTGTCCGTGGCAATTTCCACGATGGGGTCATCCGCGTCGACCGCTGCACCGGGATCAACCACAAGTTTCGTGATGGTGGCTTCCGCCACGCTCTCGCCCATTTTGGGCAGAAGAATATCAATGATGGCCATGTGAGATGATTGCTCGGCGCGAAATTAAGGCATCGAGGACCACCGAAAGGTCCTTTCGCCAATGGTAATCTTGGGCATGGGTGAATGCCTTGCGTGATGCTGCCCGGCCTTCGAGTCCCCAAGCCACATCAAAGATGAACGCCTTGGATGAGGCCAAACTCCCTGGGCTGACCCATGTGGCCTTCCCGCGAAGGACCCGCCACGCGGCACGTCCCCACCCCCTCCTTCCCGAGATTCGAAGCCAAGGACTCGCCCCAGCGATCCCCAAGGCAAGCACAAGATCAAGCATTCGTTTGGTCCGAGCCACGTCGGGATGATGCAACCCGTGGCTGAATCCAACGAAGGCCTCTCTGGCCGCGCCACCGCTGGACATCAAATCCCCCACCTCGGTCCACGCGATCCGACAACGCACGCCGCGCTGTCCCAACACGGGGAGCAATTGAACGATGTCGTCAGCGCGCACCTCTTGACCACTGAAGACCACCTCGTCCACACCGTGCACTTGAATGGCCTCTTCGATGTCGCCCCATCCTCCCACCCAAGGCATGGACTGAATAGGGGGCAAATCCTCGGGAACGGAGGTCGAAGGCCACAACGCGAAGTGGGTCTGTCGCCTTTGTTCCCCTTCCGTGCGACGCAACAAAGCCACCATGGACTCCATGTCGTGGCCAGCCACGAGCAATCGACGCACCCGGGAAGGACTCCCGACACGACGCCACTGAAGATGAACCACCCATGCATGGGCCACGCCATGGGCCATCACCGTGCCAAGCATCGCTGTGCGACTGAACCTCATGGACTCAGGCCACAGGCTGTACATCCCCAAAGTCAACAATGACGCAGCGAGCCATGCCATGGTTTGGCCTGCTGGCGAACGCTGGTTTTTCCATGGTCTGTATCCTCCAAAGGCCCCCATTCCAATCAACTGCACCAAGGCAAGAGCCACAGACAAAGGCACGACGTCGCTCCATGTGAATTGTTTTCCCAACCCATGACTGACCCCCAACAACACGACGGCCACCAACGGGACCATCACCATGGCCACACCCATTGCCACACCCCAGCGAGACAACAACCTTCGGCCGATGGCCAGTCCCGCCCGTGCATAGATCGCCAGGCGAACCATCCAAGTGAAGGCACGAGCCTGTCCACCTTCAAAATGCTTGGCTGCAAACAACAGCATGGCCCGATAAAACACCAACACGTAGTTCAAGCTTCCCTTTTTGGTGCTCTCCCCTTTGTAATGAATGATACTCGTGCCTGCGAAGTAGTGATTTTCCCACCCCCCCAGTTTCAATCGCCAGCTCAAATCGATGTCCTCACCATACATGAAGAATTGTTCGTCGAGCAACCCCACTTGGTCCAACGATTCGCGCCGCATCCACATGAAGGCCCCAGACAAGATGTCCACGGCGGCCGTTTCGTCTCTCCTCACGTGCCCCGCGTAGTAGGCATTGAATGTCTGAGATGTTGGGGACAAACGATGGGCCCCGACCATCTTGCTCAGCGCCGCCCAAGGGGTGGGCAATCCTCGTTTGGACTCCGGCAAATATTGACCCGTGCCATCCACCATCGGCACCCCCATTCCACCGACTTCTGGGTGCTTTTCCATGTGCGCGAGGCACCGCTGAAAAGTATCCTCGCGCACCACAGTGTCCGGATTCAAGAGCAAAACATGTCGACTCGACGAGGCTCGCATCGCCTGGTTGTTGGCTTTGGAAAAGCCGACATTGTCCTCATTCGCAATCACGTGGACCCACGGAAACCGCCGTTTGACCATGTCCACCGACCCATCCACACTCCTGTTATCAACGACCCACACATCGACATCCAACCCCTGCATGGCACGTTCCACAGAGACGAGACATTGTTCGAGAAAAGCCCGAACGTTGTAGCTCACGATGATGACACTGAGGTCCTTCACCCAGCGTAGGGAATGCGGTTGGACAACGAGCGCGAAAGGGTGGCCTCATCCGCATATTGCAAAGCCTCACCGACCGCCACTCCACGGGCCAAAGTTGTGAGCAACACCTCCGTTTCTCGCAGCTTTCGTGCCAGGTAAAACGCAGTCGTGTCGCCTTCCATCGATGCAGGCAAAGCCAAAATCACTTCCCGAACCCCTTTCGAGGCGGTGCGAATGACAAGGCTGTCGATGTGCAAGTCAGCCGGGCCCACACCGTCCATGGGACTGATCACCCCACCAAGCACGTGGTACAGCCCGCGGTACTCCCCCACGGCTTCGAGGGCGAGCATGTCACGGATGTCTTCAACCACGCAAAGGGTCGTACCATCTCGTCGAGGGTCAGAACAGGTGGCGCAGGTCTCAGACTCCGTCGGGGCATGACATGTGGAGCATGGCTTCACCCCTTCACGCATCGCCACCATGGCTTCGGCAAAATCCCGAACCCGAACGGCGTCCCGGCCGAGCATGTGCAAGACCAAACGCAACGCCGTGCGTCGGCCAATGCCGGGCAGAGTGGCCATTTGGTCCACAGCAGCTTCAATCAAACGGGACGGGATTTGCACCTTGCGAAGGTACATCAGTGAGGGGCGGCACCTCCCACACCTACGGACCTTACTTTTGAGACCTCACCCACGATTCCATGACGGCAACCACCGCCCTTTTCACCACCCTCGCCTACGTTGGGCTCCTCTTGTTGATTGCCCAACTCTCCTCGCGAAAGGGGGCTGGCGAGGATTCCTCTGACAACCAACGCTTTTTTGTGGCCAACCAAAGTGCCCCATGGGCGGTGGTGGCCTTTGGCATGGTGGGAGCCTCACTCTCTGGTGTGACTTTCTTGAGCATTCCGGGTTGGGTGGGAGATCAACAATGGACATACTTGCAAATGGTGTTTGGATATACCATTGGTTATGCGATTGTTGCAACAATTCTCCTCCCGCTTTACTACAAGCTCAAACTCACGAGCATTTATGGGTATCTCGGCGATCGGTTTGGGCGAGAAGCTCACACGACGGGCGCTGCATTTTTCTTACTCAGTCGCATCATTGGGGCCTCCTTCAGACTGTTCCTCGTGGCTCTGGTGATTGACGTGCTGATGTTGGAACCCTGGCATGGGGGAGCGACACCCGGATGGATGTTTGGCCTGACCACTGCAGCCATCCTTGCGGTCATTTACATCTACACCCGCAGAAGCGGGATGGGAACCGTCATCTGGACGGACACACTCCAAACGGCTTGCATGCTCATCGCTGTGGTGCTCACCATTGGTGGAATTCTGTCGGCAAGCCATGCTGGATGGAGCGATCTTCCAGCCTTGCTTGGGGACACCGGGCTGACCAGGGTGTGGGTCATTGAGGATTGGAGAATGCCCAACCATGCGGTCAAGCACGTGTTGGCCGGCATGTTCGTGACGATTGCCATGACGGGCCTGGACCAAGACATGATGCAAAAAAATCTGGCCTGTCGAAACCTCCGAGAGGCGCAGTGGAACATGGGGACTTTCACGGTCATTTTGGTCGGCGCCAATGTGCTGTTCCTGACCATGGGGGCCCTGCTTTGGATGCATGCAGAAGCCACCGGGATGGACATTCCGTCCTCCACGGACAGGCTGTATCCCCTCATTGCCATGGGTGGCACCCTCGGGCCATGGATGGGGGTGGCGTTTTTGGTGGGCCTGCTCGCCTCGGCCTTCAGTTCAGCCGATTCCGCTTTGACAGCGCTGACAACATCGACTTGTGTGGACATCCTTCAAACCGACCACGTGTCGGCCGAGGCGGCATCGCGCACTCGAAAGCGTGTCCATGCCATCATGGCACTGGTGTTGCTGGTGGTCATTCTGGCCTTTCGAGCGGTCAATGACACGTCGGTTGTGGCCGCCTTGTTCACGGTCGCCAACTACACATACGGACCCCTCCTTGGGCTGTTTGTGGCAGGCATGTTCACGACGCTTCGCCCCTCACCCAAGGGCATCCCCTGGGTTTGCGTGACGGCCCCCGTCCTTGGTTACATCCTGGAATCGGTGCTCTCCGCCCAATGGGGCTTTAGTTTTGGGTTTGCGCTGTTGCCCGTCAACGGGCTTCTGACGGTCCTCGGTTTGGCCCTGATTTCCAAACGCCCCTGAGACCTTCAATCTGCTTGAATCGCCGTATTTTTGCACGCCGCAATGCACGGAATGTCTGTTTGTATTTCCCCTTGTTTGAATGGAACCCACCACCTCTGCACTCCTCCAACGCCTCAGTGAATCCGCAACCATCGCGATGGCACGCAAGGCACGCGAATTGAAGGACCAAGGCATTGACGTCATCTCGTTGTCCTTGGGAGAACCCGATTTTGACACCCCTGATGCCATGAAGCAGGCGGGCATCGATGCCATCCACAACAACGAAACGCATTACACCCCTGTTCCTGGAACTCCTCGCATCCGCGAGGCGATCTGCACCAAGTTCAAACGCGACAATGGGTTAGACTACACCCCTGACCAAGTGGTTGTAAGCACGGGCGCCAAGCAGAGTTTGGCCAATGTGGTGCTGTCTTTGGTCGACCCAGGAGATGAGGTCATCCTTCCCGCTCCGTTCTGGGTGAGCTATGAAGAAATCGTCAAAGTGGCTGGCGGCATCCCCGTGGTCATTCCCACGCGAATCGAAAACGATTACAAAATTCAACCTTCGGACCTTGAGGCGGCCATCACGCCTCGGACCCGGATGGTCATGTACTCTTCGCCCTGCAACCCCTCGGGCTCGGTGTTCACTGAGTCTGAAACCGCTGCGCTGGCTGCGGTGTTGCGCGCCCATGACCGAATTGTGACGGTCAGCGACGAAATCTATGAGCTCATCAACTTCACGGACAAGCACGCGAGCATGGCGGCCCAACCCGGCATGTGGGAGCGCACTGTCACCGTCAATGGCGTGTCTAAAGGCTTTGCCATGACAGGTTGGCGCCTCGGATACATCGGTGCGCCCACATGGATCGCAGCAGCGTGCAACAAGATCCAAGGTCAATTCACGTCCGCGCCATGCAGCATCACCCAAGCGGCAGCGGCAGCAGCTTTGGAAGCTGATCCTGCCATGGTTCAAGGCATGGTCGATGCCTTCCGCCGTCGACGCGCCTTGATGGTCGAAGGGCTGTCCAACGTTCCCGGATTCAAAGTCAACCAGCCCATGGGCGCGTTTTACGTGTTCCCCGATGTGTCCGAGTTGTTTGGCAAAACCTACCAAGGCAACACCCTGCGTGACGCGGATGACGTGGCGCTCTTCCTGCTCGATGCCGCGCAAGTGGCCACGGTCAGTGGAGCTGCCTTTGGCACCCCAGAATGCATTCGCCTCAGCTATGCTGCTGCGGACGAAGTGCTGCTCGAAGCCATTGCCCGGATTGACCGGGCATGCCGACAATTGGCTTGAGTCCCCGACCTTTGCGTCATGGCTGAAGGATTGAATTTGGCATCCGCAACGCACATTCCTTGGTCTCATCCACGTATTTGCGTGCTTGGGGACGTCATGATTGATGCCTACATGTGGGGCAAGGTGCGTCGCATCAGCCCCGAGGCGCCCGTGCCTGTGGTGGAAATCACACGTCGAGAGCAACGGGTTGGTGGGGCTGCAAACGTGGTCAAAAACCTTCACGCGCTCGGAGCGGAGGTCGACGTCATCAGCGTTGTCGGAACGGACAGCGAAGGGGAAATGCTTGAGCAGCTCCTCGCTGAAATATCCAACCCTCATTTGGAACGAGATGGCAGCCGCCCTACCACGGTCAAGACAAGGGTGATCAGCGGTGGACAACATGTGGTTCGCGTCGATGAAGAGGCCACCCATGCTTTGCCTTCGGACATCCAACACAAGGTGCTTGATTCCCTCGGACGTCTGATTGCCTCCGACAATCGACCGGATGCGGTGATTTTGGAGGACTATGACAAGGGGTTTTTCTCAGAATCACTGATTGAGGGGGTCCTCCAAGCTTGCGAAGCCTACGACATCCCTGTGGCCGTCGATCCGAAACTTCGTCATTTCAACCATTACCGGGGTGTGGCATTGTTCAAACCCAATTTGAAGGAACTCAATGAAGGCCTCGCTTTGACCCACCCGGTTCATCCTGGATCTCGGGAGGCCATGGAATGCGCGGTTGAAACACTCATGGATCGACTGACCTGCCAACGATTGATGGTGACGTTGGGTGAACATGGGACTTGGATTCACGCTCCAGCGGAAGGCATCAACCATGAACACATTCCGGCGATTCCCCGAGAGGTCATGGATGTGAGCGGCGCAGGAGACACGGTGATTGCCGTGGCTGCCCTGATGTTGGCATCTGGAGCTTCTCCCCTGGCCATGGCTGCCTTGGCCAACTTGGCTGGAGGATGGGTATGCGAGCGCGTGGGAGTTGTCCCCATTTCCAAAGCAGAGCTCGAGCGCGAAGCGGTGCGTGTTCCACTCTCCCATTCGCTGACGTCTTGACCTGGCAACAATTTCGCGAAAGAGCCAATGTTTGGCTCTATGACAGCAAGGAACGCGCGCTGGGAACTTTCCAATGGTTGAATGTCGGCGTGAATTTGACTGCCTTGAGCGTTCTCGCCATTTACTTTGGATATCCCCATGACGAAGGAACTGCCGCAGGGCTTTTCGGCGTGGTGAAGATGAGCTTCGGGTTCTACGTGCTTCACTACCTGATCCGCATCCTCTACCATTTCCAACCACGCCAATTGTTCCGCGAAACATGGGCCGAAGGATTGCTCATGGCCCTCCTGTTGGTTGAAGGTGCAGGAGACTTGATGTTTGGCAAACCCTTTCTAGGCGCAGCCCTTTCCAGCATTCCAGGAATCACCGATGCCAGCACCCTTCTCGTGCAAGGATATCTGTTCATTGCCATTTTGTCTGAATGGATGAGAAAGGGATCAAGGCTTCCCAAAATCAGATTGCCCCCCGCCGTGATTTTCATCTTGAGCTTCTTGGCGTTGATCTCAGTTGGCACCTGGTTGTTGACCATGCCAGAAATGTCCACTGTCGCTGGAGGCATGCCTCTTGTCGACGCGTTTTTCACCGCCACCAGCGCCACGTGCGTCACAGGACTTATGAGCGTAGACACCATGACTTATTTCACCACCAAAGGCCATTGGGTGTTGTTGATTTTGATTCAGCTCGGCGGATTGAATTTCATTGCATTTGGTTCCTTTTTGGCGCTGGTGGCCAAGTTTGGCGTGGCGGTCAAACAACACGACGTCATTGAAGATTTTGTCAACAGCGACAACTTGTTGGGTAGCACGGGGAGCCTGAGCAAGGTGGTTGTGTGGTGCCTCGGACTCGAGGCCATTGGCGCCTTGGCGTTGATGGTGCTTTGGTCACAAGACGTTCCCTTTGAGCATTGGAGTGACCGGGTGTTTTCTTCTGTCTTCCACAGTGTATCCGCCTTCAACAACGCGGGAATCACCCTGTTCACCGATGGGCTGGCACACCCTTGGGTTGCACACAATTGGCTCGTGCATTGGGTGATTACTTTGCTTGTGTTCGCGGGTGCTCTTGGCATGGTGGCTCTGTTTGATTTGGTCGATATATCCAAACTCAAAGAGCGTATGAAGCAGCCGTGGAAGACCATCACTTTCGCCACGAAAATCGCACTGTACTTTTCTTTGGGCTTGGTGGCTCTTGGCACTGTGGCTTACGCGGCACTGGAATGGCACGGCACACTTGAGGGCATGTCGGGTTTTGGGAAATTTACAACTTCGGTCTTTCAAAGCGTGACCAGAACAAGTGGCTTCAACACCGTGGATATTGGTTCCGTGGGCATGCCCATGCTGTTCTTGTTGTTGGTCTTGATGTTCATTGGCGCGTCTTCCAGTTCGACAGGAGGCGGCATCAAAACCTCCACCCTAGCCATCGTGATCGCCGACGTTTGGCGAACCGTCCGGGGCTCTGACCACGTTCAAATCTTTCAGCGGACAGTCGCTCCCATCCTCAGGTCCAGGGCATACAGTGTCCTGCTGTTCTTTTTGGTGGGAAACATGGTGGGCATCTTTGCCCTCACCTTGACGGAACACGCTTTGATCACCCAGCATGGTGCGAGCTTTTTTGACCTCGCTTTTGAGCATGTCAGCGCCATGGGTACTGTGGGGTTGAGCACGGGCATCACGGCCGATTTGTCCGCCATGGGCAAAATCATTTTGTCCGTGGCCATGTTTGTGGGCAGGGTTGGCACGCTCACTGTGGCCTTTGCTGTGGGAGGCCGACCCCTTCAGTCGCACTTCAAATACCCAGAAGGACACACCATGGTGGGCTGAGACCCGAAAGCCACGAAAAGTGTTGCATGTTTGTGCTTCAATCGAACCATGGGAACCAAAATCACACCCTACGTTTCTCCCGAAGAGGAAGGCAAAACGGCGCAGGTAGCGCGCATGTTTGACGGCATCGCGCATCGGTATGATCTGTTGAACCATCTCTTTTCGCTGGGAATTGACGTGTTGTGGAGAAAACGCTGCATCCGAATTCTGCGCAAGGAACAGCCACAGACAATGCTCGATGTGGCGACCGGAACGGCGGATTTTGCGATTGAAGCGGTTCGCATGGGCTTGGACGTTCATGTCACTGGCGTGGACATCAGTGCGGGAATGCTCGATATGGGACGGGAGAAAATCAAGGCGCGCGGTTGGGACCAACGCATCGAATTGATTCAAGGTGATTCGGTGGCCTTGCCCTTTGAGGATGGGAAATTTGATGTCTTCACTGTGGCTTTTGGGGTGCGGAATTTTGAAGACTTGGACGGGGGGCTCCGAGACATGTTCAGGGTGCTTCGTCCTGGAGGGTTGGGCCTTGTTCTCGAATTCAGCAAGCCCCGCCATTTTCCTGTGAAGCAGCTTTTTGGTCTGTACTTCAAACGAATCATGCCTACCATTGGCCGGTGGGTGAGCAAGGACCCCGCCGCATACACTTACCTTCCTGAAAGTGTGGATGCCTTTCCAGAGGGTGAGGATTTCTTGCAACACATGGCACGGGCCGGGTACGTGGATCTGAAGTCTCGGATGCTCTCGGGCGGCATTGCCACCATATACACAGGGAGAAAGCCATGATTCTCCGGGTCCTGCCGAGCACCTTGTCAGCTGATTCAGTATGGGCGCCTCCGAGCAAAAGTGTGATGCAACGGGTGGTGGCCTTGGCGACGCTGGCCGATGGCACCACCATGATTCGAAGACCTTCCGAGTCGGACGATTGCACCCACGCATTGATGATGGCCGCACAATTGGGTGCGGAAGTTGAATTGGGAGAGGACGCCATTGCCATCCACGGAACATTTCCCTTGAGACCTCGATCCGAAGTGCTTACACCCGGGGAATCCGGTCTTGGCTTGCGCATGTTTGGTGCGCTTGCAGGACTTCATCACGACCCCTTGGTGCTCGAGCGCATGGGAACCCTTCGAGGACGGAACCTGTCCTCCATGCAGGAGACCCTCGAATCTTTTGGCGTGCGGGTTGAACAAACCACAGAAGACCATCCACGGATTGTCGGTCCCATGCGTGGCGCAGAGGCGAGCTTGGATGCCGCTGGGAGCAGCCAACTTTTGACGGGTCTGTTGTGCGCTTTGCCACATGCTGAAGGCAACAGTGTCATCAATCTTCATGGGGTCGTCAGCCGGCCCTACTTGGACATGACGCTGGAAGTCCTCGAGGACATGGGAATTCATGTTCACATCCTCGAAGACGACCCAGACGAGCGCCGCATGCTCATCTCCATCCCAGGGGGACAACGCGCAACCCCGATTGATGTCGCCATCGATGGAGACTGGTCTTCAGCTGCCTTTTTGATGTCCCTTGGCGTGCTCATCAGTCCACACCATCTGGACGTTGAGGGACTTCACAGCGCGTACACGCAAGCCGACGAAGCCATCAAAGGAGCCATGTTGTTTGGAGGATGCAAATTGGCGGGAACAGATGAAGGTGTGCGCGTCATGAAGGGTCGCCCCTCCTCGTTCCAGGTGGACTTGACGGACTGTCCCGACCTCTTTCCTCCGTTGGCGGCTTTGGCCGTGTTTGGCACAAATTCGAGTCATCTGCGAGGATTGCACCGGCTGTCCAACAAGGAATCCAATCGGGGATTGACCCTGCAGCGAGAATTTGCCAAATGTGGAATCTCCGTGGATTTGGACCAGGATCGCGACTGCATGACCATACACCCCGGCCCTGTCCAATCCGCCAGAATTTCAAGTCATGGTGACCATCGCATTGCGATGGCTGCGGCCGTGCTTGGCGCCGCAGGTGCCCCTGTGGAAATTGAAGGCGCTGAATGTGTTGCCAAGAGCTGGCCGTCTTTCTTTGACGACCTCGAGGCCTTGGGCATTCACATTCAAAAAGTTGCTGGCTGACTGTCGCCAGACAGGTTTGTGCGCGTCTCACCGTCTCCCCCCTTCAAAGCTTGCACCGACGTAACCGTCGCAGACAACCCGCCAAGCATAGGACCCACAGTCCAAGCCAACACTGGCACAGCCATCCACAAGGCAAATGGAATCCCCACACCCAGGGCAACCCCTGGCCGACTGGTCGTCTCCGCCAAGGCTTGGAGCGCGCCCTTTCCCTCGCGTTCCCACACGTAGTCCATCACCGACGCTCCATAGGCCCAAGCACCCACAAGCCAAGCCACTGGAACCATCAGCGGAGACAAGAAGGGCATCCACAAGCCCGCAACGAAGCAACACCCCACAAGAGTCCACTCCACGACCAAAAGGATGCACGCAGACCGCATCCCTCGGACTGAATCTCTCCACCAGCGAGACCATGAGAATGGGGTCGCATGGCCTGTGATTTGGGCTTCAGCAGCTTCGCTCAACGCGGCAAACAACGGCCCCATCACAATCAAGACAACGTACTTGGTCACCTTCAACTTCACGACAAAAAGCGCAAGCCATATCGACCATTCCACACCTACAAGGAGCCAGGTTGATTCAAAGGCCCACCCACCTTGAGACACCAACCACATCGAAACATGCTTGGCCAAGCTTGAAATCCCCCACCACCCTAAGGCCGCAACTCCCAAGGTCATCAAGGCAGACGGCAGCATCCAAATCTTCAGGGGGCCTTGAAGCAAGCGCCAAGCTTCTCGGTGTGCCTTCCATGTGTGGACAAAGGTTCTCATCCTGCGAATGTGGGAAAATGCTGGGGAAGCCCCGCCACAGGCGCTCCAAAAGATTTGAAATTCACACCATGCGGATTCATTTGATTGCCATCGGCGGAAGCGCGATGCACAACTTTGCCTTGGCCTTGGCAGATTCAGGTCATGATGTTACCGGGTCGGATGACCAAATTTTTGAACCGAGTCGAAGCCGTCTTGACAAAGCTGGCTTGTTGCCTGAAATGGATGGATGGCATCCAGACCGACTGAATCCCGACATTGACATCGTGATCCTGGGAATGCACGCTCGGACCGATAACCCCGAGCTGCTTCGCGCCCAAGAAATGGGATTGACCATCCAATCCTATCCCGAGTTCCTGCGCTTTGCCACCCGAGACAAGAAGCGCATGGTCATCGCAGGAAGCCATGGCAAAACGACCGTCACCTCGATGATTCTCCATGCCATGAAAGGCGCCGGTCAATCGACTGACCTCATGGTGGGCGCGCAACTCGAGGGGTTTGATCGCATGGTTCACCTGGATCCCCACACCGAATGGGCAGTCATCGAGGGTGATGAATACCTCAGTTCACCCATTGACCCCAAACCCAAGTTCCTGTGGTACGGCCCGCATGTCACAGTCATCACGGGCATTGCATGGGATCATGTGAATGTGTTTCCGACTGAAGAGGATTACATCGCTCAGTTCTCTACCTACCTCCTGACGGTGGAACATGGAGGCACCGTTGTCCACTGCACAGAAGACAAACTCCTGGCCCGCGTGATAGCCCAGGCCCAACCGCTTCGTCCCGACATTCGTTGGATTGGCTATCAAACGCCACCACATCACCCTACGTCCACCGGCAGCGAGGTGACCTTGGATGGAACGAAGCCCTTGGCCGTATCGTTGTTGGGTGCTCACAACATGCAGAATCTCGCAGCCGCCCGGGCGTGTTGCGTGGCCATGGGGATGGATGCTGTCGATTTCGACGCTCACATGACTGATTTTACGGGTGCAGCCCGACGACTCGAAATGGCCCATGAATCCAACGACTTTGTGGTGTTCCGAGACTTTGCCCATGCCCCCTCCAAACTCAGGGCCACCCAAGCTTCAGTCGTGGGGCAGTTTCCCGATCGAGAAGTCACAGCCGTGTTTGAATTGCACACCTTCAGCAGCCTAAACAAGGATTTTCTTCCCCAATACCACGGATCCATGGATGCTGTGGATCACGCCGTGGTGTACTTCGATCCCGACGTTGTGGCCCACAAGCGCTTGCCTTCACTCGATGCTGAATTTGTGAGAGCTTGCTTTGGCCGAACCTCCTTGGAAGTCATCACAGACCAGGCAGAGTTGAATGCGCGATTGCAAGACGTTCCCCAAAGCAACCACGTGCTTCTGATGATGAGCAGCGGTCGGTTTGGTGGTGTGAACATCATCCCAAACCCACGTCCAGTGACATCATCACAATGAAGCCCGCGATGAATCCCAACGTGGCGACATCTGTGTATTTGTCTCGCTGCGTTTCTGGAATCACTTCTTCGATCACAACGTAAATCATGGCCCCTGCTGCAAAGGCCAAGGCGTATGGCAAAAGCGGCCGCATGGTCATCACAGCCACAGCACCAACCACAGCCGCGACGGGCTCCACGGCAGCCGACAATTGACCGTACCACCAAGCCTTGGTCCGTGACACGCCTTCCCGACGCAGAGGCATGCTGACCGACAATCCCTCTGGGAAATTCTGAATTCCAATGCCCAAAGCCAAAGCCACGGCACCTGCCGTGGTCGCTCCATCCAAACCCAACGCCGCTCCTCCAAACAGAACACCCACAGCCAATCCCTCGGGAATGTTGTGCAGGGTGATGGCTAGCACCAACAACGTGGTTCGACGCCAATTGGTCTGTAGACCCTCTGCTTCCTCTTTTTTGAAATTGATGTGAAGGTGAGGGATGAGCCGATCCAAGGCATGGATAAACAAAGCACCCAGCGCAAAACCAAGGGCAGGCGGTCCGACTTTGGCAAAGCCATCCCCCCCTGCCATGTCAATGGCTGGCGCCAACAACGACCAAAAGCTCGCCGCGACCATCACCCCCCCTGTGAAACCGAGCATGCCATCAAACAACTTCCTGTTCATCGTTTTGAACGGAAACACCAAGGCGGCTCCAGCCGCTGTCAGCCCCCAAGTAAACAGAGTCGCAACAAGGGCTGAACGAACGGGTCCCTGACCCTCAAACCAGGCGATGACTGTGTCCATCATGATGCTCCGTGTTTCATCGTTGACACCAACTCCAACAAGAGTTGCTCCCGCAAATCATGGGGCAACCCCTGCAATGCTTCGTGCGTCCACTCCGTCCCCAACGCGACTCCGTGGGACTTCAACAAGGACAACAAAGCCGCATCATCGCGTTGGACAGCTGCAACCCTTCCCACGTCGCCTGCCACCAGGTCTGAAGGAGATCGGAGAGACCGGTCGTCGTTGAACAGCCCCTTTCCGTCGGGGATGGGATCTCCATGAGGGTCCACTTTGGGACATCCCAAATATTCATCCAGTCGGTCCACAAGTTTGACACTGTCGATGTGCTCAAGCTGCTCGGCGATGTCATGCACTTCCTCCCAACCAAACCCCAAACGTTCCACCAGAAACGTCTCCCACAATCGATGCTTGCGCACCAAATTCAGCGCCAACCGACGGCCAGCCACGGTCAAGCGAGCCCCGCGATACGGGCGATGTTCCGCCCATCCAAGTTCTTGAAGTACCTGGACCATGCTGGTGACGCTCGGTGCCTTCACCCCGAGGTGATCCGCCATTTGATTGGTGGACACCCACGCCTTGGGACCACCCAAGGATTCGCCAAGTGCATAAAGCGCTTTGACATGATCCTCTCGTTGTTTGGATTTTGCCATGGAACAAAACTACGGCAGCGACCTTCATTTTTAGCTGTATCTAAAAAATAATTTAGACAAATCTAAAAATATTGATTGCAAAGGACTTTTTGCGACCTTCACCCTATGAAGCGCCTCTTCATCGTTCGCCACGGAAAGGCTGAGCCTCATGGTTCATGTCCTGATTTTGAGCGGGATTTGGCCCCTAGAGGCATTCAAGATGTGCAGCAACTCGGTGCGTGGTGTGCACCGGCACGGCGGCAGGGAACGCCGTGTTGCGTCAGTCCTGCCAACCGAACCTTGCAAACGGGCCTGCTCCTTCTCTCGGCATGGCAAGAACCGGAATCTGCCATGACGCTTGAACCCGACGCCTACCTCGCGTCGGACCGTGCTTGGCTGCGCTGGGTGAACGAATGGGACGACCAGGCTGAAAGTGGATGGCTCGTGGGGCACAACCCGGGCTTGAGTGAATTGGTGGACCGACTGACAGACCAAACCATTTGGCTTCCCACCTCCGGCATGGCAGAAATTGAGCTTCACGTTCACTCTTGGGCCGAGGTGTTTGCTGGGACGGGTCGTCTCAGAGGCCTGTTTACCCCCAAATCTCACCTCCTCCCATGATACGTTGGCCATGGTGGCTCGCCGCCCTCGTCCTCGCCGTCCTGCTCATTCGGTTTTCCGAATTGGCCATGTATTTTCTCGCGGCAGTGGCGATCAGTTTCATTGGAAGACCCGTGGTGGCTTGGCTCTCTGCGCGTCGTGTGGGACGATGGCATATGGGCATGACTGCTTCGGCCGCGTTGACGCTTTCCGGGATGCTGATGATTGCCACCACGGTCGTGATGTTGTTTGCTCCGCTGGTGCAGGAACAACTCCAAGCCTTGACCTCATTGAGGCCCAATGAATTGGCGAATCACTGGCTCGAGGCTCTGGCCGCTTTGGACCGCTGGACTTCGTGGGTGGATCTGAGCGGAGAGGGCGTCGCCAACAGCGAATTTCTCGCCAACCACATGATGGATTTCTTCCGAGCGACCGATGCAGCGGGGTTGTTTTCGGCCCTTTTGGCCTCCATGGGAAACCTTTTGGTGGCCTCCTTCTCCATCCTTTTCATGTCGTTCTTTCTGATGAGAGAACCCGAATTGTTCAAGGATTTGCTCCTGTCTTTCACCCCAGGTTCCCGTCGTGAAGCCATGCTGCGCATCATGGAAACTTCCGGCGAATTGCTCACGAGGTACTTTGGTGGACTCGTCTTGCAAGTGGGCATCATCACGGCCGTGGTCGGCGCTGGACTGACCGTTGTGGGAGTGCCACACGGATGGTTGCTGGGGCTGTTTGCGGGACTCTGCAATCTCATTCCTTACGTCGGCCCGCTGGTAGGCGCTGCCTTTGGCATGTTGGTCATGATCTCAAGCGGCCTGACCTGGGGTACTGTCGGGCTTGCCATGATCATGTATGGTGCTGCCCAGTTGGTGGACAATCTGTTCACCCAACCCGTGATTTTTGCCAAAAGTGTTCACGCACATCCCCTCGAAATTTTCGCAGTCATTTCCATCGCGGGAAGCTTGGCAGGACCTGCAGGGATGGTTTTGGCCATTCCCGCATACACGTTGTTTCGCATCATCATTCGCGAGTTCTTCAATGAATTCCAATGGGTCCAGGCCATGACAAAGCGGCTGGACAAGCGCTCCTGAATGCGCTCCTTGGGGAACTCCAAGATTCTGCATTCAACCTGTCGAGTTTCTCAAAGAGACGCAAGGTTCCCAATCGGTGAATGAATGGTGAACAACTTCCCAACGGGCGTGTCTGGTTGCAAACGAAATGTTTGACCTACCTTTGAATCCCGTAAGTACGGGATATGCCTTCACCTTCCTCTTCCTCCTCCATCGAATCGCTCGCAAGCGGTCGCAACAGCCGTTACATTTTTGTGACAGGTGGTGTGAGCAGCAGCCTGGGCAAGGGCATTGTCAGTGCTTCTTTGGCCAAACTCCTGCAGGCCCGAGGCTATCGCGTCACCATCCAAAAACTCGATCCCTACATCAATGTGGATCCAGGCACCCTCAACCCTTATGAGCACGGAGAGTGCTACGTCACTGTGGATGGGGCTGAAACGGATTTGGACCTCGGTCACTACGAGCGCTTTTTGAATGTCCAAACCACCCAAGCCAACAACATCACCACCGGTCGCATTTACCAAAGTGTCATTGACAAGGAACGCCGCGGGGAATACCTAGGGAAGACGGTACAAATCATCCCTCACATCACGGACGAAATCAAGCGATGCGTGCAAATCCTCGGGTCCAAGACGGATTACGATTTTGTCATCACGGAGATTGGGGGCACCGTGGGGGACATTGAGTCCCTTCCGTACATCGAGGCGGTCCGTCAGATGAAGTGGGAATGCCCCGAGGATACCCTGGTCGTGCATTTGACCTTGGTCCCGTATTTGTCTGCTGCAGGTGAATTGAAAACCAAACCCACCCAGCACTCCGTGAAGCAATTGCTTGAATTCGGGGTGCAACCCGATGTGTTGGTGTGTCGAACAGAGCATCCTCTGCCCCCGAGCGTGCGCACCAAGCTCGCTCGATTTTGCAACGTGGCACCCAACGCAGTCATTGAGAGCATCGATGCTGACACCATCTATGACGTGCCTTTGTTGATGCAGGAAGAGCGGTTTGATGAGGTTGTGCTGCGCAAGTTGGGGATGCAAGCAGATGACACCGAAGCCAACCTGACCGAATGGAAGGATTTCCTTCACCGATACAAGAATCCCAAACGCCACGTCCGCATAGGATTGGTTGGGAAATACGTCGAGTTGAAGGATAGCTACAAAAGCATTGCAGAAGCATTGGATCATGCCGGTGCCCTCTTGGAAGCCCACATCGACGTGGATTGGATTCACAGTGAAACCGTGACGGCCGAGAATGCCACCTCGCGACTCGCTGGCCTTCATGGCATTTTGGTGGCTCCCGGGTTTGGGTCTCGAGGCATTGATGGCAAGCTCCTTGCCATTCGCCATGCCCGAACGGAAGGCATTCCCTTCTTTGGGATCTGCTTGGGAATGCAGTGCGCCGTCATTGAATTTGCCAGAAATGTCCTTGGCCTGAAGGATGCGCATTCTACGGAAATCAAAGAATACACTTCCCAACCAGTCATCGATTTGATGGCTGAGCAGAAGTCCATCACCAACATGGGGGGCACGATGCGGTTGGGGGAATATCCATGCTCCCTGAAAGAAGGTTCCAAAGCTCATGCCGCTTACGGACACCAGAAGGAGGTGGGTGAGCGACATCGCCATCGCTACGAATTCAACAACGCCTACCTCGCTGATTTCGAGTCAGCTGGAATGGTGGCGACAGGCATCAATCCGGACAACGGTTTGGTGGAAATTGTGGAGGTACCCAACCACCCCTATTTCGTGGCATCTCAATTCCACCCGGAATACGCGTCCACTGTGCTCAATCCCCACCCCCTGTTCGTTTCTTTCGTCCAAGCGGCCATGGACCATGAAGATGCCGACGCACCCCCTGCATCTGGCAAAAATGAATCCTGGGAGAGAGAGACTTCTCAACCAAGGGACTGAACCCTCTTCAGCGGGCCGAGCGAAGCATTTGGATGTGCGGCAGGCCATCCTCGAGGTAGGGATTGCCCACGGGAACGAAGCCCAAACTCTCGTAGAAACCCTGCAAATAGCACTGGGCTGAGATTCGAATGCCGAGGTCGGGCCACACGTCCGAACACGCTTGGATGGCTCGATTCATCAAGTCACGTCCCAAACCTTCTCCCCTGCGATCTTGGCGGGTCACCACCCTTCCGATGCTCGGTTCTTGGTAGCTCACTCCGGGAGACACCAACCGTGCATAGGCTGCCACAGCATGTCCCTTCATCACGTCACGGTCCTCCGCCCACAAATGAAGGGAGCGCAGGTCCTTGCCGTCCAAGTCACTGTAGACGCAATCTTGTTCCAGCACAAACACGTCGAGCCTCAATCGTTCGATGCCATGAAAGGCATCACGGGTCAATTCAGACCAAGTTGAAAGATGCCATGTCGTTGGGTCAGACATGGGCCAAACTTACGCTGAGAAAACGGCTGTTCGGCATCGAGCCTCCTCTCCTCCCCGCTACCTTTGAGCCATGGCGTTGACGCGAAATGTACTTTCCGTGGAAGGACTCACCAAGACCTATGGGGAAAGGCTTCTTTTCAAGGACCTGACCTTCGGGGTTCAGGAAGGTGAGCGCGTGGCACTTGTGGCTCGCAACGGATCGGGAAAGTCGACGCTGCTGCGCGCCATTTGTGGCAATGAACCAGCGGACAGTGGTCGCGTCGTTTTTGGAAGCGGGGTGCGGCATGGCCACCTCAGGCAGGAACTCGAGCTTCTGCCGGATGCCACCATTCTAGACACCCTTTACATTGGTGATAGTCCAGCCGTGCACGCGCTTCGCAATTATGAGCGTGTCCTTGCAGAGGGTTCCGAAGGTGATGCCCTTCAACGCGCTTGCGACGCCATGGACGCCACCCAAGCATGGAATTTCGAGGCAAGAGCCCGTGAAATCCTCGGCCAACTCAACCTCCACCAACTCGACAGAACCGTTGGAAAGCTCAGCGGTGGCGAAAAAAGGCGCGTCGCTCTTGCCCAGGTCCTGCTCGAAGCGCCCGACTTCATAGTCCTCGACGAACCCACCAACCACCTCGATCTCGACATGATTTCATGGTTGGAACAGCGTTTGGCCTCCATGGGCACCACCATCCTGATGGTCACCCACGACCGCTACTTCTTGGAAAATGTCTGCGACCGGATCCTTGAACTTGACGACCACACCCTGCACAGCTACCAGGGAAACTTCAGCTACTTCCTCGAAAAAAGGGAGGAAAGGCGTGCCAATGCCTTGGCAGTTCAGGAACGGGCAAGAACCCACATGAAACGGGAGCTCGAATGGGTTCGGGCCACTCCCTCTGCGAGAACCACCAAGAGCAAAAGCCGATTGGATCGTTTTGAAGACATCAAAGCCGCAGCGGCTAAGCGCCTTCAAGAAGACCCGTTGCACTTGACAATCATCCCTGAACGGTTGGGAAGCAAAATCGTCGAACTGCACAAAATCAAGAGAGGTTTCGACGGACGGATCCTCGTGGAAGGATTCACCCACCACTTCAAGCGCGGTGAACGCATCGGCATTGTAGGCAGAAATGGCACGGGCAAGTCCACCCTGTTGAATATGATTCTCGGACAGGATATGCCGGATGCCGGGAAGGTCGTCGTTGGGGAAACCGTCGTCTTTGGTCATTACACCCAAGAAGGAGGCTCGTTCAACGAAGATTGGAAGGTCATTGATGCCGTCAGAGACATCGCTGATTGGATTCCCCTGAAAGGTGGGGCCAAACTCACGGCAGCCCAGCTCCTCGAAAGGTTCCTCTTTCCCCATGCCATGCATCACCAGCACGTGCGGCTGTTGAGTGGAGGGGAACGCAAAAGATTGCACCTGCTGCGCATTTTGATGCGCAACCCAAATTTCTTGGTCATGGACGAGCCCACCAACGACCTCGACATTTTCACGCTCTCCGTCCTCGAGGAATTCTTGATGGACTTCTCCGGCTGCCTGGTCGTCGTGTCGCACGATCGCTATTTCATGGACAAGCTCGTCGATCACGTGTGGGTGCTCGGAGAATCAGGCCAAACCACCGTTCGGGACTATCCGGGCAACTACAGCCAGTATCGAGCGCAACGGTCGGAAGAAGTCAAACGCGCCCAAGCCGAGGCTGCAGCAACCAAAGTGGCCTCTACCTCACCCCAGGCCACATCCATCAAGGGGGATTACAGTGCGCGCTTGAGCTACAAGGAACGTTTGGAATACGAAGGGCTCGAGGCCCGAATCGCCGAGCTTGAAAAACGTCGAGATGGCCTGTCCACGCAATTGCAAACAGAGCTCAATCACGAGAACATGCGCAAGCTCGGCGAAGAACTGGGCGCCGTGACTTCCGATTTGGACGCGGCCGAGATGCGCTGGTTGGAGCTCTCTGAGCGCGCTTGAGGCCCCGATGCAACCTTCTGGCTTGGCAAGTGTTTTTGCTTCGAAACAAATCGACGCCCTGCATCATGAATCGCATGTTTAAACTCGCCATGTTGGCCCTGATAGTCCTCGGATTTTCAGGACCAGCCGCTTTGTCCCAAGCTTGTTCTGTAGAAGCCATCGCCACCCTGTACACGGGATCGTGGTCCGAAGAAGTGAGCTACACCGTCTCGGACGACAACGGCATTTTGGCCCAAGGTTTTGGTACGGAAGATTATGGGGTGAGCTCCAGCACGTTCTGCTTGGACAACGTCTCGGGATGCCTCGTCTTGGACATGGTCGATTCGTTTGGCGACGGCTGGAACGGGGCCTACCTGGAAATCTACCTCCCTGCCACAGGTGTGTATCTTGGGGAATTCAGCCTCGAACAAGGCAACGGACAATCCGTGGTTCTTGGGTACGGCGAGGGCTGCGAAGAAACTGCGGTGGACCTCGAAGGTTGCACCGACCCGGCTGCCTTCAATTTCAATCCATCCGCCACGTTGGACAACGGGTCGTGCATTTACGAGTGCGAGTGCGAGGACTTGGTCGACCCCGTCTGCGCCATTTTATTTGACGGCACACTCGAGACCTTTCCCAACCTCTGCGAAGCGTTTTGTGCCCAAGCATTCCAAATCGTCGGATTTGGCGACTGCAGCAACCTGCCAACTTACGGTTGCACTGACCCCGAGGCCCTCAACTTCAACCCTGACGCCGACACCGACGACGGATCCTGCCTCTACCCTTGCGAATGTGACGACGTGTTTGACCCTGTGTGCGGTTACGACTACCTCACGGGAGATTACGTGACGTTCAACAACGCTTGCGAAGCGAACTGCGTCGGCGCATGGATTGCCTGGGAAGGCGATTGCTCCGACCAACCCGTTTGGGGCTGCACGGACCCCGAGGCCCTCAACTACAACCCGGAGGCCACTAACGACGACGGGTCGTGCGTCTCACTCCCCTTGTGCGGTGAGGGTGAAACGCTGTTGAGCGTGGAGACTGTCTCACCCGATTCCTTGATCGAGCTTGGTTTTGGCGCCACGTTGTGGTGGTCGTTGACGACTTCAAGCGGATCGTACGTCGACCTTGTGTTCACGTACGACCAATTCCAGCAAGCCAACGCATACGGATGCGTTGCGCCAGGCTGCTACAATTTCATCTTGAGCGACTACGGCTGGGCTCCCGGCACGGGCAGCGTCAACGTGACCTTCAACGGCACGACGACGAACTACTCCGTTCCGGAAGGACAGTACCAAGCGGCCTGCGCAATCGGCGTAGAAACCGAAGGATGCGAACTCACGCTTCCCGGTTGCACCGACCCCGAGGCCTTGAATTTCAATGTCACAGCCACGGTGGACGACGGATCCTGCCAATATCCGTTCCAATGTGAGGAGGGTACGCCAGCTCAGATGTACGTGTGTACATTTTCTGGAGGTGACAACGTTGGACTCGAAATCACGAGTGACGACGGAACAGTGGTGTATTCCCAAGTTGGCTTTGGAGATTTTGCCATCGTATATCTGGACATTTGTTTGCAGGACAGCACGTGCTACACTGCCACCCTCACGGATCTAAGTGGTCAAGGATTGGGATGGAACGGTGGATATTTCTGGATTTCCAATGGGTACTACGATTTGATTCATGAAGATTTGGATCCAGGCCAAACGCTCAACACGGTCGAATTCTCGCTCGATGGGACATGTGGTGATGACCCCACAGGAAATGACATGTTTGGATGCACAGATCCAGCGGCCATCAACTACAACCCCTTCGCCACGTACGACGACGGATCCTGTGTTTACACTGAAAATCCTGGGTTTGGATGCACCGATCCAGCGGCGTTGAACTACGACCCCAGCGCCCTCGAAGACGACGGTTCCTGCATCTATCCAAGCATTTGTGAAGACATGGAGGACGTGCTGCTCATCCTCAATGGAGGCATCTGGCCAAGCGAGGTCTCCCTGTTGGTCCTCAACGACGAGGGAAACATTCTCATGGAGATGAATGGGTACACCGGTGCCATGCAGGGATGTGTCCCTGCAGGATGCTACACCGTGGAAATGCACGACAGCTTTGGAGATGGATGGAACGGTGCATGGGCCGAGATGTGGGTCAACGGTGAGTCTGTCGGCACCATGACCATGGCCACTGGATCGTTCGAAAGCCAAACCATAGGCATCGGAGCTTCGTGTGATGGTCAAGACGACTTCGGTGGCCAGCCAGGGGGATACGACGGGACAGTCATGTGGCAGCCCTACCCCAACCCGGGAGACGGCGAAGTCAACGTGTTAGGTGATGATTTTGACTTTCACGAGCCCGTGGTGGTGAGAATTGTGGATGTCACGGGGAAGGTGGTTCTCGAAACCATCAAGACACGTGGCGTTGAGACACCGTTGTGGACGTTTGACGCCTCCTCTTGGGCTGACGGCATGTACATCATCCGAGCCACCCAGGGTACGAACCTGAAGCAAGGGACGTGGATCAAGGGACGTTGAGCCCATCGTTTGGTGGGGGCGAAAGCCCCGATGTATCACCCTGATTGAATTTCAAAGGGCCGCAACCGCGGCCCTTTGTTGTGGCATCAAGCGCCCCTGCACTTCATCCCTTGACACACCGTGCAGGAACCGCCAACCACCCGGGTTACTGTTGGTCGTAATCCAACACGACCGGCTCATCATCGACCACATGGGCTTGACAGGACAACACAAATCCACGCTCCACCTCTCCTGGCTCCAAAGCGAAATTCACTTTCATGGAGGCTTTGCCCGACACGAGTTTGGCCCGGCACGTGCAACAGACGCCTCCTAAACAACTGTAGGGTGCATCCAAACCAGCGTCCAAGGCCGCGTCGAGCATGTTCTGGTTTCTCGGCAATTCAAGCGTTGTGGTCACTCCGTCCAACACCACCTGCATGGCCACAGAATCACCCGAATCACCCGTGTGCTTTTCCGCCACTTGATTGGCTGTGGCATCGCCAGGGGTGGTGAACAACTCAAACCTCACCTCCGACTCGGGCATCCCATGAGCCACCAACGCGTCGCGACAAGCCAAAATCATGGGCTCAGGACCGCAGAGATACGCTGCGTCGGGTGTTTGGCCTTGAAAAAAGGTGGAGAGCAATTTCGCGCAGCGATCCCCGTCGAGGCGACCGGACAACAACTCCGCATCGACCGGCTCGCGCGTCAGGAGGTAGAACAGTCGAAGGCGATCCAAATGCCGATCTTTCAAGTCTTGGAGCGCTTCCCTGAACATGGTTGAAGCCGCAGTTTTGTTGGCATAGAACAAGGTAAAGGTCGCCTCGCTGTCCTTGGTGAGCGCTTCGGTGATTTGACTCAGGATGGGTGTGATGCCCGATCCTGCGGCAAATCCTACATGGTGCAACCCCTGCCCTTCTCTCAGCACAAACCTCCCCTGGGGAGCCATCACGTCGAGCATCGCCCCTGCGGACAATTCCTCGTTGGCAAACGTCGAGAACACGCCGCCCGGAACCTTCTTGATGCCAACTTTCCAAGTTCCTTCAGCGGGAGCTGAACACAAGGAATAGCTCCGACGAACCTCTTGCCCTCCGATGTTCGCTTTCAACGTCAAGTACTGACCCGATGCAAATTGAAATTCGGATTGCAGGGCGGGAGGAATCGCCAAGGTGACAACCACGCTGTCGGACGTTTCTCTTTCGACCGCCTGCACTTGCACATTGTGAAATCGTGTCATGAACGCGAAAGTAGTCCACACCCCCGTTTGGGCACATTGTGAGTGTCATCAATCGCAACGGGCCGGCATCTTCCTAATTTTGAGGAAAATTGCGCGTATGAGTCCTGTAGAAATGAACTTGGAAGCACGCTTTGAGGCCTACGTGGCGGATGAGAAAAAAATCGAGCCCAAAGATTGGATGCCCGATGCGTACCGCAAGACCTTGATTCGGCAAATCAGCCAACATGCCCACAGTGAGATTGTAGGCATGTTGCCGGAGGGCAATTGGATCACACGTGCACCTTCGCTGAAGCGCAAGTCCATCCTTTTGGCCAAAGTTCAAGACGAAGCAGGTCATGGCTTGTATCTCTATTCGGCCTGTGAAACCTTGGGAGTCTCTCGGGACGAATTGTTGGACGACTTGCACTCTGGCAAAGCCAAATACAGCTCGATTTTCAACTACCCCACCTTGAATTGGGCCGACATGGGTGCCATTGGTTGGCTTGTGGATGGAGCTGCCATCATGAACCAGGTGCCTTTGTGCAAATGCAGCTACGGTCCCTACGCGAGGGCCATGGTCCGCGTGTGCAAGGAAGAAAGTTTTCATCAGCGTCAGGGCTTTCAGATCATGCTCACCATGGCCCAAGGCACAGCAGACCAGCGTGCCATGGCTCAGGATGCCTTGAATCGATGGTGGTGGCCTTCCTTGATGATGTTTGGACCAAGCGACGCAGAATCACCACACTCTGCCCAAAGCATGAAATGGAACATCAAGAGGTTCTCCAACGATGAGTTGCGTCAAAAATTTGTGGACATGACTGTGCCACAGGCCGAATTGCTTGGTTTGACCATCCCCGATCCAGATCTCCGTTGGAATGAGGAGCGAGGTCATCACGACTTTGGACCCATTGATTGGACCGAGTTTCAAGAGGTTGTTCAAGGAAACGGCCCCTGCAACAAAGAACGACTCGCTGCCCGCCGATCAGCGCATGAACGTGGAGCATGGGTCAGGGAAGCTGCGGCAGCCTATGCCGAAAAGCAGGCCCAACGAAAAACGTCATCGACTGAACCACACGCCGCATGAGTACTTCAGCCAAAGAATGGCCTCTCTGGGAAATCTTTGTTCGAAGCCGACAGGGCTTGGGGCACAAGCACGTGGGGTCCCTCCATGCCGCAGATGCAGAGATGGCCATCACCAATGCGCGAGATGTATACACGCGTCGTCAGGAAGGTGTAAGCATCTGGGTGGTTCCAGCCTCTGCCATTACGGCCTCCAGCCCTGACGACAAGGAGCCTCTCTTTGATCCCGCCAATGACAAGGTGTACAGACATCCAACGTTTTACAAGTTGCCTGACGAGGTGAACCACATGTGACCCCATGACTGCAGAACAGCATTTTCAGGTGGCGCTACGTCTTGGGGATGATGCCATGATTTTGGGCCAACGTCTCGCCGAATGGTGTGGCCACGGGCCAGTGCTTGAGGAGGACATCGCCATGTCCAACATAGCCTTGGATCTTCTGGGACAAGCACGTGGGTACTACTCAAGGGCTGGTGCCTTGGAAGGCCTTGGGCGAGATGAAGACCAACTGGCATTTTTCAGAACGGACCAAGAGTACAGGAACCACCTGCTCGTGGAACGTCCCAATGGCCACTTTGGTGACACCATGGTTCGCCAGTTCCTCTTTGATGCTTTCTCGTTGGAACGAACGCAATTTTTGGCCAATCAAACGGTGGACGAAGACATGGCAGCTGTGGCAGCCAAAGCCGTGAAAGAAGTGCGGTATCACTTCAGCCATTCGAGTCAATGGATGCTGCGCTTGGGAGACGGCACGGAGGAAAGCCATCGCAAAGTGCAACAAAGCCTCGATGACTTGTGGCCATACGCTGGGGAGTTTTTCGTGGCAGACGACATTGACGAGGCTGCGAGCCTTGCGGGCTTGCTGCCTGATTTGAGTCATGTTGCACATGCTTGGCACGCGCGTGTGTCGGAGGTGCTGATTCAAGCAACACTTCAGAAACCGACCACCACATGGTCCCAGCGTGGAGGAAAGCACGGCATTCACAGCGAACACCTTGGGTTTTTGTTGGCAGAAATGCAAGTGCTCCCTCGCACATACCCAGACGCCGCGTGGTGACATGGACAATGCGAAAGAACGTGTGAATCGAGTGTGGGACCTGATCCGACAGGTCATGGATCCGGAACTACCCTTTCTTTCTGTGGATGACATGGGCATGATTCGCGGGGTGCGTCTCGAGCAAGACCAAATCATCGTAACCCTCACTCCGACCTACTCGGGATGTCCCGCCACGGATGTCATTTCTTCTGATGTTCGTTCTGCACTGCACTCTGTCGAGCCCACAGGTCGAGTCGAACTCGCCTTGTCCCCCCCTTGGACGACAGACTGGATTTCAGACGGAGCCCGCCGTCTCATGACAGAGCATGGCATCGCGCCCCCAGAGGGCCCTAGTGCTGACCGCGCCTTTTTGACGGGTCAAGGAAAATCCATCCCATGTCCACGGTGCAAATCGACCCACACAACCATGGTATCGGCATTTGGAAGCACAGCATGCAAGGCCCATTTCACGTGCGATGCGTGCTTGGAGCCCTTTGAGCATTTCAAGTGCATTTGACCCTTATCTTGAACTCATGAGTGAATCGCAGGTCCATCCCATCGTGGCCCTCATGATGGAACGTGATGCCATGAGCCAATGGCTCGGCATCGAGGTGATTGAAAGCACACCAGGTCATTGTGTTTGTCGCATGACCGTGCGGAAAGAGATGGTCAATGGATTTGGCATCGCCCACGGCGCCATCACCTACGCCTTGGCCGACAGCACGCTGGCCTTTGCCTCCAATGCCATGGGCAGGCACACCGTCAGCGTGACGAGTACCATTCAGCACCTCCGTCCAGCGCATGCAGGCGACACGCTGACTGCGACTTCCCAGCTACGCTCTGATGGGGGAACCATGGTGCATGTCGATGTAGAGGTCACCAACCAACAAGATCAGCCTGTGGCTCTGTTAACAGCCACAGGATACAAACGTTCAGAGTCTTGGGTGTGAGGAAATTTACAAGGCATGAAACCATGGGGTGCAGCCTTTCGTGGCACCTGCCATGTACCATTTGATTCATCAAAGCATACACATGCTTTCCGGCTTGGAAGACCTGTTGATTGTCCTTGCCGCCTTAGTGACAGCCGCCATCGGATTGTACCAAGTCGTGACCATGTCTTGGAAAAGGCATGTGAGACGTGCCCACGAGTTCTACGAATTCATGACGCAATTCAAACAGCAGTGCCTGAACAATTGGGACCGTGCCTCAAACAATGAATACGAAGCACAAATCCTCTTGGATGCCATTGGACTCGCGGACTTGGAAAGTCTGCGCGATGAAAACCGATTGTCTGACATTTCTCCCGAAGCACAAGAAGCCACGAGGCGGTTCATTTCGCGATTGAATTGCATCCGACAAAGGGTGTTGAGTGGCACGCAAACGGGCGAATCGTTCAACCGCTATTCCCGCACTGAATGAGGCAGAGCCCTGGGCAAAGCGATGATCCACGCTGAAGCAGCTCGCAGAATTTCATTGATGAAATTCGTCTGGATCAGGTTCCAATCGATTGCTGGAACTGCATTTTGAACAACTTGTGGTAGGCCCCACGCGTGAGGACCAACTCGTCGTGCGATCCCTGTTCGACGATTTGGCCCTTGTCTAGCACCACAATTCGATCCGCATCGCGAACCGTGTTCAACCGATGGGCCACCAACACTGAGGTTCGTCCTTCTGTCAAGGCCTGTGTCGCGCGTTGAATCCACTGTTCACTTTCACTGTCAATGCTTGAAGTCGCTTCATCCAAGATCAAAATCTGGGGGTTGCTCAAATAGGCCCTGACAAAGGCGATGAGTTGACGCTGTCCCACGCTCAATGTGATGCCACGTTCCCTGACGTCGTGGTCGAGTGCGTCGGGCAATCGCTCGACAAACCTCTCCGCACCGACAGCCCGAATGGCTTGCCACATGTGTTCATCGCTGATGGACGCGTCATGCAATCGCAAGTTTTCACGGAGTGAACCACTGAACAGGAAAACATCTTGAAGGACCACACCGATACGCTCGCGCAATTGGTCCACAGGGATGGACCGAATGTCCACGCCGTCGAGGGTGATGCTACCCTGTTGAAATTCATAAAACCGAGAGATCAGGTTGACGATGCTGCTTTTCCCTGCTCCAGTGGCACCCACAAATGCGACGCGTTCACCGGGTCGAATGACAAACGACACATCGCGCAGCACCCAATCAGGCGTGCCATCTCCTTTGTTGGCATAGGCAAACCACACCTGATCAAACACAATTTCCCCAGACCACGAAGGACTGATGGGATGTGACGGCTCAGGCATGCGCTCGTCTCGACCCAACAACTTGAACACGCGGTCTGCATTGACAATGCCCATTTGAAGCACATTGAATCGGTCTGCAAGCTGACGAATCGGGCGATACAGCATGAACACGTACAGGATAAACTGCAGAACGATGCCAAGGGTCAATCCACCCTCGACCACACGACCGATGCCCAGCCACAACAAGAGTCCTACGCTCGTCGCACTGAGCATCTCCACCACCGGAAAGAACACACTGAAGGCCCAGATGGAGCGAATGTTGGCATCGCGATGTGCTCCATTGATAACGTCAAAAGCACGGGCCTCTGCCCCTTCTCTGTTGAATGCCTGAACAATGGCCATCCCGGTGACATGTTCTTGCACAAATTCATTGATCCGAGCCACTTGGTTTCGAACATCCACAAAAGCGCCCTTGATGTGACGTTGGAAAACCCTGGTGGCCCACAACAACATGGGAATCGGCAACAACACCACCAAGGTGAGCTCCCAATGAATCCATAGCATGGCGGCCACGACGACGAACAGCGAGAGAAGATCACCGATCGCGTTGAGGATGCCGTTGCTGAACACGTTTGCAATGCCGTCAATGTCACTCACATGTCTCGTGACGAGAGTTCCGACGGGCGTTCGGTCAAAATACTGGAGGCGAAACCTTGAAAGATGACGATACAATTTCGCGCGCAAATCCAAACTCACACTTTGGGCAACCCAATTGGCCAAATACGTCACCCTGTACTGCACAATGGCCTCGACCAAGAGCACCCCAACCACTGCCAAAAAGATGTGCAACAAGCCTTGCATGTCGCCCTGCGCAATGTGAACATCCACGGCCTGGCGGATCAACGCAGGTCTCACCCAAACCAAGGCTGACAGGAACAACACGAGAATTCCTGTCATGGTGAATCGCCTCCGGTAAGGTCCCACCTGCGACAGAATCAGTCGTACCGTTTCTACGTCAAAAATCTTCCCTGCCTTGGACGATTGCGTCATGACTTAAAGGTACTCAGGACCTCGAGGCTGGAACACATCCGAGGGATACTTCACATGGTGCAAGTACAAACCGCATCCAGCAGCGCTCTTTCCGGCAGCACTTCTGTCCTTGGCCGCCATGATTTGAGGAATGTCTTCCGGAGACCGCCTTCCCATACCGACCTCAAGCAGGGTCCCCACGATGGCGCGCACCATGTTTCGCAGGAACCGATCGGCGACAATGGTGAATTGCCACTGAGACGGGCCCGTTTGTTCCCAGCGAGCCTCCCGCACATCACACAGGGTTGTTTTTTGGTCAGACCCCGACTTGCAGAACGACGCAAAATCGCCTTGCTGAACGAGAAACGCACAGGCCTTTTGAATGGCGTCCACATCGAGTTCCCCTCGAATTCGGGTGGATTTTCCCTCGAGGAAAGGGTCCTTTTCGCCATGGAGCAAATAGATGTAGCCCCTCTCCACAGCATCGAATCTGGCATGCGCCTTCTCGCCCACCTCCTGGATGTCAAGGATGGCGATGTCCACGGGAAGCATGCCATTCAATTTGAGCACCGCTTCCTCCAGTGTGCTCACTCGGGCCCCGACAGCATCCAATGGCAATTCGGCATGGGCCACGTAATAACGTGCATGAACACCTGCATCCGTTCTCCCACATCCCATGACAGGACACGGCCCACCAAACAGGCGGGCCATGGCATCTTCCAACACCTCTTGAACGGTGATGGCTTTGGGCTGTCTTTGCCACCCGTGGTATCGGGTGCCGTCGTATGTCAGCTCGAGAAAGACCCGCATGCGCGTGTCAGGCCCAAGAGGCGATTTTTTCGCTCTTGTATTCGCCTGCGAACAGCTTATCCTTGACTTTTTTGAACGTCTCAATGGTGTATTGAACGTCATCCAGTGTGTGGACAGCCGTGGGAATCAAGCGAAGCATGATCGTGTCCTTGGGTACCACGGGATACACCACAATGGAACAGAAAATGCCATAGTTCTCGCGGAGATCCAACGTCAAATTGGTCGCTTCGCCCAATCCCCCGTGAAGGAAGACTGGCGTAACGCAAGAGTTGGTGACTCCCAAGTCAAACCCTTCAGCACGAAGACCATCCTGCAGAGCTGTTGCAATTTTCCAAAGGTTGGCCTTGTGTTTTGGCTGGGTACGAAGCATCTCCAAACGCTTTCGTGCCCCCACGACAAGAGGCATGGGCAAGGACTTGGCAAACGTTTGTGAGCGCATGTTGTAGCGCAAGAATTCGATGACATCCTCATCTCCGGCAACAAACGCGCCGATGGTGGCCATCGCCTTGGCGAAGGTTCCGAAGTAAACGTCGATTTGGTCGTGACAGCCCTGGTGATCGCCCGCGCCGCGTCCATTTTCTCCCACAGTACCAAAGCCGTGGGCGTCGTCCACAAACAGACGGAACTTGTACTCATCCTTGAATTTGCAGATCTCTGCGAGCTTGCCTTGGTCTCCGGCCATGCCAAAGACTCCTTCGGTGACAACCAAAATTCCTCCGCCCGTCTGCTGGGTCAAGTTCTTGGCACGCTTGAGCTGCTTTTCAAAGCTCTCCATGTCGTTGTGCTGAAACACAAACCGCTTGCCCTGGTGAAGGCGAACCCCATCGACCATGCACGCGTGGGACTCACTGTCGTAAACGATCACGTCGTGACGCGAAACCAACGCCTCAATGGCTGATTGGCAACCCTGGTAGCCAAAATTGAGAAGGAACGCATCCTCCTTTTGCATGAAGTCCGCGAGTTCACGCTCGAGGGCTTCGTGCTGCGAGGTTTGGCCCGACATCATGCGGGCCCCCATGGGATAACCCATGCCCCACTCAGCCGCAGCTTCAGCGTCGACTTTACGGATTTCAGGATGGTTGGCAAGTCCGAGGTAATTGTTGATGCTCCACACCAGGAGCTCCTTCCCTCGAAATGTCATGCGGTTGCTGATTTCTCCTTCGAGCTTGGGGAAAGTGAAGTAACCATGGCTGTCGCGAGCATGCTGGCCCAGTGGGCCCCGCTCCTGACGGATTCGATCAAAAATGTCCAAAAATCAGAGATTTAGAAGGTGCAAATGTACAAAGCGCAAACCTATCTCGAGGAACGTTGCGCACAACCATTGTGTTCACACAGTTTTCACCAAGGGTCGGTGCATGCGTTGTACTTTCGCTGGGATTCCACCGAGCACGTCGCCTACGCATGACCCCAACCCATTCACTATCCTTTGCCTTCCTGTGTGCTTTGGCGCTGTCCTCCTTGACCCAGTGCTCTGAATACAACCAAGTTCTGAAGTCAGATGACATGCAGTTGAAAATGGACTACGCCACAGCCGCCTTGGATTCCGGGAATTGCTTCAAAGCGCTTCCTTTGTTTGATGAGTTGATGAGGTTGACCCGCGGCACTGAACAGGCCCCAGAGGTGCATTGGCAGCGGGCTCTGACCCACGACTGCGTCAACGACTTTTACCTCAGTCGTTACTACTTCCAAACCTTCGCCAAGACTTTCCCCAACGACCCGCGGGTGGAAGAAGCCATGTTCCGAGCAGTTCTCTGCTCCTATTATTTGTCTCCTGAAGCCTCGTTAGACCAAACGGACACCAAATCGGCGATGGACGAACTTCAGTTGTTCATGGACCGGTACCCTTCCAGTGGCCTGCGCGACAGCAGCCAGTCCATGGTTGATGACTTGCGGTTGAAGCTCGAGCTCAAGGCCTTCGAGAATGCCAAGCTCTATCACAAAACAGGAAATTACGAAAGTGCGACCTTGGCCATGAAGCACGCCATCGATGATTATCCAGGCTCTCCTTTCACAGAAGAGCTGTACTTTTTGATCATAGACAGCCACTTCCGTTATGCCTCCTTGAGCACGGAGCGAAGGAAGTTTGAACGCTACAACAATGCTATTCAAGCTTTTCATACCTTTGCATCCCGTTATCCGGAAAGCAAGCGGATGGGACAGGCACAACGATTGTACGATGCGTCCGTTCAAGCCATTGCAGAACTCGAGGAAACGGGAAACAACACGCAAACAAACCGCTGAAGGATGAGCACCAACTTCAAGAGCATCAAGGCTGAGCGCACCACGGAAACCCGTGACACACACGACTTGGAATCACACGGAACAGGCAACATCTTCGAGACGATTGTTGCCCTCTCGAAGCGTAGCAACCAGGTGGCCTTGAGTTTGAAATCCGAGCTTGCTGAAAAATTGGAGGAGTTTGTCATTCCAACAGATTCACTGGAGGAAGTCTTCGAAAACCGCGAGCAAATCGAGATTTCGAAGTTTTACGAGCGACTCCCCAAGCCCCACAGCATCGCCATCAAGGAGTTGCAAGACGACTCTTTGCACATCGTCCCCCAAGAAGATACCCCCCAAGTGGGAGGTTCTGCGGAGGCCTAACACTCACGTCCCATGCCATTGACTGGCCGTCGCATCGTTCTCGGAATCACCGGAAGCATTGCGGCGTACAAATCTGCTGTGCTCGCTCGCGAACTCCGTCGCAGGGGAGCTGAAGTGCGTGTCGTGATGACTCCTGGAGCAACCGAATTCATCACCCCCTTGACGTTGGCCACCTTGGTGGATCATCCTGTCTATTCTGATTTCACCGAGAATCGTGATGCGGGGACCTGGACAAATCACGTCGAACTTGGACTTTGGGGGGACCTCATTCTTGTGGCGCCAGCCACGGCCAACACCATGGCTGCCATGGTTCAAGGTCAATGCGACAACCTGCTGTTGGCGGTGATTCTGAGTGCCCGATGTTCGGTGGCAGTGGCACCAGCCATGGACTTGGACATGTACACCCACGCATCCACACAACAAAACTTGGACACCCTCGCCTCTCGCGGGGTGATGGTGATTGACCCGACGGAAGGTCCACTTGCAAGCGGCTTGGTTGGACGTGGGCGCATGGCTGAACCAGAAGACATTGCGGACCGTGTGGAACAATGGTTCAAGAACAATCTCCCTTGGTTCGGACAGAAAGTCATCATCACGGCAGGGCCTACCCATGAGCCCTTGGACGCTGTGCGCTTCCTGGGAAACCGAAGCTCCGGCAAAATGGGGTTTGCCTTGGCAGAGGCCCTGGCCAACCAAGGAGCTGAAGTGCACTTGGTCACAGGACCTGTAGCCCTCCCTACCCCTCCGAGGGTGGCGTACCGAATCGATGTGGAAACAGCCCTCGACATGGATCGGGAAGTTCAAGCGCGTTGGCCGGCCATGAATCTGGGCATCGCATGCGCTGCCGTCGCAGACTTCAGGCCCTCTGAAACCTCTTCCGCCAAATGGCATCGTGGGGACATGCCACAAGCCATTCAACTCGTGGAAAATCCCGACATCCTGTGGCGCATGGGGCAATCCAAACAAGCCCAGCAAAAACTTGTCGGATTTGCGCTTGAAACAGGGGAAGGCACTTCGAGTGCCCTGTCCAAATTGGAGCGTAAGAACCTCGATGCCATTGTCTTGAATACCTTGGCGGATCGCGGTGCTGGATTTGCCCATGACACCAACAAAGTCACCGTACACGAAAGGGGCGGGAATTGCGTTAGATTTGAGTTGAAATCCAAACGCGACTTGGCCATTGATCTCATCGCGCTTTGGACACCGAAACCCAACGCATGATCTTTCCAACCAATCTCCCACGCTTTTTCGGATCGGCACATGTCGCCTTCTGCTTGTTGCTCGGATGTTGGTCCATGACCGCCTCTTCTCAGGAACTCAATTGCACGGTCACGGTGATTGCACCTCAAATCAGCAACGTGGATGCCTCACGTTTTGATGCCTTGGAGGAAGCCATTCGTGAATTCCTCAACGGACGCCGTTGGACTGACCACAATTTTGAATTCGAAGAGCGGATTGAATGTACCATGCAATTGACCATCAGTGAAGTGGTCGGTTCCACCGTGTTCAAAGGAAGCCTTCAAGTGCAAAGTTCACGTCCAGTGTTCAACGCGGACTACAACACCCCAGTGCTCCTTGTCAACGATGGAGACATCCAGTTTGAGTGGTTGGACAACAGCGCCATTTTGTTCAACCCTGGGCAACACAGAGACAACCTGTCCTCTTTGCTCGCCTACTATTCGTACATGATCCTCGGCATGGATTACGATACGTTTGGGATGGAAGGTGGCACACCTTATTTCCTCCAAGCCCAAGCAGTTGTGGCCAATGCTCAAAACGCGGGTGAAACAGGATGGCGCGCATCACAAAGCCGTCAAAATCGGTATTGGTTGGTGGAAAATCACTTGAGCCAAACTTTTCGGCCTGTTCGTACGTGCCTGTACAACTACCATCGCAAAGGCATGGACATGTTGTTCACGGACATTGAAGGCGCAAGGCTCACCATGGCTGAAGCGATCATCGACATGAGATCCACCAACCGCATACGGCCAGGTTCTTACAACATTCAGATTTTTTTCTCAGCCAAGAGCGACGAAATCATCGACGTTTTTGAACCAGCGACGGAAGCCGAACGGGTGAGATTGCTGCCCATTTTGAAGCAAATGGACCCCGGGAACATCCAATCCTACGACCAACGATTGGGCTGATGTTGAGGAGACTGGAGGTCCACAATCACGCGCTGATTGCGCATGTGGAATTGACTTTCGACAAGGGATTTCATGTGTTCACTGGAGAAACGGGGTCAGGGAAATCCATTCTGCTCGGCGCTTTGGGACTGTTGCTCGGGGCACGTGCGGAGAGTGCCGCTGTGGGTCTTCACGGTGACCGTGCCATGGTAGAAGGAGATTTTGAGGCAGGCCATCTCGGCGAATGGCTGAAGCATCAAGGCCTCCCTTCATCCCAACCTGTTGTGGTCCGAAGAGAAGTGCTCCGCAACGGACGATCACGTGCATTCATCAACGATGCCCTGGCCACGGCCTCTCAATTGAAGGAGTTTGGCGCTCACATGGTAGACCTCCATGGGCAAGATGATTTGGGCGACATGTTTCAGCGCGATTCGCTGTGTAACGTGTTGGATTCAGCTGGAGGGCACCACGAGGTGCTTGAAGCCTATCGCCACGCTCAACAACAATGGCAACAGGCTTCTCAAAATCTCGCCCAATTGCAGGCACTTCGCCAATCGCCACAGGGGGACCTCTCCTACCTTCAGCATCAAGTTCAAGCCCTGGAGGGCCTTCAATTGGACTCCTTCGATTGGCAGGAGCTGACCGACGAATTGCAGGTGTTGACCCACGCGGCTGACATCACGGATGCACTGTCCCAGGCGGCCTCAATATGTGACGACGAAACCCAAGGGTTGCTGGGTGGATTGGATCAGGTTCGCAGAAAACTTCAAATCGCGGCCCAATGGGATGGTGATGCCAAAGAGCTGCTTGACCGGGTGGATAGCGTGCGGATTGAAATGAAAGATGTGTCCGAGACGTTGTTTCAACTGACTGAAGACAAGGCCCCCAATCCGGAACGTCTGCATCAATTGCAAGCCAAGCATGACCTTGTGATGCAAGCCATGAGGAGGTATGGTGTCGATGACATCCAATCCTTGGTGCTTCTCAACGAATCGCTTCGACAACAACTCGAGTCGCTGGATGATCTCGAATTCAACTGGGAGTCGGCGATGCGTCTCGAAGAAACTGCGCGTCACGCACGCGATGCAGCAGCCATTCGTTTGCGAAAGGCCAGACAAGCTGCTGGAAGTTCTCTTGTGGAGAGTCTTTTGCCCAGGTTGGCCCAATTGAAAATGCCCCATGCCCAGCTTGAATGGGTGATGACTCCATGCACCCCAGACATGCTCGGAGCGGACGAACCTTCCCTGCTGTTTGCCTCCAACCCAGGCTCTTCCCTTCAACCCATTCACAAAGTGGCAAGTGGAGGAGAGAAATCGCGGTTTGGCCTGGCCATGAAGCGCACCACCTCGGATGCCCTCCACACCCCTGTGCTCGTGTTGGATGAGATCGACACCGGTGTCAGTGGAGACGTCGCAAGCCACATGGGGCGATCCATGAAAGCCATCGCCTCCTCGGAAGGAACCATGCAGGTGATTGCCGTGACTCACCTTCCCCAAGTGGCCTCTCTGGCGGACCATCACTGGGAAGTTTCCAAAACGACGGATGGTGCCAACACGCACGTTCATGTGAAGGGTTTGACACCTCAAGAAAGGATCCAAGTGATTGCCCGCATGTTGAGTGGTGATTCAATCACATCCGAGGCCCTCGGCCAAGCCAGTCGGTTGCTCGAAGCTCCGGAGGTGTAGCGAAATCGTTCAAGATGTTGGGTCAGGTTCAATGCACAAGACGCTCGCACGGGCCTCGGGCCAGGGTGTTCGATAAAATTCCCGGCCAGTGCGATTCCCGCATAGTCGTCCGTCGGATCGACGATGACCGCTTTGACAGGCCTCAAAAAGCCCAATCCAAGCCGATGGAAGGCAGGAATGGCAATTGGTTTTTGCGTTGCCCCGTGATTCGGTTGATGTAAAAGATGTTGTCCCGATCGTACAGGTTGGTGATGCCCATGGACAATTCCATGTCTCCACCGGCCACTTCTTGCCACGTGCGCTTGACACTGACATCGAGGCGATGATACGCAGGGAGTCGCCCTTCGTTCAATCCCGCGAGATAGATGCTGACTTGGTTTGGATTGGCATTGAGATAATCACCATCAATCCCCCCCCCTGTTCCTGGTGCCTGATAGTATCCTTGGCTCTGCGTAAACGGCAGGCCTGAACCGAGGTTCCAACGAGCAGAAACCATCCACTTCCCCTGGTCAAAGCCTTGGCTCGCGACCAAATTCACGTTGTGCCGACGATCAAACACGGGGTCGTACCAACGAACGCCGTCCCATCGATCCACATCACCCAATCCATAGACAAACCACAGATAGGTTTCACGTTCCTCATACTTGACCACCACATCGGCACCCACTGCCCGTCCCGTCTCGACGATGAAGTCCTTTTTGAATGCATCGGGTTCATCCGCATAGGTGGTGTTGTCAGGAAAGAGCTTGTTGCGGTTGAAGTTTGTCAACTGCGTGAAATGCTTCACATAGCCCTCCGTGTTGATGTTCAGTCGTTCCGTAAGGTCAAACTCAAAGCCGGCCACCACGTGATTTGCTGTTTGCAAACGATGCCGAATCTCTTGCTCCTCCCCATTTGGCATTCTGATTTCGTCTTGCAAATTCTGGGGTCCCGCAAGGAATCCATAGAACAAGTTCACAATGTCACGGTCTGAATTGGCCGAAATGACATTTTGGGAATACATGCCTGCGGCTGCCTTCAAACGAAGCCTCTCTGTCGCCTTGTACTTCACACCAAACCGAGGCTCGGTTCGAATCCTGGCCAATGAACTGTAGTACTGCATGCGCAAACTCGGCTGGACAATCCAAGCATTGCGTTTGATGGTGTAATCGAGGTAACCCCCGAGTTCAGTGGTGTTCTCCTGCTGTTCCACGGCCACTTGAAGGGAATTGTAAGTCTGGAAATCGGTCCGCATGCCAACCACCTCAAGACCATATTCCACATTGTCCTCTCCAAGCACGTATTTGAAATCCAATCCAAAGTTGAAACCTTGAACTTCACTGAATCGGTCTGGGGAGCCGGTCTCTTCAAAGTTGATGTGGTAATTGCTCATGGCGAAATGGCCATTCATCAACACGGAACTACCTGGAGGCACCACGGTGAACGTTCCCCCGCCCCCCACATTCCGCCATCCATACTGGGCAAAGGGCGTCCCTGTGGTGTCATCCAAAACACTGGCTTGATCGTTGAAACCAAACCCAAAGAGGTTGAATTTGGAGCCATCTCCCCCTCCAAATGTCAACTTGCCATACCCGTCTGTGAAGCCAAATGGAAGTCTTCCATCATCGATGTAGGGATAGAAGAGTTGAGAGCTCTGCTCAAGGTAACTGTGTTTGACACTCATGAGGTAACTGATGCCACCCGTTCGGTCCTCCTTCATGGCCCGCAAAGGACCATGAACAAGCAACTTGGCTCCGAAGGGGCTCGCCGCAACCTTTCCCTCGGTTTCCCTCATGTTGCCGTCTCGGGTTCGAATGTCCATCACGGAACTGATACGACCTCCGTACTTGGCGGAGAACGCTCCCGTGTACACATCGGCATTGGCAAGCGCATCAGAATCAAATACACTGAACAATCCGATGCTGTGAAATGCATTGTACACGAGCATCCCATCAAGCAGGACCTTGTTTTGGATGGGTGACCCCCCTCGGATGTAGAGTTGGCCGCCTTGGTCACCCGTGGACACAAACCCTGGCAAAACTTGAAGTGCCTGGACCAAATCTGGCGCCCCTCCAAAGCTCGGAATGCGTTTGATATCTGCTGGCCGAATGGTCTCCACCGACGTGCGAACCTGGGTGGTTTGCTCTTCGCGATCTGCTGAAATTTCCGCACTTCCCAGACTGATAACTTTGCCTGAGAGAAACAAATTTTTGGTCAAGACCTTGTCATCACGGATTTCGATGAGCTCCCTCAACGTTTCGTATTCCAAGCTTGACACGACCAGGGTGTACTGACCTGCGGGGATCCTGCTCAAACTAAAATACCCCTCCACATCACTGCTCGCACCAAAGGTCGTGCCCTCCAACGTGACAGAAGCAAACATCACGGCTTCCCCAGATTGGCTTGACTTCAAAAATCCTTTGACGGTGCCTTGTCCTTGGGCAACAAGGACCATCACAAAGGAGAGTACAACCAAGGCTCCCCTCCAAAATCTACCAGAGCGTTCTGTTTCTTGCATGGAGGCCAAAAATAGGTCAAGACCAAGCCATTCGCTTGAGCCGATCCTCAAGCTTCTCCGAAGTCAATCGTTCCCGAAGCCGATCAACAAACAACGGAAAGCACAACGGCGACGGTTTGTCCAAGTGACGATGGATGAAGGTTTGGGTTGAAAGGGACTGAAGCCAAAGCATCAGCCGCCCCAGCTCCAATTGGTCAGCCAACATTTCATCACGGGCTTGCCGAAAGAGCAAATGGTGGGGATCGTGATCCTCAAAGACCTCCAAGAGCAGATTGGTCGATGTGAGTAGATGGCGCTCCTTCACCTGCGCCCCAGGAAATCCCTGAAACACCAAACCACCGATGGTGGCCACATCCCGAAATTTCCTGCGAACCAGTTCGGAAGCATTGAATCCTGCAATCAAGTCGTCGACAACATGATCGTGGGAAAGCAACTGGGCTTCGACAATTGTCGACCAAACAATGGGTTGATCGGAAAGCAACTCAAACCCATCGTCATTGCAAGCCCAATTGAAGGTTTGAGGTGCCAACAAGCTCAGGCGATAAGCCAGCATGGAAGCAAGGGCCTCATGAACTTTTCTCCCTTCAAATGGATACATGAACAAATGATGGCCATCCTTGTCCTGGAGGGTTTCCACGAGAACCTCGCCAAGACGGGGAATGTGGGAGCGCTCTGCCTGGATTTGGACCATGGGGGCCAAACGCATCAGCTCTGGTTCAAGTTCCGCCTGCGGATCCGCCATGCGATCCCACGCCCAGCGCAAGCGATGAGACAGTTCGGAACTCAGCGACATCCTACCTCCCATCCAAGCAGGAGTTCGGGCATTGGTGGCGTTGGAAGGTTTGACCTTGGCAATCAAACCCTGGAATGACACCAAAGAGACGCAGTGGCCCGCAAAGACAAACGAATCACCTTCATTCAGAGAAGCGACGAAGGCCTCTTCGACATGACCGAGCAATCCGGCCCCCCACAATTGGACGGCCACCATGGTCGATGACACGATGGTGCCCATGCCCATCCGATGCCGTCGCACCTTGATCTTGTCACGCATCACCCACAGACCAGACTCATCCACGGTCACCCGACGATGTTCAGAATAAGCCCGAAGTGCAGGACCGCCCGTCGAAATGGCGTCAAGGCATCTCTGCCAGTCTTCCACATCCACCTCGCCATAAGCATGGGTCGTCCGAACCATGGCCCAAGCCTCCTCCGGAATGAACCCATCTCCAGCGGCCAAGGTGCACAACCATTGCATCAAGACGTCCCAACAAGCCACAAGAGGCTCGACAGGCTCAATTTCGTGATGGGCGATTGCCTCGCGCATGGCCACGGCTTCGACCAGCTCAAGCCCGTGGGTGGGCACAAAATGCACTTCGCTCGTGGCTCCGGGTCGGTGCCCACTTCGTCCTGCGCGTTGCATCATGCGAGATACACCCTTGGGGCCTCCGATTTGAATGACCGTGTCCACAGGAAGGAAATCGACGCCGAGGTCCAAAGAAGCTGTGCACACCACGGCCTTGAGTTGACCCTCATGCAGGGCATCCTCCACCCACGTTCGCAAGTCCTTCGCAATGGAACCGTGATGCATGGCCAGCAGACCCGCCCAATCAGGCCGGTGTTCAAGAAGTGCTTGATACCAGATTTCGGCCTGACGTCTGGTGTTGGTGAACACCAAGCTCGAGCGATGCTTTTCGACGATTTGAGAGACTTCCTCCATCAACTGCAACCCGATGTGCCCCGCCCACGGCAACCGTTCGAAAGCCCGAGGCATCGCACTGCGGAGAACCACGTGTTTGTGCTGTTTGGATTGAATCAAAACGGCTTGGCGTGAGGCTGAGGGCCCAAGCAGCGCTTCCAATGCGCGTTGAGGCTGGGCGAGGGTGGCGCTGATTCCCCACACGGGCACTTCCTTCATTGCCCGCAGCCAGGCCAGGGCCAACTCCACTTGCACCCCGCGTTTGGAACCCAACAGCGCGTGCCATTCATCCACCACCACCACATCCACTTCTGAGAGTCGCTCAAGCCCCCCTTGTTGACTGATCAAGACGTGCAAAGACTCGGGTGTCGTCACCAACACCTCTGGCAAAGATTGACGTTGACGGGCCTTCGTTGACGTGGAAGAGTCTCCCGTTCTCAATTCCACACGCCAATCAAGACCCAATCCTTCCAGCATGTCCTCCGCCGCATTCGCAATGTCCTTGGACAATGCCCGAAGTGGCGTGACCCACAACAACCTCAAGCCACCTTGGCCACTGCTGGGTGAGTTGGCCCTATGGGTTGCCATGACAGCTGCCATTGCCGCGTAGGTTTTGCCACTTCCAGTAGGTGCCTGCAAGAGACCCGACCTCTTCAACACACATGCCTCCCACACCTCCAGCTGAAAGGGCTGGGGACTCCAACCGCGATGGTCAAACCATTGCAGCACCGGGTGAAGTTGAGAGCGAACGTATGCATTCATGTGAACCCTGCAATTTGAGGGTTATTCCGAGAAGAAACAATCCGGCCAACATGGAACAAAAAGATCTTGGCCTCGGTTGACTCCACCCCGAAAGAATCTGAATCCATTTCTTGACAAGCCAAAGCGTCCTCGTATCTTTCGGGCTGAAGGAATTGGCATGGACCTTGTCACATCGCTTCAAAAATCAATCCGCATGAAGACTCCAACCCTCTCCATCCCAATCAACTCATTGTCTTGGGTCGCATTCATTTTGCTGGTGATGTCCTGCATCGCATCTCCTGCCTCGGTCTTTGCTCAATTTGGAGACGAGGGAGACGGAGAAGAACCCATTTTGATTCCCCAAGAAGATCTCGATGAACTGTTGATGTGGTACGTGGATGAGAAATACGAAAAGGTGCTTTTCAAAGCCATTCGCTACACCGAAGACGATGAGGAGAACAAGCACCCGCTTCCCTACTTGTTCATGGCCAAGGCCTACCTCGGCATTCACTTCAGTTCAGAGCCAAGTCTGAGAGAATCATACGAAGTGGACAAATTGAAGGCTTTGAAAAACGCTCTCAAGTACGGGTCGAAGTTTGTCAAAAAGGATAAAGAACAAGAGTTTGTGCAACTCGAAGATGAGTTTTTCGAGCAGTTGCGCAAGGAAACCGTGGCTGCTGCGGAGTCTGAGATGGAGTCTGACAAATACACCAAGGCCAAATCGTATTACAAATACCTCACGATGATCGATGAGGAAGACCCCGGAGCGCTCATGATGATGGGCGCGACATACTACCTCGCCAATGCGGCTCGAGACGCACAGACTTGGTGGGATTCCGCTGAAATTCTGATTCGCGATCAAAGAGGGCGTGGTTTGTCTGAGAGCCAACAAAAATTGCTTTCCTACGCGATGGTTTTCATGCTTGAGACTTTTCACGACAAAGGAGATTCCACCGCAATCCGTCAATGGACTGAACTCGGTGACATCGTCCTTTCAGGAGATCGTCAATACGAAGCTGTCAAGCGATCCATCGGCGGTTGACGCCTCCAGTGGCTCCAATTCATGGGCTACAACCATCCATCTTGGCTCGGGCCCACAGGAAAGACGCTCCACCTTGGCAGTGCCTCGATGGGGGTGAATTTCGTTCGGCTCCAAGGAATCGTCCCAGCCTGGATTACGCCACCATGGGCATTGCATGTGGGGCTGACGGGTGAAGCGAAAGACCAATCCGCCCTGCTCCAAGGATTTTCACGCAAGCGCGGCATCAAGGTGTTGGATTTTGATGTCCCCCCTCCGTGCGACCCTCCAGTCCATTGGCACGTTGTGAATCGGCATACACGTCGACTCTCTCTCGTTCAACGCAAGGGATGGAAAGGGCAGCAGGAAGATGACCAAGGGGGCGACGGCCGCCAAGCTATTGACCAGGATGTTGACCAGGATATTCTTGATCTGATCCCCTCCACGAGGCGAAAACAAGAGCGACGATTTTTGCGCGACGGCGGCAGGGTGGAAATCCGAGGGCAACAGGAATCATGGGACGACGTTTTTCGGCTCCATTGGGCCTCTCGGGAGCGCAAAAACTTGGACCCAGGTGGGGACGCCTTGGCCCAATTGATTGAGAGGATACGCACTGAGCCTTGGGCCTTTTCTGTTGTGGCTCTGGCATCGGACGGAACCGCGCTCGCCTCGGGTGGGTTCTTGGAAGATGGCGAGGGACGGGTGGTCTACGCCTTGGGAGGCCAAAAGCGCTCAGCAGAATCGGGTCGAGCCAGTGTGGCCATGTTGATTGAAGCGATGAGAGAAGCCCGCAGACGAGGCATGGCGGAATTTGATTTCGGAGGAAGCCTCGACCGCGGAGTCGATCAATTTTACGCCGAATTCGGGGCTTTGCCCCATGCCCTGACGCGTTGGGTCTACGTGCCTGCGTGGTGGAAACCAATGTTGTCAGGCGCCTGCAGGGTTTGGACCCAACCTTCGCCCTACTTCCCTCGACCCAGCGTGTGAATTCGGTCGATGACCTCCACCACTTGAAGACCCTCTGAAATGGGTGTAGCCACTGACGCCCCACGAAGGAGTACGTCCATCACGTTATCGTACACAAAGTGGTGATTGGCTGCCGACCCTGTGTACCCACCATAATTGTTGGGCGGCGGTGGCGGTGGTAAACTTGGCCTCTGGCCGTTGGACAAGGAGCATTCGTCCAAACGATCCATGTACTGTCCTCCGATTCTCACAGCCCCTTGGCTGCCCACAACCGTCATGCTGCTCTCAAAATTACCTCCAGCCACAGATGTGCTGAAAGTCAGCGACCCCCATCCCCCAGAAGCGAGTTTGAAACGCACGAGCCCCGCATCTTCGAATTCAGTGAGTTCTTGATGGGTTTGGTTTTCCAAATAAGCATCCACCACCTCCAAAGGCCCAAACACCCACAGCAAAATGTCCAAGAAATGAGAAAACTGGGTGAACAGAGGACCTCCGTCTTGAAGCAAGGTTCCCCGCCACGACCCCGGGGTGTAATAGCGTTCGTCGCGATTCCACAGACACGTCACGTGCACCTGATGAACCAGGCCAAAACCACCGGCCTCATGGGTTGACTTCAACCACTGAGCGGCTGGGGCGAACCGATTTTGCATCACCCCAAAAATCAATCGACCTGCACGTTGGGCTTCCATCGCAAGGGCTTGCACGTCAGTCGGAACAAGTCCCAAGGGCTTCTCAACAACCACATGACACCCCGCACGAATCGCTTCCAAGGCCAAAGCAACATGGGAACCGTTGGGGGTGCAAATCGACACGACATCGATGTCGTGCTGTTGTAACAGCGCTGTCAAGGTACCGTGGCAGGGAACCGACAAGTCACGCCACATGCTTTGTGGACGATTTCCATCGTCATGATTGGCTTCCACGTGCTCCCCTTGAACCGGTCGATTGACCTCATCCAACCAAGCAATGTCAGCACATGCCACCAGTTCAGATTCGGGATGGGAGGTCACCATGGCCACATGACGCATGCCGATGTGACCACACCCTACAACGGCAAATCGAACCGGAGCTTTCATGACGCAAAGGTAGCGGAGTACCTTCGCGAAATGCGCGTCGTGTCCCTGGTGCCGAGTTGGACAGAATACCTCCATGATTTGGGGGTTCATGTCGTTGGTCAAACCAAATTTTGTGTACGTCCAGAGCACGCCTTTCGCAGCATTCCTCGCGTTGGCGGGACGAAAACAGTGGATGTGGACAAGGTGATGAACTTGAAGCCCGATTTGGTGGTGGCCAACATGGAGGAGAATGACCGACTTCAAGTTGAGACCCTGCGAGAGGCCCTGCCCTCAAGCTCAGAAGTGCTAGTCACGGATGTGCGCACCGTTTCGGACGCCCTTTCCGAGATGTCAAGACTCGGGGATGCTGTGCATCGAAAGGACAAGGCTCATGAATGGACCGATCGGGTGCGACACGCTTGGGGGACGGAAAAGCCCTCGGTGGGCGCAGTGGGTTACGTGGTGTGGTCTTCTCCTTGGATGGTGGCGGGCCAAGACACCTTCATTCATGACGTCATGAAGCATTGGGGCATAGACAATGCTTGGACAGACCCCACGTTGCATGGGGATCGCTACCCCACCCTGGCGGATAATCCCAACGAAGGCGCTCGTTTGGGATCGGCATGGCTCCTGCCCTCTGAGCCCTTTCCCTTTCGAGACAAGAATCTGTCTGAACTGCAATCCCACCATCCACAGGCTGCTTTCCGATTGGTGGACGGAGAAGCATTCAGCTGGTATGGCTCTCGCATGGCACACGTCACCCGTCATCTTGAGAGCGTCGCTCGATGGGTACAAGAAACCGTGGATTCCTGAGAAAATTCACGTCATGCTGTCAGCCTTTGCAAGGCCGAACGACAATCATGGCAGACAATTTGGGGAGCAACTTGACAGGATGTCAGGTCATGCCGTGGATGGGGCGCTTGGCATTGGTTTTGACCTACGGCGCATGAAATCCAAACACACAACCTCGCATCATGAGTAAAATCATTGGCATTGACCTCGGCACAACCAACAGCTGCGTTGCAGTGATGGAAGGAAATGAGCCCGTGGTCATCAACAACAGCGAAGGCAAGCGCACGACACCGTCTGTGGTGGCCTTCATCGACGGTGGAGAACGCAAAGTGGGTGAACCCGCCAAGCGCCAAGCCATCACCAATCCGACCAAAACCATCTCAAGCATCAAGCGCTTCATGGGCTCGAGCTTTGGAGAAGTGGAACTGGAGGCTGGTCGTGTCGCATACAAGGTCGTGAAAGGCGACAACAACACACCACGCGTTCAAATCGACGACCGCCAATACACCCCTCAAGAAATCTCTGCCATGGTGCTTCAAAAGATGAAGCGCACAGCAGAGGAATACCTTGGACAGGAAGTGACAGGAGCCGTCATCACGGTGCCTGCCTATTTCAATGACAGCCAACGTCAGGCCACCAAGGAGGCCGGCGAAATCGCAGGGCTCGAAGTCAAGCGCATCATCAATGAACCCACGGCTGCCGCCCTTGCTTATGGCATGGACAAAAAAGCCACAGACCAAAAAATCGTGGTCTTTGACTTGGGGGGTGGAACACACGACGTGAGCATTCTTGAGCTTGGCGACGGTGTCTTCGAGGTATTGTCCACGGATGGCGACACGCACCTGGGCGGAGACGATTTCGACCAAGCCATCATCGAGTGGCTCGTGGACGAATTCAAGAGCGAAAACAGCGGCCTCGACCTCAGCAAGGACCCCATGGCCCTCCAGCGTTTGAAGGAAGCCGCAGAAAAGGCCAAAATTGAATTGTCAAGCACCACGAGTTCAGAGATCAACCTTCCCTACATCATGCCTGTGGACGGCGTGCCCAAACACCTCGTCCGCAGTTTGACCCGGGCCAAATTTGAGCAGTTGGTCGACAGCCTTGTCAAGCGTTCCATCGAACCGTGCATGAGTGCCTTGAAGGCGGCTGGTTTGGACAAGAGCGACATCGACGAAGTGATTCTCGTTGGCGGATCTACCCGAATTCCTGCAGTCCAGGACGCCGTGAAAGCCTACTTCGGCAAGGAACCATCCAAGGGCGTGAACCCTGACGAAGTGGTGGCCGTGGGTGCAGCCATCCAAGGTGGCGTGTTGACGGGCGACGTGAAAGACGTCCTCCTCTTGGACGTGACGCCTCTGTCCCTCGGCATCGAAACCATGGGAGGCGTGTTCACCAAGCTGATCGACGCCAACACGACCATCCCCACGAAGAAGTCGGAAACGTTCTCCACAGCCAGTGACAACCAGCCCAGCGTGGAAATTCACGTATTGCAGGGTGAGCGTGCCATGGCGGCGGACAACAAGACCATCGGTCGATTCCACTTGGCCGACATCCCCCCTGCACCTCGCGGAGTGCCTCAGATCGAGGTGACGTTTGACATCGACGCCAATGGCATCATCAACGTCGGGGCGAAAGACAAAGCCACCGGCAAGGAACAGAGCATCAAGATTGAAGCCTCAAGCGGTTTGAGCGAAGATGAAATCGCACGCATGAAGGCCGACGCAGAAGCCAATGCTGATGCCGATGCCCAAGCCAAGGAGCGCGCAGACGTCTTGAACCAAGCCGACGCGATGGTTTTCCAGACAGAAAAGCAGCTGAAGGAATTTGGCGACAAAATCCCTGCTGACAAAATGGCTCCCATCAACGAGGCCCTCGATCACTTGAAAAAAGTGCACTCCGCACAAGATGTAGACGGCTGTAAGTCCGGCATCGAAGCATTGAACACTGCTTTCCAGGCTGCCAGTCAAGAAATGTATGCTGCGCAGCAAGCATCAGGGGCCGAAGGTGCACAAACCTCCGGTTCCGCCGGGGAATCCGTTGGTGCCGATGCAGAAGTGACGGATGTTGATTTCGAGGAAGTCAAAGAAGGTTGATTCAACCCTTCCCCGTGTCCATTCTCAGACCTACCCAAAAGCCCCGTCACGTGCGGGGCTTTTTTCTTGGATGGCGCCACGATGATTTTTTCAGAGTGACCGGATGAACCCCGTTCCCGAACAAAGTGTTCCACCTTTGCATCATGAGTCCTCTTCCCACGGAATTTCCGCCACAACCTTCCGTGCCACCCTCTTGGAAGCGGGCGGCTTGGGTGATGGTAGGCGTGTTGTTGGCAGTGACGACTTGGATGGCTTGGCAGGCCAAAGACCTGGCCTTCAATTATGACTTTGAACAGTTCTTTCCGGAAGACCATCCAGAGACTCAGTTTTACCGTGCTTTTCGCGATGCTTTTGGGAGCGACAATGATTTTTTGATTGTTGGTTTTGAGGGCGAGATGGTTGACGCCACTTTTCTGGGAGACGTCGACGGCCATGTCGATGCTTTGATGGCTCTTCCACACGTAGAACATGTCCAATCTCCCACGAGGATGACATTGCCCGTGAGGGACCGCCTGAGTGGCATGGTCTTCCAACGGCCCTTGTTGGCTTGGGAAGACGCTCAGGACCTCGGACGAGATTTGGAACGCATGAAGTCCAGAAACGACGTCATGGGTACATGGGTCAGTCCAGGTGGAAGGGCCGTGGCCGTGACCTTGTTTCACAAGCAAGGATTGAGCAAGGCAGGATGCGACAGCCTGGCTTCAGCCGTCCTGGCATGGAGAGAAAACGTCACCGCCAGTCAATCATCCATTGAAGCGGTTTATGTGGCAGGCCGAGCTGTCGCACAAGCTCATTATGTGGGTGTCATGGAGCGCGAAGTCACGTGGTTCGTCACAGTAGGGATTTTCTTGCTCGTGGTCTTTTTGTGGTTCGCCTTCCGCACAATTTGGGGTGTGCTGGTGCCCTTGGGTGTGGTTTTGGTGAGTGGACTTTGGACTCTGGGCATCATGGTCAGCACAGGGAAAGCCGTGGATGTCATGACGGTTGTACTTCCCACCATTCTCTTTGTTGTGGGAATTTCGGATGTGGTACACGTGCTTACGAGATACTACGATGAACGACGGCAGGACATCGGGCACGCAGAGGCCATGACCAAGGCCTTTCGAGAAGTTGGCTTGGCCACCTTTTTGACGTCCCTCACAACCGCCGTTGGCTTTTTGACTCTCCTGACCAGCTCCATCGGACCTGTTCACGACTTTGGCATGTATGCTGCCGTCGGGGTGGGTGTTGCCTACGTTTTGGCCTTCACGTTGCTTCCGAGTGTGATGGTTCTTTCCCCTCCACCGGTGGTGTCCACGTCGGGAACAGGGGTATTCTGGAATGGTGCCATGCACAGAAGCCTTCGCTGGACCATGAGACATCGACGAGCCCTGTCATGGGTCTGGCTTGCCATTGGCCTAGGAGCCACTGCCGCGAGCAGTCAGCTCACTGTCGACAACAAACTCATCGAGGACCTTCGCGAAAACGATCCTTTTCGCCAAGAATTCGTCTTTTTTGAGCGGGAATTCGCGGGGGTGAGGCCCTTTGAATTGGCCGTGACACTGCCCTCTCCTGCCAGTGATTGGGAAATGATCACTGCGATGGATCGGCTGGAATGCTATCTGGAGCAGGAATACCAGGTGGGAGCTCTTGTGGGTCCAGCGACCGCAATTCGAATGACCCATCGGGGCTGGCAAGGTGACCGCGAAGAATTTTATGCCATCCCGCAGGATACCACCCTGCTCAATCGCATGGTCAAGCTGGTCAAAAAATCGGGACAATGGTCCTCCTTGGTAGCCCACGAAGACACCTTGGTCCGCGTGTTCGGAAAGGTAGAGGACATCGGCTCTCAAGCCCTGGGTGGACGAAACGATGAACTCAATGCCTGGTGTTTGGCCAACCTCCCCAAGGGGTCCACATGGAAAGTGACCGGCACGGCTCACCTCGTCGATGTCAACAACGCGTCACTCGCTTCGGACATGGTGGGTGGCTTGGGCTTGGCGCTGGTTGCCGTTGCTTTGATCACAGGATTGCTTTTTCGAAGTGTCGTGATGGTGATGGTATGTCTTGTCACCAATGTTCTCCCCCTTGCCATGATTGCTGCCGTGATGGTCTTGTTGGGCATCGATTTGAAGGTCACCTCTGGCATCATATTTACGGTCGCCTTTGGCATCGCGGTGGACGACACCATTCACTTCCTGAGCAAACTTCGCATGCAACTGAATCAGGGGAAATCGCTCGCCTTGGCTGTGAAGCGAAGTTATCTGGCCACCGGCAAGGCGATTGTCGTCACTAGCTTGATTTTGTGTGGTGGTTTTTTGACGTTGACAACCTCCTCCTTTTTGGGCACGTTCCACATTGGACTGCTCATCAGTTTGACCTTGTTGTTTGCCGTGGTGGCTGACCTGACATTCCTTCCTTGGATGATTGTCAGGTGGTTTCATGCCAAAAAGTGACGAACTTGGCCACCCATGGGAAATTCCAACCGCCGTTCATTTTTGAGAAACTTGGCAGCCACAGGAGCAGCCATGGGACTCGCACCGTGGAGCGTTCGCAACATGGTCCATGCCGCAGAAGACAACCTCGAGCCAGCCTGTCAACCCCTCAGCGAGGCCAATCATGAAGCCTTCATCGCCCCTGTGAAAGGAATGGCCACCATGGTATCCACTTGGAACCATGGAATCGAGGCCAACGCTGCTGGGTTTTTGGCACTCACTCAAGGAGGGACAGCCATGGACATGATCGAGGCCGGTGCCCGGGTGGTGGAGGCTGATGCAACTGGCCTCAGCGTCGGGATTGGAGGTTTGCCAGACAGAGATGGTCATGTCACCTTGGATGCATGTTGCATGGATCACACCGGCAACGCCGGGGCTGTATGCTTCGTTCAAGGGGTCCTTCATCCCTTGTCGCTCGCTCGAAAAGTGATGGAAGACACACCACACGTGATGCTTGCCGGGGCTGGTGCTGAACAATTCGCACGCGAAATCGGGGTTGACCGCATAGAATTACTCACTGATGTCTCAAGACGCGCATGGGAAACATGGCGCCAAACCTCCAACTACGCGCCAGTGATCAACATTGAAAACCATGACACCATTGGTTTATTGGCGTTGGACGATGAAGGTCGAATCGCCGGCGGATGCACCACAAGCGGTCTCGCCTACAAGATGCACGGACGGGTTGGAGACAGTCCCATCATTGGTGCTGGACTTTTTGTCGATCCTGACATAGGCGGTGCCACCGCCACGGGATTGGGTGAAGCTGTGATGAAAACGGTGGGATCCTTTTTGGTTGTGGAATTGATGCGTCAAGGCCAAAGCCCTCAACAGGCTTGTGAAGAGGCTGTTCATCGCATCATGTGCCGCATGCCCACCCAAGACTTGCAAGTGGGATACCTGGCATTGTCAACATCAGCGGAGACCGGTGGTCACGCCATCCACGAAGGCTTCAATTATGCCCTCACAAACCATGCAGGTGCCTCGTTGATTGACGCTACTTTTGGTTGAGAACCTTTCTTCTCCCCCTCTCCATGTCACTCACAGCTTTCCTTCATTGGTTTCGACTTACCAGGCCCTGGAATGTGTTGGCCATGGGGGGCGTCGTTTTTGCCATTCGGAGGTGGCTCGATTTGCCTATGGAAGACCTCGCAACCTTGCGGGGAGCGGGATGGCTTGCGGTGCCCATGCTGATTGGCGCTGCCGGCAATTTGATCAATGACTACTTCGACATTCGTGAAGACCGCATCAACAAGCCGCATAAAGCTCATGTAGGCCGCACTGTCAAACGTCGGGTGGTGATGGTCAGTCATTGGTTCCTGACGCTCCTAGGTTTGGGATGGAGTGCTTGGCTGGGAATGAAGATGACTTCGCATCTGCCACTCATACTGTCGATGACGGTCTCCCTCATCCTGTACTTCTATTCACCCTGGCTCAAGGGGAAAAACGCATGGGGAAACCTTTCCATTTCTCTGTGCGTGTTCGCCATGATTGTTTGGGCAGCCCTGCCCGCCTTGTGGTCTGCATCAGGGCAACCCTTTTCTCAGTTGCGATTTTGGGGATTTACGGGCCTTATTGTTGCCATGAATTTTGTCCGAGAATGGGTCAAAGACGTCCAAGACTTGGTGGGTGACCGCGTGGCTGGTCATCAAACAATGGCGGCTCGTTTCTCCCAATCCCAAAACAAATGGGGCCTGCTCATTGCCAGCCTGGTTGTGATCGTCGCAGCCAGTTCTTGGATGACAATGGTCCAACCAAAACCTTGGGAAATTGTGATTTGGAGTGTTGCCAGCTGCGCCCTGATTCACCGGGCTTTTACACACAATGTTCAAAGTCTATCTGCTTGGTATAAAGCATCTATGGGTATTTTATTTCTAACCATACTTTAAATTCGATAACATCCTCGTGACGTTGGCTTGAAGCAGCGGGAACGATTCAGCGAAGTTGGCGTTAGCTACGGGCATGCTTTGGTAACATTTTGGCCCCAACACTTTCAACGAAACGTAAGGTTTCGTGAACCAAGCCAAGACGACCAAAAGGGGAATTTTGACGACGAAATGTCAAATTTTAATAATTCCCCAACCATGAAACGATTGTTTCTCTCTTTGACCATAGCTTTCTCGGCTGTGGCCATGTGGGCCCAATGTGACTGTCCACCATTGACACAGCGCACTGAGGTCATCATTGCTGACGCCGGTTCCGGCACAGGTTCAACAACATGGTCCTGCAACAACACCTACATTCTCGACGGCTATGTCTTCGTGAATGCAGGTCAAACCCTCACCATCGAACCAGGCACAGTCATCAAGGGCGCAGCCGGTGCCGGTGCAGATGCGTCAGCCTTCATCGTGGCCAAGGGCGGTCAATTGATTGCAGATGGAGCTGAGTCTTGCCCCATCATCTTCACCTTCGCTGCGGACCCTCTCGACGGCTCAGTCTCTTACGACACCCGTGGCCAGTGGGG
>JAQBVN010000032.1 GCA_027622975.1 Bacteroidota bacterium | reverse complement strand
CGTCGTTGCCGTACACCGCACTCATGCGATCCGTAGGATCTTGCATTTGTACGTAGAATCGGTACACCGTTCCTCCGGTTCCTACCGCTGGAGAGGACTCGACGACCAGTGGATATTGGCCCGAAACAATGGGGACCACAACGAGCGCCAAAAGAACGCACAGGGTCAAACGAATGGTTGTTAGCAAATTGCTCATGGTGAGGTTTTGTCGATTAACAGGCCTAAAAGATAGGCCGATTACCGTATAATCCGGACAGAAAAATATGAGGATCTTGATTATTTGAAAACCTCCTCGTGCACCTGGACATTCCAACGCCTCCGTGGACAAGCATCCAAAAGGCTCTCCAACATTTCAATTCGAACTACAATCCCCATGATTTAGGCATCGCCTGTAGCGTAAAGCGAGACAGAGAAGTTTTTTTTTTGACATTTGCCCACGTTTAGGCAATGCTCGACGTACATTCCACCAAATGAAAACGACATGAATCGAAGTTTCGCGACCATCAAATTGGGACTTTCACTGCTTGTCATGGGCCTGTCCATGGGCATTTTGGCATCTGACGAACCTTGGAAGAACGTATTGACACAGGGCAAACCGAATGGCGAACAATGCATTTTGTGGATGGATGAGGGACGTTGTGAGTCGATCATTGCATCGAGGCCTGAGCATGTGGTGTGGGAGGTCGACTTGAAGGATTTGGGCGTGGTTCACTTGGAGTGGAACCACTTCTGCAATGTGGCAGACGGATTTTCAATTTCTCGCAGTACACGAGAAGGTACCATCGACGAGCATTACACACCTAGAATTGCCACTTATGAGTTGTCTTTGGTCACTGATTCAAGAGGCCAAACCATGCCAGGCCAAGGGGTGTTGGCCTTGTTCAATGGGCACGCGGAGGGAACCTTTTTGGTCGGCGGCAAACAATGGGAAATTCGTCCAATTGACTGCGAGAAAATTGAGGACAAAAGTGCTGCCACAGCACCGCATCACATGGGTCGCCATGCCCAAGCCTATGTGCTGCTAGACGTTGCACAATGTGAGCAGCCCACCCCCTTTTCCTGTGCCGTGGATGAAGAAGTCCATCGCATTCGGGAAGAACCTGCCATCCCGTCGGCCCGGAGTTTGGTCCCACAATGCGTCGAAATGGGGATTGACATCGACAACTACACGTACAACACCTTCGTGGATTGCTACGCCGCCATTGATTGGTCTTTAGGCGTTTTGGCCGGCGTCGACCAAATCTACCGGAATGAACTCAATGACCTCATCACTCTTCAGGCCTCTTACGTGAACGTATGGGAGGTGCCTGAGCCATGGGCGAACACCGTAGAAGATGCTGGCACCATGCTCGATCAGTTCCGAACTGAATGGAGTGCTGCCAATCCGGTGTTGGCCAGTGCGAATTGGGATTTGGTCCATTTGATGACCAAACGAACCAACACTGGAACCGGAGGAATTGCATACTTAGACGTGGTGTGCAGTTCCAATTATGGATTCGGTTTCAGCGGATACATGGACAACACCAGCAACTATGACCCTCTTCCCAACTATTCTTGGAATCTCAATGTCGTGTCACATGAACTAGGCCACAATTTTGGCGCCAATCACACCCACTGGTGTGGGTGGCCGGGCGGTCCTGACCACCCCAATGGTTCAGCCGGTGGCCCCATCCATGACTGTGCCACGGCTGAAGGTGGGTGTTCCAACAATGTGGCACCTGAAGTAGGCACGATCATGAGTTATTGTCACGCAATTGCCGGTGGTTCTGTGGTGCTTCAATTCCATCCTGTGGTCAAACAAGCAGCCCTCTTCCCTACCATCAATGGCAATGGGTATTGTCATGGGAGTTGTGCTGCGATTGAAACGAGTTGCGGTTCGTATGGGTGCACTGACCCGACTGCCTGCAACTTCGACCCCGACGCAGTTCAGGACGATGGATCATGCGGTGAAATTGATGTTTGCGGTGTTTGTGCCGGAGGTGGCGCGAGCTGCACAGGATGCACTGACGAGCAAGCATGCAATTACTTCGTGGATGCGATCTACGACGACGGATCATGCATTGATCCGCCTCCAGGATATCCATGCGATTGTGCCACGACTCTTGCCGACAACGTCACTTTGGGTGCCAACGCGTCGTCGGTCGTGAATGTGACCGGTATTGGAACGTTGACCTCGGTGGATTTTACGTTGGTGTGGACCAACAACAACAACGACGATTCGTGGGCGGGAGATCTTCTTCTCGAAATTGGTGCCCCGAATGGAGCCTGCTTGGGGGTCGGAGGGTACGACGTGGGATCAGGATGCTCTCTTGGATCCATTGGATGGCCTTCCGCATGGAATGTGTCCACCTCTGGCACATACACTCACAGCGTGGACTTAACCTCCTTTGGGTTGACAGGCGATGGTGAGTGGACCATGACTTTGATCAATGGATGGACTGGAAGTTCTGGCACGAATTACGACATGTCGATGACCCTGAATGGTGTTTGTTCTGGACCTCCACAATTCTCTGGATGCATGGATGCAGAGGCGTGCAATTTTGACCCAGATGCGACGTTGGACGACGGATCATGCAACCTCGGAACAGCTGCTTATTTTGACAGTGATGGGGATGGTTACGGACAATGGTTCGCCACCTATTTCTGTGGCACCATCACACCTGCCGGTTTGGTCACCATCGACGGTGACTGCAATGATGCGAACAGCACCATGTATCCCGGTGCCCCGGGAACGGGCATTGGCAATGACAACAACTGCAATGGTGTCATTGACCCAGACGAAGCTGAAGTTGTTTGTCCTGAGGACGTCAACGGGGACAACATCATCTCGGTTGCGGACATTCTTGCTGTGCTCTCGGAATTCGGTTGCACTTCGGGGTGCTCCTATGATGCAGATGACAATGGAAGCGTGACGGTCTCGGACGTGTTGCTGATTCTCTCCGCCTTTGGCCAAAGTTGCTGACCTTTCTTCGCGACATCTCGCCTATGAAGCCATTGGGACCGACTTGAGCACAATCCATGCCCCTGGAATCATCTCCGAAGCAACCCATGAACGTTCGGTTCGTTTGTCTAGTGAACAGCCTACGTATTCACGACCTTAACCCTAACCATGGTGACAATGCATGCCTCAACTTCGTCCTTTTCCATGTCAGTTTGGCGGATCACTGCATGGTTCATTTGTGGGATGCAAGTCGAATTGGCAACGGCCCAAACGGAAAACCATGACCATCACATGGGCATGAATGATCGAGACACCATGGAGCTTGATCATGTGCAGCATGGTGGTCCAATGTTTGTTGAGCATGATTTGAATGCGGACATTCCCGAAGCGTGGCTCGGATTGCTCCAAGACAGCGAGCGCGGCGTGTTGTTGCGTTTGGATATTGACCAATTCAAGGCATTTCGAGAACTCAACGTTCAAGCCACGAACATGTTGTTGCCTGCACCTGTGGCCAAAAGAGGTGAACGTGAAGGCTGGAACTTGGCATTAAGTCGGTTCCAAGTTCACCCCGAGAAAATTCAAGTGGGCATGACCCAGGATGGAACGATGAGAGAGACTTGGTACACACCGACGCTCCAGACATTCCACATAGCCATTGAGGGCCACAATGTGGGGACGATGGTTTGGATGCAGGACCATGTGATGGCATCTTTTCACGACGGCCAAACCCAATGGGAATTGACCCGAATCAACGGCGACATCTATGCCCTGTTGGATGCGAACAATCGAACCGACCGTCCCGTATTTGAATGCGCCGCAGAGGATTGGAGTGAAGCCATTGAACGAACCGCTCAAGGCGAAGCATTGGGTGGTGTGCGTTCTGGTGGTGGTGGATGTGTTGAAGTTGCGCTCGATGTGGATCACTACACCTACAACACCTATGGAAACATGGGCGCTGCCACAGATTGGGCGCTCGCTGTCCTTGCCGGGGTTCAAGCGATTTACACGCAGGAGCTCAATGGTTTGGCACTTCTTCAGGCAAGCTATGTGCACCTTTGGCAATCACCTGACCCCATGGCTGCATTCAACAACAATGCAGGCTCCATGTTGGACAATTTCAGGAACACTTGGGAAGGAACGCCATCGTTAGATGCCATCCAACGAGACATCACGCACCTGTTATCCAAGAGAACCAACACCGGCACAGGAGGAATCGCCTATTTGGGCACAAATTGTGGCTCCTTCGCCTATGGGTTCAGTGCCAACTTGAGTGGTTCGACGAGTACCAACATCAACAACTATTCCTGGAATCTCAACGTGGTTGCACACGAACTAGGACACAATTTTGGTTCCAATCACACCCATTGGTGTGGATGGCCCGGGGGACCGATCGACTACTGTTACTCACCCGAGGGAGGTTGTGGAGGCAATGTTCAAGGTCAAGTTGGAACGATCATGAGCTACTGCCATGTGGCCAGTGGGGGGTCGGTAATTCTCCAATTTCACCCTACCGTTGAGAACAACGCATTGATTCCCGGCATCTCCAATTCCCCTTGCTACACTGGATGCAACGGATGGGTCCCTCCCTCCTGTTCCTTCACAAGTGCAACGCCCTATCAGGCCATGCCGTGCAACCCGGCAACCAACACGTACACGCAGCAAATCTTGGTAACCTACGAGTATGCCCCCTCTGCTGGTTTGCTGAACGTGAATGGAACGCTCCACACCATCAATGGAAGCCCTCAAATTGTCAATTTGGTGAATCAGCCCGCGGACGGAGAGAATGTGGCATTGAATCTTTTTTTCACCCAGGAGCCCTCGTGTCAATTCACAATCGCTAACGGCTTCACCAGACCTGAGCCTTGCTGTACTCAATTTCGTTTGGATGTGGTGAATCCAGACGCGAACACCATTCGGTTCAAGAACATTTCGAGCTGTTCAGGGTCCATTGAGGGATGGAGGATTTGGACGGCTGGCACCGCGATTGATGTGGATGAGTTGCTCTCCCAAGGCCAAAACCCAGTCGTTGCGCCTGGAGAATCGATCCAGATTGGATGGCCTGGGTGGAATCCTGACCCCAATGGCGATGACTTGCAACTCTATTCCCCCCCTGGGTTCTTGTTTGACTACATCCAATGGGGTGACCCTTACAATGCCAATGCGAGTGTCAGCGCCTTGCAAGGATTTTGGCCAGGCGGGCCGAGCGATTTTGTGGACGCCCTTCCACCCTACACGTACATCGGGAGTGGTGGGTTTGGGTCGGATCAATGGCAAGGATTCGAGATTCCTTGCGATATCACGGATGTTACCGTGATTACTGCATCTCCCTGTGACCCACAAACGAACACTTTTGAGTTGGAATTCTCTGTGACGTTTCAAGGGGCTCCTGAAGCCGGAAGCCTCACCGTCAATGACCAAGCATTCGAGATTTCGGGAAACCAGGTCACAGGCACATTGACACTCCCAGCCAATGGCAATTGGGTGAACTTGACCGCTGCATTCGAAGCCTCGCCGGATTGCAATTACTTCTTGGGCAACGCCATTTTTGGCCCACCGCCTTGTGGTCCAGTGTGCCCAGAAGATGTCAACGGCAATGGCATCGTGGACGTGTCAGACGTCCTTGGGGTATTGTCCGATTACGGATGTGAAGCCAACTGCAACGCTGCATCTGACATCAATGGGGATGATGCAGTCACTGTCAATGACATCTTGATGGTATTGAGCGCTTTCGGAAATCCTTGTTGACCTCGGGACCTCCTCACTCTCCGATCAGAACAGGCGCGGGAAACCAACCAGCACCATGAAATTCCGCTCGGATTTTAACATCAGGGATGGAGTCTGTGGACGGAAAAACTTGAACATTGAGGGCACCATCCAATGAGCCTGCGGTGGTGATTTGCGCCAACAGCACAGAACCATCCACAGAGAGTCCGTTGGCCGCTGTTTTCATGACAAACCATGAACCACCCGTCCACGTGTCCATGCGGAGTTCAGTTGCACCATCTTGTGTGAAGAACCCATCCCAGGGAACGCCAGGATCTTGGACCATCATGGGATCTTCAGCCGCATCGATACCACTGGATCTGCAGGCCGTTTGAAGCCCGATGGTTGCGTAACTGTCATCCTGCATTTCGGGCATGATGTCATAGAATTTAGGATTCATGCCAGAAGCCGACCAACTGCCATTGTAGGGACTGTTGAATACACCAGCGGGAGCCGAAATCCACAAGGGAAACTTATCCGTGCCGTACACTGCGCTGACCCGATCCCCCGGAGGAATTCGCAGATGCAATTCATACCTGGTTTGGTTGTCCTGAAAGGCTGGAAAGGCCAAAACCTCGAGCGCATAGGAATGGCGCTTGACAGAGTCTTGGTCGCAAGTTGTCACTTCATCGTGGCACCCCTGGGAACAGCCCAAAACATCCTTCCCTTGGCAATCGAGGAGGGCTGGCGCATCCAAGGCTGCCAGCATGGAAACTCCCAACAAAAGAGCATACTTCACATATCGCATGCCGCAAAGTTGACACAAATCAACCGCCCGGCGCATCAATCCGGACAAGCTTTGTCGCAGTGCGTCGTTCAATCACAGTGAATTGTTCAATCGCAGCTGGTTTTGCAGCAGTCAATCATCAAGGGCATGAATCCCCGTACATGGACAAGATGTTCAACATGTCCATGATTGTGATTTGACCATCGCCATCGCCGTCAAACAGGCACACGTCATCTGGAAGACACTGGCCTACAATGGAATCCCAATGCGTCCCAACTCCGCACGCTGAGGAAAGGTCTGGACACTCGACCATGCATGACAAGTCACATGACCCATCATCCTGTGTAGCCCAAACATCGTAGTTGCACGCCTCAATGTAGGTGCAACCAGGATTGTCAAGCAAGGTCGCCCCTTCCACCCACTGGAGATGTTGGTCAACAGGCACGTCGTACAACCACTCCTCCATTCCTGAAGGCCAAACCGCATGCAACGAATCCACCACTTCCGACGCTCCAAGGCCGAAGTGCAGGCGCCTCGCATGCTGCGTCATGAAACTTTCTCCGGCAGCCAATTGTCGGGTGCGACGAACCGCGATTCCATCTTCATTCGTGGTGAAGCAATGAACGATCCAGCCAATGCCATCCACATTGGACAGGGTGCCCGTGGGAGTCAAATCCAACCAATGGTTATCATTGGCGACGCCTTCCAGCATGCTTGCCAGTGTGTCACACGTCAAGACCGCCAAGTCGATGTACCCATCTTGATTCCAATCCAGTTTGGCATGCGTGAATGATTGCACATCCACTTCTGGAATTTGATCCTCCCAAGAAACCCAACTGCCATTGACATTGCGATATGCTGTGTTGTTGACGGGAATCACTTGAAACACCCCCACCCAGTAATACGTCCAATTGCTCGTGGACACATACAAATCCTCCCAACCATCACAATCCCAATCCCCGGAGGAACAGCACCAAGACTGACGAAACAATTCCACGTTCAACTCCCCAGCAAGGTTCTGAAAGGCCCCCGTGGGATCGCGGCTCATCAACTTGTTGCCATGGGGTTGAGAATTGGAAAGATACAGCTCAAGTTCACCATCGAGGTCCATGTCTAACCACGCCTCTCCCATGAGGTCTCCCCCTTGGTTCAATCCAATCGAGTCAGGCAACCAAACCAAGCTATCACCCATTCCTTGGTACGTCTCATTCTTGTTAAAACGGTCGTTGATGACGTACAGGTCAAGCGTGTCATCCCCTGTAAAATCAAGCCAATGATGCTGAAAGCTAGCCCTAGCTACTGCAAGCATGCCCCAGTCGGCAATGTTTTGGGGCAGAAAGGTCCCATCACCTTGTCCCAGATACAATTCGTTGGTGTATCCGTATGGGCTGGTGTAATTGGCCACAAGCAAATCCAAATACCCATCTCGATTGAAATCCACCCATGAGCCTCCCCAGGTGCTTGTTTCCAAATTATTAAGCCCGCATGTGGAGGTAACATCAGTCAGCGTCAAGTCTCCTTCATTGAGGAAAAACCGATTGACATCACCACGGCAACCAAGAAAAAGATCCTGGTCTCCATCATTGTCTACATCCCCCCATACAACTCCTTTCACCTCGCATTGCCCCTGAATTCCGAGGTCTAAAGGGTATTCGTCGAATCCCGATTGGTTGTTCAACCATAGCTGGATGCCACCATGAAATTGACCAAATGTCAAATCATCCCATCCATCTTCATTGACATCAACAGCACTCATTCCAGGACCCCAAAATCCTTCAAGGTTGCTCGTTTCGACGTGAAATGAATCCGTTCTCGACATGAATGGCACCGGCAGTTGACAAAATGATGATGTCGAGCTCAAAATCAGCGAGACCATTCCCATCAAACCAAACCGAAGCCAAATCATCTCGCAGTTCATGAGGTTATTCGTCCAAGAACGAAAAATACAAAAAACAAACCTTCGTTGATGAAATATTGGAATTCGTCGAAAATACAAGCGAAAAAACCATGCATCGACACTGGGTGTTATCGAGCTTGGATTGACACTTTTGAAGGCCCAGACCTCTACATTCTCGTCACGGGAACTTGGGAAACCTCGAGAAGTCGCGCGGGCGTTTCTCCAAGAACGCGTCGCGCCCCTCCCTGGCTTCTTCTGTCCCGTAGGCGAGTCTCGTGGCCTCCCCCGCGTAGACTTGCTGGCCGACAAGGCCGTCGTCGATGAGGTTGAACCCAAACTTCAACATCTTGATGGCCGTCGGACTTTTCGTCAAGATTTCTTGCGCCCAGTTGTAGGCCACTTGCTCAAGTTCAGCGTGCGGCACAACCGCGTTCACCATGCCCATTTCGTAGGCTTCTTGGGCTGAATACGAAGCGCCGAGGAAGAAGATTTCGCGGGCGCGCTTTTGGCCCACTTGGCGGGCGAGGTACGCGGAACCGAAGCCCCCGTCGAAGCTCGCCACGTCCGCGTCGGTTTGCTTGAACACGGCGTGCTCCTTGCTCGCAATCGTCATGTCGCAGACCACGTGCAAGCTGTGGCCACCACCGACCGCCCATCCGGGAACGACGGCGATGACCACCTTGTTCATGAACCGAATTTGGCGCTGGACGTCAAGGATGTTGAAGCGGTTGATGCCGTTCTCCCCTTTGTAGCCAGTGTTGGAGCGGACGTTTTGGTCTCCTCCACTGCAAAAGGCCCAGCCGCCGTCCTTGGAAGACGGTCCTTCACCCGTGATCAACACCACCCCGATGTCTTGGCTCTCGTGGCAATGAATGAGCGCTTCCCAGAGCTCGTCCACCGTCTTGGGCGTGAACGCGTTGCGCACCTCCGGACGGTTGAAAGCGATTCGAGCCACGCCGTTGAGTTCCTTGAAGGTGATCTCGTCGTATTCCTTGACAGTGTTCCAGTTGAGGTTGGCCATGTGGGTAGGTTTCACGCTTGAACAAAACTGCAGCTGCAGGGTTCACAAACGTCCTTGAATGAGCGAAGGTACTCCGAAGGATGCGTTTCCTTGGGACTGAACACCAAACAGTTGGCGCGCGAGGAGCCGCGCGCCGTAGGGATTACCTCAACCACCCCGTTACTGACCACCGATCGGCCACTGCGGGAAGTACTTCGTGCTCGACTTGAGGGCTCGAAAAAATCACTGTGCGCCCAAACAACGGTTCCACCGTCTCGCGCGGTTGTCCGGCCACGTCGTATAGCACAAGCTCCCCACCCTGGCCTGGTTGCCACGCCTCATTCAAGTAGGTGACAACCGAAAACTTGCGGGCGTTCTTGTTCTTGAAATCGTCCACGTGCCTCTCGTAATGCGCGCCGGGCGGGTACACCGCATACATGAATTCCCACCTTTGGATTCCGGTGAAACAGGTCTGATTCAGGTAGGAAGCCAACGCCTCGACCTCTTGGAGAAAGGCGCGTTCGGCAGGGAACTCGGGTGTGTCCGACCACCAGCGAATGAAGTCGGAACGAATTTCCGTGTGCACTTCCTTCTGACCCGCAGCACCAACGGCCGCGGGACGCAGGGCGTCCTCCGCTTGAAGTTGGGCAATTCGGTCCCGAAGGGGAACGAGGATTTGGTCTGGGAAAAAGCCGTCAATCACGGCTCGGTCTTGCTCCAAAATCTGCTGAACAACGCGCTCAAAGCGCTGCGATGCAGGATTCATCGGAAGGGTGATTTAGAGACCGCAACAATAGGCCATCCACCTCAGAATTGCGTGCTTGCCTGGAGTGGATTCTTCACGAGGAGCTTGGCACCTTTTGGGCACGAAAAAGCCCCAGCGTTTGCTAAGGCTTTTGCGGTCTGGACGAGACTCGAACTCGCGACCCCCTGCGTGACAGGCAGGTATTCTAACCAACTGAACTACCAGACCTTCTCTTCCGGGTCGAAGCCCTTCCGAACCATCCTCGATTGGATGGAGCGCGAAGATAATGCCATCTGCGTTATCCGCGCAAGGGGAAATACGTGTTTGGATTAAAAAAGTTTCGCCCTCTTGATGAGGTAACTCGTGAGCACGGGCAGAACTCCTTGAGCGACATCAACATCGACCCAATCGATGCCGTGGGCACCGCAACGGTCGCGGAGCGTTTTCTGAAGTTTGGCCATGCGCTCGACATAGGCCGCGCGCACCTCAGTGGGGTGAAGCTTCAGCTCCTCTCCCGTTTCGAGGTCGACGAAGCGCGTTGGGCGATCCGGGAAAGCGAAGTCCACCTCCGTGCTTGCGTCAAGCAGGTGGAAGACGACCACCTCGTGCTTGTTGTGGCGCAAATGCTGCAACGCGCTGATGAGGGCCTCGGGATCTTCGGAGCGGTCGAGAAGGTCGCTGAAGACGAGGATGAGGGAACGACGGGGGGTGGCCTCGGCGATTTGGTGGAGGGCGTCGATGGCGCTCGTGGGACGGGGCTCGGCCGGTTCTGTCAACATTCCCTCGAGTTTGTCGTAGAGCATCCGATGGTGAGCGCGGGAAGAGCGCGCCGGGGTTTGGAGGTCGAGCGATTCCGCGAAGAGGCTGAGGCCCACAGCGTCGCGCTGCCGGCGGAAGAGCTCGATGAGAGCCGCCGAGGCGAGGATCGCAAACTTGAGCTTGCTCATGCGGTCTTCGTCGAGGGTAATGCCGTCGGGGTACGCCATCGATCGCGAGGCGTCGAGAACGAGCTGGCATCGAAGGTTGGTCTCCTCCTCGTAGCGCTTCACGAACATCTTGTCCGTGCGAGCATAGAGTTTCCAATCGAGGTGACGGGTGGACTCTCCCGGGTTGTGAAGGCGGTGTTCGGCGAATTCCACGCTGAAACCGTGGAACGGGCTTTGGTGCATGCCCGTGATGAACCCCTCCACCGCTTGATGGGCAAGGAATTCAAGCCGCCCGAGGCGCTGCTGTAGTTCCGGTGTGGGGTTGATGGGCATGGGATGGAATGAAGTGGAGCCAAACAAAACGTCCCCACCAAGATAGGCAGGGACGTTTCAATGATTACGTGGGTCACACAATGCGCTCACAGAAGCGCGTCGAGCTTTTCTTGAAGAACATTCTTGGGGACAGCACCCACACTCTTGTCCACCACTTCACCATTCTTGAGGAAAAGAATCGTGGGGATGTTGCGAATGCCAAACCGCTGGCTCACGTCGCTGTTGTGGTCGACGTTGACCTTGCCCACAAGGGCCTTGCCTTCGTAGTCGTTGGCCAGTTCTTCCACCACGGGACCCACCATGCGGCAAGGTCCACACCACTCTGCCCAAAAGTCCACGACAACCGGCTTGTCGCTGTTGATTGCGAGCTCCTCGAAGTTCGCGTCGGTCAGTTCTACTGCCATGACTAAAAGATTCTAATTCGAATTGAGATGAATGTCAAAGTTACCTCACGTTGTCGCTCACGCAACGTGATTCAAGGACCTCATCGGGTCAGTTTTCCACCTTTTTGGCAGCTCATTCGTGGACAACGAAAGGGACATGCACTCTCCTTCAGCGTTTCAGATCCAGGCGGTATTGAGCCTTGCCAGGAACACAGAGCCCTTCAAGGGTAGAGACAAACGCTTCGTCGAGCTGAACCTTGGCCGTACGACTCGGCATCTCAAGCTTGGCCTCCTCATCATAGATCTCGAGGGTCACTCCCACTGGGCCCGGATGATTTGCCACACTTGTGGTCAACGTGTCGATCCAGCCGTCATTAAGAGCACTGAGCTGCACTTGGACACGAAGGCGTCCGATGCGCTTCTCGCGTGCTTCGGAGAGGAGCTCGACGGATTGGAGTTTGGCCTCCATGCCGTCACGCCCAAACCCCTGCTCCTGAACTCGCGTCGTGACCAGGACCATCCACCCTTCCACCATGAATTCCTTGAATTTCACGTAGTCCTCGCCAAAGCAACGGAACTCGTGGGTGCCATTGTAATCCTCGAGAGCGAAGAACCCCCAAGGCCGTCCAGACTTGCTGATGCGGTGCTCGCACGAAGTAATCAGCCCACCAAACGTCAGCGTCTTCCCCCTCTCCTGTTCCAGGTTGTCGAGGCGCGTCAGGCCGTCCTTGGCGCAGAGGTGGTCGAGCTCGAGTCGGAAGCGGTCGAGCGGGTGGCCGGAGATGTAGACCCCGACGATCTCTCGTTCTTTGTTCAGAAGGTCCATATCGGCCCAAGGCGCGCACTCGGGCACCGGAGGCTCGGGAATGTCCATGACACCCTCGTCGCCTCCAAAAAGCGAGACCTGCGCCGAGTTTTCCGACTCCTGCGTCGCCGCGCCGTACCGCACCGCCAATTCAAGGAGCGGGCGCTCCTTGTGGTCGAGCGCAAAGAACTGCGCGCGGTGCAGCCCAAAGCTGTCAAACCCGCCCCCGAGCGCCAGGGCTTCGAAGACCCGCTTGTTGCAGTCCTTCAGGTTCACGCGCCGCGCGAAATCGAACAGCGACGCGAACGGCGCGTCCGCTCGGCCCTCGACCACAGCAATCACCGCCCCCTCTCCCACGCCGCGCATCGCCCCGAGCCCAAACCGAATCGCGCCCTCCTTGTTCACGGTGAACTTGAATGCCGACTCGTTCACGTCCGGCCCCAGCACCGGCACACCTTGGCGACGCGCCTCCTCCATCAGGTTGGTGACTTCCTTGATGTCGTTCATGTTGTTGGACAACTGCGCCGCCATGAACTCCGCGGGGTAGTTGGCTTTGAGGTAAGCCGTTTGGTAGGCCACCCACGCGTAGCAGGTTGAGTGCGACTTGTTGAAGGCGTAGGACGCAAAGGCCTCCCAGTCGGTCCAAATCTTCTCCAGCTTCCCCGCGTCGTGCCCCTTCTCGACCCCGCGCGCCATGAAGTCGGGCTTCATCTTGTCGATGATGTCCTTCTTCTTTTTTCCCATCGCCTTTCGCAGGCTGTCGGCTTCGCCCTTGGTGAAGCCGGCGAGTTTTTGGGACAAAAGCATCACCTGCTCCTGGTAGACCGTGATGCCGTAGGTCTCTTCGAGGTACTCTTGGCAAGCGTCCAAATCGTAGGTGATCGCCTGCCTCCCGTGCTTTCGGGCCACAAAGTCCGGGATGTATTCCATCGGACCCGGGCGGTACAAGGCGTTCATGGCGATCAGGTCTTCGAAGACGGTGGGCTGCAGTGCCTTGAGGTGCTTTTGCATGCCGGCCGATTCGTACTGAAAGATGCCGACCGTGTCGCCGCGCTGGAACAGCTCGTACGTCTTGGGGTCGTCGAGCGGGAAGCTGTCCGGGTCGAGGTCTTTGCCGTGACGGAGCTTCACGTTCTTCACCGCGTCCTTGATGACGGTCAAGGTCTTCAGGCCCAAGAAATCCATCTTGAGCAGGCCGGCCTCCTCCGCCACCGCGTTGTCAAACTGCGTGCACGCCATGTCGCTGTCCTTGGCGGTGGCGACCGGCACGAAGTTGGTGATGTCGTCGGGGGTGATGATCACGCCGCAGGCGTGGATCCCCGTGTTGCGAACACTGCCTTCGAGGACGCGGGCCGTTTGCAGTGTTTGGCCTTCGAGCGTGGGTTGCTGGCTGATCGCCTTGAGCTGCTCCACCATCGCGAAGCCCTCGCTCCTCACCTTTTCCTTCAGCGCCTTGTCGTCAAGGCTGAACATCTTCTTCAGCGAGATGTCCGGGACGAGCTTGGCGAGGCGGTCGGCATCTCCCAGCGGCAACTCCATGACGCGCGCCGTGTCGCGGATGGACGACTTGGCGGCCATGGTGCCGTAGGTGATGATTTGGGCGACTTGGTTGGCGCCGTACTTGTTGATCACGTAGTCGATGACCTTGCTGCGTCCTTCGTCGTCGAAGTCAATGTCGATGTCGGGAAGGCTCACGCGGTCCGGGTTCAGGAACCTCTCGAACAGCAGATCGTATTTGATGGGGTCGACGTTGGTGATTCCCACGCAATAGGCCACGGCCGAGCCCGCGGCCGACCCTCTGCCGGGGCCCACACTCACACCCATCTCTCGGGCCGCAGTCGTGAAGTCCTGCACGATCAGAAAGTACCCGGGATAGCCCGTGCGTTCGATGGTCTCTAGTTCAAAGTCGATGCGCTCCCGGATCTCGTCCGTGATGTCCCCGTAGCGTTTTTCCGCGCCGAGGTACGTCAGGTGTCGCAGGTATGCGTTCTCGCCGCGTTTCCCGCCGTCCTTCGCATCGTCCTCGTGCACGAACTCCGCCGGGATGTCGAAGGCCGGCAACAGCACGTCACGCTCCAACGCATATCCCTCGCATTGGTCGACGAGCGTCGCGACGTTGGCAATAGCCTCGGGGACGTCCGCAAAGAGCTCCTTCATCTCCTGAGGCGACTTCAAGTAGAAGCTGTCGTTGGGAAACCCAAACCGAAACTCCCGTCCCCGCTTCCCCACGTACTTTTTAGGCTGGCTGACGTTGCGCGCGTCTTTGACGCACAGGAGGATGTCGTGGGCGTCGCTTTGGTCTTGGCGCGTGTAGTAGCTGTTGTTGCTCGCCACCACCTTCACGCCGTGCGTGGAGGCCAAACCCTGCAGAACCCCGTTCACCACCGTTTCCTCCTCCAATCCGTGGCGGTTGAGCTCCGCGTAGAAATCGTCGCCCATCAGGTCCTTCCAAAACACGAACGCCTCCTCGGCCTGCGCCTCTCCGACATTCAAAATCAGGGACGGCACTTCGCCAAACAGCCCGCCCGTGAGCACCACGAGGTCTTCCTTGTACTGGGCCACAAGCTCGCGATCGATGCGCGGAACGTAGTAGAACCCGTCGGTGTAGGCCTTCGAGGCGAGCTTGGCGAGGTTGTGGTAGCCGTTCTTGTTCTTGGCGAGAAACACGGTCGGGTAGCCGTCGTCCTTCACGCTCTTGTCGTTCATGTCCCGGCACACGTTCAGCTCGGCCCCCACGATGGGCTTGATGCCCGCCTTGTTGCACGCGCGAACGAACTGAAACGCCGCCATCATGTTGCCGTGGTCCGTCACGGCCAGGGCCGGCATGTCCATCTCCTTCGCGGCCGAGACCAATTCGGCGACGGAACTCACGGCCTGCAACACGCTGAACTGAGAGTGCACGTGAAGGTGAGTGAACGGCACGTCCTCGAGGGCCGCCTCCACAGCGGAATCCACTTTCGCGCCACCCACATCCTTCTTCGTTTTCTTCGCCTTCTGGGGCGCTTCGAAATTGGCGGCCTCGAGCTTGGGCGCCTCGTACTTGACCGCCTCAGGGCTCGTGAACTCAGGACGCTCGATGACCCGCAAGCGGACCATTTCGAAGAAGCACCGTGCGGTGGCCGCCACGTCGTAGGCCGCATCGTGCGCATCCCCAAAACCCTCCCCAAACAACTTGAGGTGAAGCTCCGTCAAGGTGGGCCACTTGAACTTCCCTCCGCGCCCTCCGGGGATGGCGCAGTAGTCGGTGCCCTCGTCCTTGGAATCGATGACCGCCATGTCCGTGAGCGGTTCGCAGGGCTGGCCTAGGCGCAACAGCTCCGCGCCAACCACATTCACGTCGAAACCGATGTTGTGGCCCATGACGTACTTGGCCTGGGCGGCGTCGGACATGAATTCTCTCACGACGTCTGACAATGGCACACCTTCCTCCAGGGCGCGTTCGGTGCTGATGCCGTGGATCTTCGTGGAGTTGTACGGGATGGTGAAGCCGTCGGGCTGAACAATCCGATTGCCACGAGAGATCATTTTGCCCTCCACGTCGTGAAGTTGCCATGCGAGTTGAACCAAACGGGGCCAGTTGTCGCCATCGGATAGCGGGGCGTTCCAATCCCTCGGCAAGCCGGTGGTTTCCGTGTCGTAGATGAGAATCATGGAGCCTTCGAAATTCGCGAATTCGTTGAAAAACGAACATCTCTTCACCGGTCTTGTTTTCCACATTGCATCCCCATTGACGCGGACTGCCTTCACTTTCAAGGACTGCCCTCATGACTTCTCCCTCTGCACCCCCTCGACCCCGATCCACTCCAAACCACGACGTGGTGGGAGACGATCACATTGGAACGTCGGTTGAGACACCTCTTCGTCAGGACGCTTTTGTGTTGAGCGACCAGGCCAAAATCCAAGCCATTGAATCCAAATTCAGGGACATCATGACCATCCTCGGCTTGGACTTGACCGACGACAGTTTGGCCGGAACGCCCAACCGAGTGGCCAAGATGTACGTGCAAGAAATTTTCAGGGGATTGAATCCTGCCAATCACCCAGACGTGAAGACGTTTGGCAACAGTTATGGGTATCACCACATGCTCGTCGAGCGAAACATCACCCTCAACTCCACCTGTGAGCATCATTTCCTCCCGATTGTGGGTGTAGCTCACGTCGCTTACATACCTGGCGAGCGTGTTGTTGGGCTTAGCAAACTGAACCGCATTGTGGATCACTATGCCAAACGACCCCAAGTGCAGGAACGCCTCACCCGTCAAATCGCAGAGTCATTGCGTGAACTTCTTGGCACGGATGACATTGCGGTGATGATCGATGCCAAGCACTTATGTGTGTCATCCCGAGGCATTCAGGATGAAGGCAGTTCCACCGTGACCTCATTCTTGGGAGGAGCCTTTGAGCACGATGAGGCCATCCAACATCAGTTTTACGCCCAAATCCGAGGTGTCAACTGACTTCTTCTAGGCGTACCTTGGAGGGATGTCACGGCACGCTCCTCTTCTTGCCGCGTACTGGCTCCCATGGAGTACGGTTGCTCTCGCTTTTCTTGCTTCTCCCCATGTGAGGGCGCAATTCTGCGCAGAACCCCTTCATTCGGCCGTGATGACTTCAGGGATTTGGGCTGAGGAAGTCACTTGGGAAGTCACCACCCTGGAAGGCGAGGTGGTGGCCGGTCCGTTTGGCCCCTATGAGGACAACACGACAGTGAACCATGAACTCTGCTTGACTCAGGGCTGCTATCAACTGCACATGATGGACAGTTTTGGGGATGGTTGGCAGGGGGCTACCCTCACCCTGTTCACTCCCGATGGAGTTGCCCTCGAGGTCTTCTCGATGGAACAGGCGACCGTCGAAGCTTGGTCTTCCTTTGGAATTGGGGGAGTTTGTGGGTGCACGGATCCCTTCTCCGCAGGCTACAATCCCGAAGCAACTTGGGACGATGGGTCGTGTTGGATTTGTCCACTGGATGAAGTGGCCACCCAATGGACGCTCAGTACAGGAATTTGGGCTGAAGAAATTCAGGTTCAGGTGTTTGGCGAAAATGGGGAGTTCTGGTTTGACGGTTCTTCGATGTGGGGAGACATGCCATGGAGCAACAACACGGTGTACACTTGGATTGGATGCCTGACTCCTGAATGCGCTACCGCAGAATTGATCGACACCTTTGGTGACGGGTGGCAGGGAGGTGTGATGATGGTCCAACGCTGGGACAACAGTGCATGGCAAACAGTCGCTGAGGGGTCAGTGCCTGCCAATGGCAGTGAAGCAACCCTCAACATTCCGTTGACCGATGGATGTCCAGTCTACGGATGCACCCTCGAAGAAGCCTTCAACTTCAACCCTCTCGCCACCGATGACGATGGAACTTGCACCCGACAATCCGACAACGTACTGCTCTACGCTGCCTGGTCCGATGGCACCCTTCCAACCAATGGTTTGGGAGGCAGTTACAGCGACGTGGAGGGATTGGAGGTGTCGGGTCGAGAATATGCTGTTGTGGGCTCCACACTTGGCACGCATGTGGTGGATGTCACAGAACCAAACAATGCCTACGAGGTGCATTTCCTTCCAGGAGCCGACGGAGGGTCATTTGTCACCCACAGGGATTACCACATTCATGGGTCGCTGCTCTACGCAGTGTGTGATCAAGGTGCAAGTTCTCTCCAAATTTGGGATTTGAGCACCTTGCCTGAGCCTCCAACGACCCTGTATGACGACGATGAATTCGTCGAGCGCGCCCACAATGTCTTCGTGGATGACGCCACCTTGACACTCTACCTTGCTTCGGCCAAACGCACAGGGCTCAACACCCCCCTCCTCGCCTTGGACGTCACCAATCCTGCCCAACCCACCCAATTGGTGGACTTGGCTCCTTGGATCGGCGGATGCCATGATCTCTTTGCATGGAATGACACCGTGTGGGTCAACGGAGGCGGCGTAGTGCGCGTTGTGGACATGAACCCAACCCCTCATCTTTTGGGTTCGCTCGATGATTATCCATTCCAGGGAGGGAACCACAGCGGATGGTGGGTGCCTGAAGATGACCTCTATGTGTTCGCGGATGAAACCCACGCATCCCCTTTGAAAGTCGTGGACGTTTCGGACATCACAGACATGCAAGTGGTGTCTTTGCTGTCATCGGAAACCGCCCCTGATGCCATCCCACACAATCTGATGATTCGCGACCAATTCGTGTTCGTGTCATACTACCACGACGGTTTGCAAGTCTTTGACATTTCCAATCCTGACCAACCCGTCAAAGTGGCCTGGTTTGACACCTTTGTACCCAACCACCACAATGGGTTTGCAGGGGCTTGGGGTGTGCACAGTGCCCTGCCTTCCGGTCGCGTGTTGATCAGTGACGTGCAGCGGGGATTGTTTGTTTTGGCCATGAATCCTGACATCGGCAGCCTTTGTCCGGGCGAGGAATTCATGTGGCAAGATCAAACCTTGACCACCCCTGGCACCACAATTCTGACTGTTCCAGACAATGTCTGGGGCGAGGACATTGCATGGCTCGAATTGTTTGAAAGTGAGGATTGTCCGCCGTGTTTTGGCGATTTCGATGGAGATGGCATTCGCGGTGTCAGCGACCTGCAAATCCTCCTGGCTCAAGTTGGTTGCAACCTGAATTGCAACGTCGACCTGAGCGGTGACGGTTCTGTCACTGTCAATGACATGTTGATGTGGTTGGGTGTTTTTGGCTGGCCTTGTCCTCAATTTTGAGGAAGCATTTGGTCGAAAGCGGCAGTCGATGTATTTTTGCGCTCCAATTTTGGTTCTAACAACTGGGTTTCGGACCCTTGTAAAACGTTTTATCCCATGGCTGTACGCCTCCGACTCCAACGTCACGGTAAGAAAGGAAAACCCTTCTACCACCTCGTAGCTGCTGATGCCCGCGCCAAGCGCGACGGTCGTTTCATTGAAAAAGTAGGCACCTACAACCCCAACACGAATCCTGCCACCATTGATGTTGTGCATGACCGCGCGCTTCATTGGCTGCAAGTTGGTGCTGAGCCCACTGAGACAGCCCGCGCCATTTTGAAATACACAGGCGTCGTGTTTCACAATCACCTCTTGAATGGCGTGAAAAAGGGGGCATTGACTGAAGCCGAAGCCCAAAAGCGCTTCGAGGCCTGGCACAATGACAAGCAGGCCAAAATCCAAGCCAAGCGCGACGGATTGAGTGGAGACGCTGCCAAGGCTGCAGCCTCAGCATTAGCTGCCGAGAAAAAATTGAATGAAGATCGCATTGCAGCACTGGCCGCTGCGGCTTCCGATTTGGCCGCTGAAGCCGAAGCTGCCGAAGCCGAAGCCGCTGCTGAAGAGGCTCCCGAAGCTGAAGCCGCTGCTGAAGAGGCTCCCGAAGCTG
>JAQBVN010000038.1 GCA_027622975.1 Bacteroidota bacterium | reverse complement strand
GCTGTACGACCAGCGTCGGGTGTTGAATACATCCTTGACTTGGAGGGTGATTTGCCACTTGTCTCCGGGCAAATCCCGGCTAGCGGCTAGGTTCAGGGTTGCCATGCCATGGAAGTGGCCTTGAGCTGTCACCGAGGGTCCTCGCAAGAATCCGTTGGCCTGCATTTTCCATGATTTGCCCAATGTCCACGAGGCGAACAAACGCGAAGAAGCACTGAATCCGGCTGAGCTGAATGGGGAATCCAAGGTTCGTCCATCGTTGACCACCCGGAATGCACTGGCCGTCCAATTCAGGCGTCCTTGTTTGCCGAGGGGTGCCATGATGACAACTTCCAAGCCTTCGTTGTGCTGTCTTCCCAAATTCTGAAAGTTGGAAGACAGCACCCCCGTCAAGAAATCGACGGACGTGAATCGGCTGATCACATCCCGCGTGTCTTTGAAAAACAACGCGGTCGTCAAGCTGGTTCGTCCCCGTTGCCATTGGTGATTGAGTTCGTAGCTGTTGGTGAATTCCGGCAACAGAAAGGGGTTGCCTGACCTGTAATTCCTCGGATCAGACATGTCGACATAGGGATTGAGTTGTCGGCCTCGAGGCCTGTTAACCCGTCTGCTGTAACTGACAGAAAACGTGTGTTCGTCGTCGGTTTCCACGAACAAATTCAACGAAGGATACAGCCTGAAATAGTCATTGTCGAAGGGTTCGGCATCCAACAAGCCATCACCTTCCAAGCGGGCAGAAGTGAACACTTGCTCGGCGCGCAGCCCTGCTTGCATGCCAACCGGGCCAAAGGTTTGGCCTGCTGTCACGTACCCCGCATGGACTTGTTCATCATAGAGGAAGGCATAATTCACAGTGTCAAGACCCCAAGGCTGAAAAATGCCTCCCACCAACTCCGTGCTGTCTGCCTCGGTGTAGGTGAAATCGGTTTGGTCTTGGTTCCATGTGGATTTGGCACCCAACTCCACCTTCCCCTTCTCTCCCCAAGGGCGTTCCAAATCCGTTTGAAACAGCCACCGATTGTTGTCAGCCCGTTGGCCGTTGAAGGTGAGAACTTCCGGGATGTTTTGGGAGAGACTGGCATCTTGGAAGTGGTTCTCGCCCTGTTGAATGTTCACCGATCGACGGATGTCAAAGGTCCATCGGTGGTCTCGTTCCCCCCATGTTTTCTCAAACCCCATGAATACATCCCCACCTTGCGAATCATTGTTGCCCAATTCGTACCGAAGGGCTTCCGTGGCAATGCCATCCAATGCTCCTCCCGTCCATATCTCCGCGGTCCTGGTGGAGTCCCAACTGTCACGGATTCCTCGGTTCCCATTGAGTCCTGCAAACAGGGTCCATGATTCCTGGGGCCGCCATTCCGTGCGAATGGACCCGGTCAAGGATGAACGATGCGAATCTCCTGGGCGTGAAACATGGGATTCCGAGGTGGAGTCACTGGACCATTGCTGGATACGGTCTGTTTCACCAGCCATGAACATCCATTGGTCGTTCCAGCCCAGGTTGCTCGATACTGACCACAGGCTGTTTCTGTAATTCAAGCTGGCGTTGGCGTCGTGGTTTTCTCCCGTTCCATAGGTGGCTTGGAGTTGTCCACTGATCCCCTCCAAACGGTTCTTCTTCAGCACGATGTTGAGGATGCCAGCGGTTCCATCGGGGTCAAACCTTGCTGAGGGGTTCGTGATGAGTTCAATGCGATCCACGGCGCTCGCTGGCAAGGATTCCAGAAAGGCCTCTCGTGCCCCCCCCGAGAGACCTGAGGGACGTCCATCAATGAGGATTTGGACACCGGCACTCCCCCGCAACGTGATGTTGCCATCGATGTCCACAGCGACTGAAGGGATGTTTTCCAACAAGTCGCTGGTGTTCCCGCCTCGGCTTGTCAGGTCACTCCCAACATAAAAGACCTTCCGATCCACGCGCATTTCCATCACTGTCGCTTGTTCAACCACCACAGCTTCTTCCAAGGCTGTGATGTCGCTTTCCAATTGCAAGGTTCCAGTCTCCCACACCAAGACACCGGGAGGCCTCGGGCTCAACATGGCAGGGCCTAGCCACAAGGTTTTGTAGCCCGGAAACCGGATGTTCAACAGGTGCCTACCCACTTCCACCTGGGTCAGATGGAAGCGACCGTCATCCCCCGACAACGCGCCTGCAACGGTCGAGCTGTCTTTGGCACTTCGAACCACCACGGAAACGAATGGCATGGGTAGCCCAGATTCGGCATCCACCACCATCCCTCGGACTTCGGCAATTGTGGGCTTGGGTGCGTCAGACGATCGGGTTCCTCGGCTTGGCGGCCCTTGTTGAGCTGCACCCAACGACGGCGCCAAGAAAACAAGACATGCAAAGCACAGCCTGAGGGGTTGAAGGAGTAACGAAACTTGCATGTCCCGAGGACGAAGGAGTGGCTGAATTGTTGAAAAACGCGAGGAATTGTCCTCGACTTTCAAAGGTAGGGCATCAGTGCGCGGCTATCTTCGCATTGTGCGTGAAGTCGCCCACATCCCACATCCCGTGATGCGCATTGCCATCCACTCTTACAACGGCCAATACCGTTTGCAATTTGAGGTGGATCAGTACGCACAATCCTTCAAATTTTCGGAGTCTGACCATCGATTGGATGAAATCCAAACTTGGGGTCAAGCCATGGCTGAAGAGGTGTTGATGCGGTTTGTGGACATGAGAACGCAACATCACAACATTCTTTCATCCAAATCAAGATGATTTCTTCCAAGGTGTTTTGGCCCGTGGTGGGCGTGTTGGTTTTGTGGTTGGGGGTTCTTTCTGTTGGTCAATGGGGTGGCACGAAGTCAGTGGGGCAGCGCGCAGCCGAAGGAGGCAATCCAGTGGTGGCCTACGTGCATGGGGATAGCTTGCAACGTGGTTTGAACTTGTTGAAGAATTTGCAGGCAAATCTGATGGCCCAAATGGATGAGCGCGATCGGCAGCTCCAAGAAGAAGCCAAGCCATTGCAAGAAGAGGCGCAGGAGTTGATCGACTATGCCAACAGCGGCTCTGCGACGGAAGATGAGTTGAGGATTGCTGAAGGGCGAGTTCGTGAAATTGAAAACACATTGCGTGCCATGCAGATGGCCGCGGAGCAAGATCTGCTCGTGGCCGAACAGAACATG
>JAQBVN010000031.1 GCA_027622975.1 Bacteroidota bacterium | reverse complement strand
CGTCGAATGGGCCGTGGTGCAAGGAAAGGCAGGTCGATACGATGAGGCCTTGGCCATCCTCACGCCTCACCTTTCTGCACGTCCTGAAGCAGCGAAAGCTTGGTACGTGTCAGGGTTTTTGTACAAGGAACGTTTCAAAGCCCGACCTGTCACCTCCACCATGGACAACGGGGACGACCGCAATGTGGATCGCCATCTGGCCATTCAGGCGCTGGAAACCGCCCTCGATTTGGCGCCCCATGACGCATCGACACCCACCTGGACCGAATCGGCCGTCAAGGCACTCGCCTACCTCGGAGGAACGTATCACGACGAGATGGTTCTCGCCGTCAGGAGCTTTGAACCAGGCATGGAGGCCAACATTCAATCTTGGTTCGACCGCTATGTGGAGGTCATGGCCGTGGTGGACCCCATGTGGGATCCGCGTCAAGAACAAACGGAATTGCACAAGAATTTGGCGCGTGCCTACCGCTTGCACTTCGAGGCTTCTGGCCGGGCTTCGGATTTTGAAGGCTTGGTGAGGCAGTATGGTTTGGCCTTGGAGCTGAGCCCACAAGACATGACGGCTTGGTACAACCTCGCTGTGAACCTCTACAACCGCGGTGTGGCCGTCATCAAAACCATTGATCACACCACGACCCTTTGGGAACTCAACGAGAAGCAGGAAGTCTGCCTCGCCTATTTCAAGCGGTCCTTGGAACCCTTGCAGCAAGCGTATGCCTTGGCGCCACAACGCCCTGAGACCTTGAAGGGACTGATGACTGTGCACCACAGATTGGATCACACGCCAGAATACGAGCGCTACAAGGAAGAACTCCAACGCGCCCTCAACAACAAGGGAGGTCGATGAATCAAGAAGCCCGCACCCCGCGTTTTCGATGGACCATCGCCTGGCGAATGGGGCTTGGCTTCGGCTTGTTCTTCGTGGCCGTGGCTGTGTTGTTTGGCCTGACAAGCACCAACCTCAGCAAGAGCCGAGCTTTGGGAGAGCATGTGGAAATGCATCTGGTCCCAAGTCTGCAACAGATTGAGATGTTGGACCAAACCATCGCCGACACCCGCGTGCTCATCAAGCATTGGCTCAAGGAGCAAAGTCGGGCGGACGACCCGGAAAAGCGTGCGTTGCGTCGCCTGATGGCCGAGGATATCCCGGCCCAAATTCAGGCTTTGAAAGACATGGAGGTCGCGTGGTCGCCATCCTCGAGGAAGCAGTTGGACAGCCTGGAAATTGCTGTGTTGGATCGGTTGTTTGTGGTGTATGGTGAAATCATGCGGGTGCTTCCAGATTTTGCAAGCTACGACGACCCCAGGGCTTTCATGCAGGCCCAACTCATGGCGATGGAGGGCGGGGAGTTGCAGGTGTACACGGAATTGGTGGAGTCCAAACTCGCCGCGTTGAGTCAGGCCCAAAACGAAGCGTTGAGCGCACGCATGGATCGGATGGCTCAACTCGGCAGCGACCTGAATTTGTACGTGGGCAATGTTGCGTTGGTGGTTCTCGTGCTGGGCATCATGCTCGGGGTGATTGTCACGCGAAGCATAGTGCAGCCTGTCAAGGAGCTGAAGCGGGCCTTGCTGTACATGGGGCGGGGAGTTCAACCTGACCGAGAAGTCCGGGTTACCCCAGATGAGATTGGAGACATGGCCGTGGCCGTCAACCGATTGGCGAATGGTTTGGCGCGCACCCAACAATTTTCACAAGAAGTTGGAAGCGGCAGGTTTGACACCCCCTACGAGCCCTTGAGCGAAGAAGACGAATTGGGGAAAGCCCTGTTGCAGATGAGGAATTCCTTGGCAGAGAATGAGCGCGAATTGGAAAACAAGGTGGAGGTGCGCACCGAGGAGCTCGCCCGTGAAAAGTCGCGGGTTGAAACGGTGCTTGGCGATCTCCAAGACAGCATCAACTACGCCTTGAGAATTCAGCAAGCCATCTTGCCTACCGACATTGAACGCCGAGAAATCATCCACGATTCAGCTGTATTCTACCAGCCAAGGGACGTCGTTTCTGGTGATTTCTACTGGTTCAAGACCGTGGGACGGCGAAGGTTGGTCGCAGCCATTGACTGCACGGGACACGGTGTTCCCGGGGCGTTCATGAGTTTGGTCGGATACAACGCCCTCGACCGTGTCAGCAAGGTGTACTCAGAGCCCCAAAAGATTCTCGACAACCTCAACACCCAGGTGTTGGGACTGCTGCGCAAGGACGTGCGGGCCATGGCAGACATTCCCAGTGGATTGCTGCACGATTTGAACCTTGCGGTTGAAGGTTCGAATCACGCAGGTCATGTGGCGGTCCAAGATGGAATGGACCTCGCCATGGTTGCAATCAATTGGGAGAACATGACCCTGGAATTCTCAGGGGCCAACAACCCTCTGTACATCATTCGACAAGGCGAGGTCATCGAGCGAAAGGCCGACAAGCACGCCATCTGTTCCTTTGAACCAGGGTCCAAATCGTACACCGTTCACACCCTGGAATTGGAGGCGGGCGACAACATTTTTCTGGCCACGGATGGATTTGTGGATCAATTTGGGGGACCCCACGGAAAGAAATTCATGCGTCGAAGGTTCAGGGAACTGCTTGTGGAAGCCGCGTCAATGCCCATTTCCGACCAAGAGAATTTTTTCAGAACGCGGTTTGATGCGTGGCGAGGCCAAGAGGCCCAAGTGGATGATGTGCTGGTGGTGAGTGTGAAGGTGCCATGATGACAGCAAGGTTGGAGGCGGCCTGGAAGTGGATGAGATCGGACAAAGGGATGATGCTTTGGGCCGTGCTTGTCGGCATTGTGTCCGGGCTTCTGGCCGTGGCGATGAAGCAGTCGGTGTCAGGGCTTCGTACGGTCATGTTTGCCATTCAATCGTGGCTCGGAGGGTCGTGGTTTCTCGCTTTTGGACCCTTGCTTGGCCTGGTTGCCACCGCCTGGGTTGTCCAAACCTTGCTGAAGGGAGATCATCCCGGGCCGGGCATTCCGGCGACGCTGCATGCCATTTCAACCCGTCGCGGACGGATGAAGCGAACGTGGATGTTTTCCCCGGTGATCACAAGCATTCTTTCGGTGGGATTCGGGGGGTCCGGTGGATTGGAGGCACCTGCCATGCAAGCGGGAGCGGCCATGGGCTCCGAGGTGGCATCCCAAACCCGCCGTCATTTTCGGAGACGGCTTCTGCTGATCGGCTGCGCGGCGGCGGGGTCCTTGGCAGCCATGTTCAAGGCACCTGTGGCGGCCATTGTATTTGCGGTTGAAGTCATCATGATCGATTTGACCGCATCAAGCCTCGTGCCCATCCTGATGGCATCCTTGGCCTCGTTGTTGACGGCCTTTGTGTTTTTTGAAGGCGAAGACATCTTGACGGTTCCCACACTCGCAGCATTTGATGCGGGCAGGCTTCCGTACTACGTCTTGATGGGACTGGCCACCGGGGTAGGGTCAGTCGTGTTTTCCAAGGTCTACATGTCCAGCCAGCAGTTGATTGGCCAGTTCAAAAACCCGCGCACGCGCATGGCCATGGCCGGCGCCCTCGTGGGCGTTGCTGTGGCAGCCTTGCCACCCCTTTTTGGGGAGGGTTATGAGATCATCAATGCCCTGTTCCGCGGCTATTCGGATGCTTTGATTGAGGACGTTTGGATGCTCGAGGGTTCCATGGCATTGCCGAGTTTGCTTGGGTTGCTGCTTCTTGCTGGGCTGCTCAAACCCATGCTCACGGGATTCACGGTGGGTGCAGGTGGGGTCGCTGGAATTTTTGCGCCCGCACTGTTTTCAGGCGCAGTCTTTGGCTTCGCGTTTGCCTTGGGCTTGAATGGCTTTGTGGGGCCCACCACCATGCCCATTGGAAATTCCGTGTTGGGGGGACTGTGCGGAATGATGGCAGGGGTGCTGCACGCCCCACTGACGGCAATTTTCTTGGCCACTGAATTGAGTGGGGGATACGGGTTGTTTGTCCCCCTCATGCTCACCTCAGCCATATCCTTCTCCACCTCTCGCGCGCTGATGCGTCATAGCATTTACACCCGTGAATTGGCAGAGCGTGGCGAGTTGCTCACCCATGACAAGGACCGCACCGTCTTGACCCTCATGAATTTGAAAGAGGAACTTGAACAGGACTTCACCCCTGTTCAGGCTCACTGGAATTTGGGGCAGCTCGTGGAGGTTGTGGCCCAAAGTCAGCGAAACCTCCATCCCGTTGTGGACGGGGAGGGCCACTTGCTGGGCATTGTGGATCTTCAAGACATTCGACAGGTCATGTTTGACCGCGATCAATACCTCTCCTTGCGCGTTGTTGATTTGATGACCCTTCCACTTGCGGAGGTTCAATGGGAGGACAAAATGGACGACGTGATGGCCAAATTCGAGCAATGCGGCGCATGGAATTTGCCCGTGGTTGAGGATGGGCGTTACGTTGGATTCGTGTCCCGATCGCGGCTGTTCAACGCCTATCGCAAGTGGCTCAAAGCCACGAGCCTCGACTGAATCATGGGGTGTGCTCGACAGCCCCGTCCAGGATGTAATTCATTTGGTAGACATCGTCTGCGTTCAAGCGCAGCACACCACGAAATGACAGGCGTTCATCCGTTTGGTAGGGCCTGGGACTTTTTCCTGGAAATCGAAGGTCAATGACCGACTCCGGACCGGCTCCACCACAGAAAAAGCAATTCGCAAATGGATAGCGGCTCAGAACGTAAAAATCTTCGTCCACATCCACGGGAATGACGTAGCCAGTGATGAAAAATTCCTTGCCTTCCGCGGCCACAATTTGACTTCCAAAGGTCGGCATCCAGTAGTACGCATCCAGTTCTTCGAGGTACACGTCTTTGAATTCGACATCACTGAGGGTTTGCCAGGTCAACTCGGCCAAACCACCCAAGGCATCCCCGTTGTGTGGGTCCGACACCACCGTTCCAGACAGGTCTACCGCGGTCGTGGATGCCAAGGGAGTGACGGGCTCGAGGTCGAGGCTTGCCATTTTGGACTCCCCCACGATGCGCAGCTGATCTTGGGTCGCTTGAGCCTCCTCCGAAGGGTGACACATGCTGCTCCAATCCATCATCGCCACGGCCACGAAGGCGACGGCTGACAGGGTGACGGTGAGAAACGTGGTCGATTTCATGTTTTGCGAAGTTACGCTTCACTGAGCGTCTGGCTGATGTCCAAACGCAAGCTTGATCGAGCAGGGATGGCCGACGCCAACAATCCCACGCTGACAGCCGCAACCACGAGCAGCCCTTCGCTCGGAAGAACGGTGAAAGCGTCCAAGTCGTAATGGAATTGGTTTTCGACGACTTGACCCAAAATCGCCATACCCACGCGGCTGAGGGCCAGTCCGAGCAATGTGCCTGCCACGCTGAGGAGTCCCCCTTCGAGCAGAAGCAATCGGTACAAGGTGGCTGGGGTGCCGCCCATCGTGCGCATGAGCGCAAGCTCGTGGCGACGGGCACGGATGTTGTCAAGCACAGAAATGAAGATGCTCGCGAAGCTCAGTGCCATGATCAGCATGGCAATGGCCCGTAACGCTGCAGTCCCTAACCCAAACTGTTGCGTCATCCGATTCACCTCGATCGCGGGGAGTGCCACTTGCATGTTGGTTTCGCGGAGCACATTGGGTAGGGTCAGGACCGCCAATGGATTCCTTTTTTTCAGCAGCATGGCCGTGATCTCTCGTGTGGCAGGATCCACGACCTCGCCTTCATGGGCATGCACGTTCCAAATGCTTTCCATGGGTGTCAGGATCAACTGATCCAAGACGCTTCCGTTCGCCTCGAGAATCCCCACCACGGTGAAGGTTTTGTCGGTGTGAACGTCTGTTTGGTCTGTGAGCCCATGCGCGCTGAAGAAGGTGTCGCCCAATTCCATGTTCAACTGTGCCGCCACGCGCGCACCCAACGTCACTTCAAAGGGTTCACTCCACAACCGCCCCCGATTCACTTCCGCCCCATAATGTTCCACGTATGTGTGGTCTGTGCCGACGATGCGATAGCCTTCGTGGTTGTCGCCATAGGCCAAGGGGATGCCTGACGCGATGTACGGGTGCTTCAGCACTTTGTCTGCCTCGGATTGCAGGATGTTTCCGGTTGGAGCGTCAATGTGGTAGACGTTGGCCAAAATGAGTTGCAGGGGGCTTCCCTTCGCACCAAGCACCAAGTCGATGTCTTTGATGTTGCGGGCAAAAGCGTCATTGACTTGCTTTTCGGTGAGTAGCATCAGGCTGACCATGCCTACACCAAAGGCCAAAAGCGCCAAGCTCAGGGCAGTTTGCAAAGGCTTGGCCCTGAGGTTGCGCCACGCTTGGTAGGAGAGCCCCAAGGTCATGGTGCCAAACGTTCCAGGGTGACACAATACGAATACCGGTCTTTGAGCCGTTGGTCGTGGGTGACGACCACCAAAGTGGCGTCGGCCGCCTCTCGGTCCAAGATGTCCATCACGGCCGAGGCATTGTGGTCGTCCAACGCTGAGGTGGGCTCATCAGCAAAGACCACTTTGGGTTGGTGAAGGAGGGCGCGGGCAATGCTCGCCCGTTGCTGTTCTCCGACACTGAGTTCATGGGGAAGGGCCGCTGCCCGGTGCGCGATCCCGAGCCGATCCAACATTGAATCCATACGATGGAGGACATCGGCAGGGACTGACCCATGGGTGAGTTGGTGAGGCAAGGCCAGGTTTTCCACAACAGTCAAGCTTTGCACAAAATGCGCTCTTTGAAAGACGATGCCAACGTCATCGCCTCGCCACACGTCCAGTTCGCGGTCTGTGGAGGCCCCGAGATCTCGGCCGGCGACGGCCAACTTTCCGCTTGCAGGCCGAAGCAGGCCGCACAGGAGGTGGAGCAGGGTGGTTTTGCCTGAACCACTGTTGCCGAGAAGGAGCATTCGGTCTCCTGCTCCGCAGAAAAAGTCCGGAAAGTCCATCTCAGGACCGTCCTTGTAGCGGAATCGCACGCCTTGAACCTCGACCATGCGTCGAAGGTACGCAGGCCATCACTGCGATTGGACGTAGATTCGCCAACCAAGAACGCGCACTATGAATTTTTGGCAACGACTCTCTCGGTTTGGCATTGGCATTGTCCTGGGCATCGGCCTTTCCCTCTATTTCTTTGGCGGAAGGGGATGTGGTTCGTGGTTGCCTTCTGCCCAAATCCGCACTTCCGTGGTCGAAGGGGGTCTCCAGTTATCTGAAGAGGTCATTGCTCAGCACCCTGAGATTTCCGTGTCCGATGTGCTGGCTTTGGTCAGCGTTGCTGATGTGGATTTTGCAGGGAGCGGGCCACGTGAAACTCCCCAATGGTATGTGCTTCGTGCCGACGTTGCTCCTGGGGATCTTCGAGAGGTGGAAGTGGTCTTGGCGGACACGGCCAGCGTGGTGCGCAGAGTCGCCTTTCAGGAATGACGGGTGAGGGAAGACCTTGCCATGAGCTCAGCGTGCATTGCGAGGGCTTCGGCGAGGTGGTCTGGGTGGGCCTCTTCCTCAGGGGACCTGTTGTTGACGAAAGCCTTGTGATGGGTGGCAGGAATCTGAACACCAAGGCTCTCTCCGAGGGACTTGAGAACCCCGTTGGGATCAGCGCAGTACGCTTCGTAGCTCACAAAATGCAGATGATGGGGATCCATGGCCAGTGCTTCTCGGTGGTGGTTGATCCACACGTCGAGCCAGTAGTCCAAAGAGTCCTTGTTGCCCGTCGGCAAGGATGTTGAAGAAGGAAAGCGAAACGGGAGGTGACCCAGCCCAAATTCGTGGTGTGCCAACCAATCCATGTACTCTCTGACGAAGGGATCACTCGCTTGCATGGCACAGTATTTCCGGTGCATGGCAAGGAGCGATGCCGCATGAACCAAAGGTTCCCTGAACATGAAAACAACGTGGAAATCACGGTTCAGCAGGCGCATGGCCGGGTATCGCAGCAGGGCGTTGTTGTTTTTGGCTACATACATGGCTTGAGGCCGGTCGCTCGAGGCCAAAGCGATGCCCTGATAGTCCAGGTAATCCCGGTGCATGTCGATGTCTACGCTGTGGGCCTCGAGGGCTTCAGGCGTGATGTAGCTTCTGTTGGTGGAAGCTTGAAAAAAGACCTCTTCAAGGGCCTCAGCGGAGTCCAGGCCCACAAGGATGCCGTCGCCATGGCTGCGCTCCCGTTTCTCGCCCGAACCGGGATTGTGAAACCGCTTCCACAGGCTTGGTGCCAAGACCAAGGGCATGTTGCCATAATGAAGGCTGTGAAAGGCCTTTGTTTGGACGAGGCGCTCGAGCATGCTCGTGGTGCCAGCCCGGGCCAGCCCCGTCACCCAAAGGAACGAAGTGTGGGGGACGCCGCCACGTTTTCGCCAGGTTGCAACCTCGCGCCGCATCAGTCGCATGTGAAGGTGGGGGTGGTTCAGGATCAAGCGGTGCAGGAGTTGATCCAGCGCCGAATAATGCGAAGCCCCATGCCCAGACGTTGAGACGGCACCTGGGAGGTTACGAGGGAGGAAAAAGGCGATTGTGCCGCCCAACGATGCGGCCAACATGCCTGGCCAAGTGAGCCATGCATTCAGGCCAACTTCGTCGGCCACAAGCCAAGGCAAACAAAGGAGAGCACCTCCAGTCCCAAGCAAGATCAGGAAGGAGAGGAGGGTACGCATCAGCCGACGGGTGGCGGTCTCAAGGGCGGCGAGCTTTTCGTCTTCGTCGCCCCTCGAAAGCATCCCGTCCAGCACCCCCACGCTTTGGATGGCCAGTCTGTGAAGCAGAGGGGTGTTGCGGCGCAGCAATAGAAAGGCAGCGTAACTCGACGCTGTAATCAAGGCAAGCGCCGACGTCATGGTCTTATTTCTTGAGGAACTTCTTCACGCGGAGCCACACAATGTACCCGAGCGACACCAACACGATGCCACCAATGATCAAGGTCAGGGCGATTGCGCCCAACCCCATGGAGGGGCCGATGTAGAGGGGGAGGTTCATGGAAATGAAGGGATAATACGCGTCCAATTGGGAAGGTGATGGTATCCGTCGTGGTGCGAGGTGAGGACGTTTTTGTAGAGCACGCCGTCCTGGCCGAGCACCCACAACACACCAGAATTTTGTTCTTCGACAAAGATGGAGCCGTCGGGCAAGAACTCTTGCAAGCCTTCGCTGAAGGTCATGATTTGTTCTTGGGCCATCAGCTCTTCGAACACGGGGATGAAGGTGTTGGAGGCCAAATCAAAGGTCAGCACCGAAGAATGCCAATGCTTCAACTCCACTTGGTCCTTGGATACGGGGTACTTGTCAGCGCGGTTGGTGTATACCCCTCCATTTTCTTGGGTGGCGTTGTTGAAAATGGCCAAGGTTGACGCATCGAGAATGTCCACGTCATGTTGCGCGGCCAAGGGACCATCAATCACGCGAATAACTCGACCTGTGGACGGACGGTAATGCAGAACTGCTTGGAGGTTTCGGAAGCTCAAAAACAAATCGCCTCGCTCGAAAAATGGCCCACTGAACAAAGCGGGTTCAACGTCGTTGAGGTGCATGGGGTCTTGGGCATCGCCAGACCTCAAAATCAAATGTTCCAACCCGTTGCCCTTCAGAATGTCGAGGCAAGAGGTGACAGACACAATGTGGCCATTGCTCGGATCGATTTTGGCGATGCTGTTGTCGAGGAAGTGGACGGTTGTTTGGTCCATCACATAACGACCGCGGTAGGCAATGTGTCTCCCCCCTCGCTCCCATTGTTGCACGCAAGCCCAAAGCATGCCGTCGCCATCCAAATTGATTGCATGGTGAAAGCTCAGGCTGTCTTGGCGCCACATCAGTTCTCCATCGGCGTCCAAGCGGAACAGAGGGCTGCGGTTGGTGATGAAGGAAATGACAGAAGTATCGGGCAGGAGCAAGGGATGATGAATCCGCCAATGGGGTTGACATGGAATGTCCCGGGACGGCAGATGCCATGCATGGAGACTTTGGCCATTCCTCAGGTTCCAGAGATTCAAGGTGCGACCACCCTCCTCATTGGTGTAGGCTGACAAAGCCAAAACATCATCCGTCAGCCGATTCTCCGATGCAAAGTCTGAAGGTGTGGGAATGAAGGTTTGGGGCAATGATTGGACCTCCTGCACGGACTGTTGGAACACATCTGGGAACCCTGAAAGGTGGTCCACCACGGGGTTGAACCACCCGAAATCTTGGTCGCCCTTGGCTCGGTGTTTGGCCGCCCACCCAAAGGCCGAGAGCAAAGCGAGAAACACCACGGCTTGGGCCAAGAACGTAACGATGCGATTCACGTCGCGAAGATGGGGCGAGATGAGACGAAGTTCAAACCCAAGTCCTGCGAGACGTAGACATCATGCCCTACCTGAAGTCGTGCTTGACGTCATGATTGGCCGGGAATGCTCACAAAAAGGAAGGTGTAATGATTCCCGCTGAATCACTGGGCCACATGCAGCTGCACCACATGTCTACGGTCTCTGTCAGTCAGGGCCAACGTATATCGGCCCGCATACAGCCCATCGAGTGGAACATCCACACCACGTCCTTGACGTACCTGGCGACCCTGCGCATCCAGAAGGAACCATTCCGGAACCTCACCTGTCCAAGGTTGCCCCGCCCGCTTCAGGCTCGTCATGCCGACAGCTGGATTGGGGTGGCAAGCCCAAGGTGTGTCATCAGCAACCTCTCCAAGGTGTGTCAAGGTGCCAAACAACGGGTCCGACAACACCCCAAACCCAGTGGGTTCAGAAAACCATTGGTCCAATGGGCCGAGGCTGTCAAGTTTGAGAAGGCACGCGTTCCATGTTCCGTCGATCGTTCCTTTGGTGCTCCCCGCCACCCAGATGCTTCCATCCGATGCCGCGACCACGGAAGCTGGGTCATCCTCAAACAAGGTTCCCCAAGCACCCTGGGAAAGGTAGCCACCGAAGTTGTTGTAGTGGGTGACCAACATGCTCTGGCCGAGTTCCGGAATGAAGTCCGTCTGGCTCAATTTAATCCATCCTTCGGGGGTCCAAATCAAGTCTCTGCCGGGCCTGTTGCCAAACGATGGGCCGTAGAGAATCCCATTGACCTTTCCCAGAGACATGTTGATCGACACCATGCTGTGCAGAGTGGATTCGACTCCCTCATTGCCAGGGGTGGGCGCGCCATACGTTGTGAGCACTCTCACACTGTTGGGGCTCACAGCAATGGCATCCGCACGAGACCAACCATGGACTACAGTGTCCGGTTGGATGATTTCGAATGCTACCTGGCCCAAAGGATACACGGCCCAAATCGCAGCCCGTGTGGTATCCAGGGTGGTTTGGCTTCCCACTGCCACGAGCATACCTTGAGAAACTTTGGCATCCGCGACTTCTTCTGTGAGTCCTGGAAGCCCTCCCCATTGCACCAAGTGGAGAGTTTCTAGATTCAGAGCAGCAGGTCGTGTGCCCGACGTTCCCACTGCCCAAGGATCTCCTTGCCAATCCACTTTGACTGCAGGGCGAAATGCCACATTGGGTTCAAGGCTTCCCAACCACTGGCCTGTCGAATCCACCGTGTGAACGGCGCATTTGTACCCTTCGCCTTGGACAAATCGTTCGGTCAAAAACGTGGCATATCCCTCGCTCTCGCTCCACCCATCCACGATGTGTTCGATGGGGTCGCCAAAAGGCAGCAGAATGCTCCATTCGTGATCCAAGTATTCGTCATAATGGACGACATAGGCACGAGCAACGTCTGATTCTTGGGGTTTGACCACCCCTCCCAAAAACGCACCTGTGGCATGAGGAATGACCACTTTGGCATGTTCAAATCCAGAACCACCAATCGCTCGAAATTCAGCTTGCGCGCACAACGCCCCTTGAGAAAGGGCAAACAACAGAAGCCAAACACTCGCGCGAATCATGCACCAAAAATGACCCGAAAACGGAAAAAATTATACGCGAATACACCCTGTTTTCAAGAAGTTATCCCCAACGAGAGGGTTCACAATGTGACAGTATATGTCACTCGATGTGGAGCACTCGATCACTCGAGGTGGAGCACTCGTCCTGACCAAACATCGCCCTTCGCGTTTCGCACTTGGAGCAGGAGCATGCCTTGGGGGGAGTTTTCGAGCGACAGGACCATGGGAAGGGTTTGCACGCCTTCGAGGCATATTTGGCCCGCCATGTCAATCAATTGCCAATGGAAAGATGTGTTGTGCAGACTTTGTGCTGGCACATCGACGTAGGTTGTTTGTTGGGCGGGATTGGGGTGGATGAACAATCCAGGCGGAGCCTCATTCGGCAATTCCAACCACGAAATCCAGTCGAGGGACGCAAGAACGGCTCGGGAGGCTGTGACTTTTCCGTGCCCCCACACAAAGTCACCCTCTTCTGGCAACGTTCCGGTGTTGTCGTCTTGCCGGGCTGTCCATTCCAAGATGGCGCGCACGTCACCAGGGGTCAGGGTCGGGTTTGCCTCGAGCATCAGCGCGACGACGCCCGCCGTGGCGGGACCGCTCATGCTGGTGCCGGAAAGCTTTGCGAATTCGTAGGTCGTGCCGTCAAATTCGGCGGTGCTTGTCACGGCGTAGTTCCCGTCGCGGAACGAACTGAGCGACGACTCCACGCTGACGCCCGGTGCCGAGACGTTGGGTTTCAGCCGCTCGTCGAGGGTGGGGCCGTAGGTGGAGAAGTTCGCGAGGGAGCCGCCGACTTCCGTGCCTTGGGAGTTGAGGTATTCGGAGGAGTATGCGCCCACGGCGATGACGGTTTGGCCACACGCGGGCTGTTGGACGCCGTAGTACGGGTCGCCGCCAAGCCACGAGGGTTGGGCGGCTTGGAAATCCTGACCCCAGTTGCCCACGTCGTTGGAAAGGTGGGTGTGGTTCCAGGCATGCACGCGTCCGCTTTCGGCGGTGGCTTGAAGCACGACGGCGAGGTTGGAGCTGCCCTTGTGAATGCGCATTTGAAGGAACGGCCGGCCGTTGGAGGGGTGGGCCGCCTCCATCGCCACGTCGTAGACGACGGTGTCGCCGTTGGTCACCTGAATCGTGTCCAAAACCAGTGGGCCGTCGGAGGTGTCGTACATCGGACTTGTCCCCACCACGTTGCTGATGCCTTGAGTGAGCAGGAAGCCTGCGCTGAAAGACTCCCCGGGTTCGCCCCAGAGGGTGAGGTTTTGGCCCCAAGCGTTGGGGTTGGCGGACAGCGGGTAGAATTGCACCCGCGACCGAATCGTGTCGCCGGGCCCCGCAAAGGTGTGGTCGAGGTGAAAGTCGCTGTCGCCATTGTTCCCGTTGGAGCTGACGAACACGACGCCTTCGGCCGACAGCGCGTCGATGAACTGGTTGCTGAGCCCCGTTCCGTCCGGAACGCCCCACTGGGGAAGTCCCCAGCTGTTGTTGATCACGAGCCGCTTTCCGTCGGCCTCGGCCACGCTGGCCATCCACTCGAAAGCATCGAGTGCCGCGGCCTCATCCACCATGAGCGTGGCGAACAAGAATTCTGCGGCGGGCGCCATGCCCGTCAAGCCAATGCCCGCTCCGCTTCCGCCCGCGATGCCGGCCACGTGCGTGCCGTGGGTGGAGTATCCGTACACGTTGGACGTGTCGCTTTCCATGAGCTGGATTTCCCAGGGCGTGGCGGCCTCCGTGCCGTACCCGTAGTCGCCAGGGGCGGGGCCGGCTTGCCGGTACTGGTCCCACACGGCACGGATCCTCGACGCCGTAAGCGCGGTGTCGTAAAACATGGGGTGCGTGTAGTCGAAGCCCCAATCGAGCACGCCAATCAACACGCCTTCGCCGTGGAAGGGCTGAGGCAGGTTGAGGCCCGCGTGGACGCTGTCGACGCGCGTGCCGTACCGGGCCTTGTTCAAGTCAGGAACGGCACGTGAGGCGAGTTCGATTGCGCCCATGGGGAGGTCCTCAAGCACGCTCAGTTGGTAGGCATTCACCCTGAACGACGCGATGCCGTTTCGGCATGCACCCGCCGTCACAGACACGTGAGCAGCGGCCCAATCCCGCCATGCAGATTCAGAGACACCGTCTTCCAGATGTCCCAAGAATCCCACCGTCGCCGCCCCATTCACCAGAGCAACGGGATGGCCTCCCGCCACATGGACGAGTTGCTTGGGTTCTTGGAATTCTGCTGCGAGCTGAGTCAGTTCATTCAGCGCGAGTCGGTCGGGGGAAGCGAGGGTTTGGGCTTGCGCAGGGTGCGACAGAACACACACCAAACCGAGGAGTACAATCGTCCTGTGGGTCATGGCCACAAGGTACGTCGCGTAGCCGACGGAGACAGTCGTCTCGGTCGGGTAAGTGGGCAGGTCAGGCAATGCAATGCTGGATCGGCAGCAACAACCAAGGCCTAACCACGTTGACAGCGCATGACCGCCAAAGTAGGGGCCGGCGCGTTTTCTTGAGGTGACTTTCGTTACGTCAGTCTTGGATGAATTGCTCCGAATTCCTGGCGTTGAGCCCTCGCTGAAGGAGGAGCATGCCCACAGCCAACAAGGCGGCGGTGGTTTCGTAGGCCAGGGCGTGCCACGGTTCGATGCCCAACGCACGGCGCAAAAGGATGGTGGCAACAACAAACCCTGAATTCCTCAAGACGAGTCCGAAATCGTCGAGGTAGCGGAACGACACGACGAGCAGGAGCACGTCCACCAGGATCAGAGCCGTAAAGAATTCGTTGTAGAAAATGTCGTTGAGGTCCGAGTGCAGGTGCTCAGGAGCGCTCACCAATTCACCAATCCACGAACCCAGTGCGTGCACGCTCAGCCCCACGAACACCAGTGCGAGAAGCCCCGCGAGGGCAGTTTTGAAACCGACGAAGTTTTGAAGCTCGGACTCTTCGATTCGGGCTTGCCTTCGAGGCAGGAGGTGGTAGAAAAGCACGAGCATGCCGCCCAAGACCAAGGCGGCCAGCATGTGGGGAAAAAACACCGCTTCCCAAGGCCAATTCGACGTGGTGTCGAGGTCTTTGAAGACCGATCTGATCTCGATGAGCGCCACAATTTCCACTTGCTTGCCCAGCGAACGTGCAAAGGAAGTCGGCAGGTAGTAAACCAGCAGGTAGACCTCAGCGATGAGGATGACGGAGAAAGGGGTGTAGAGGGTTTGGAGCGGGTGAGAAAACAAGCTTTCCGGCAAACCCACATGCCAAAAGTGTTGCACGCCGTAGAGAGTCAGGTGGAGGCCAAACATGGCCAAAGCCAACGTGACCAAGCCGTGTTCGACGCGCTTTCGGACGTCCACGTGCAGAATTTGGCGCGCGAAGGCGGCAAGGCGGGTGGCAATCATGGTGGTATAACACCCTAATCACGAGAAAGTTCCGGGTTAGGCCGCGTGGTGCTTGGCGAGTGCGTCGACGCGTGGATTCATGACCGCGAAGTACAGCGGGGGGATGAGGCTGAGCAGCATCATGCCGGGGTAGCCCGTGGGCAACTGGGGGGCATCTTCGATCGAGTCCAAGATTTGGTAGGGCTTCGCCGGCTGGTGATGGTGGTCGGAATGCCGCGTGAGCTCAAACAGCATCAAGCGTCCCAAGGGGTGGTTGCTGTTCCAGCTGTGGTGAGGCATGACCCGCTCGTAGCGGTGTTCGTTGACGCGGTTGCGTTCCAAGCCGTAGTGTTCCACGTAGTTCACGACCTCCAGGAGGAAGCCCCCAAACAACCCGGCAATCAGCCAGGCGACGCCAACTTCCCATCCCAGAATCGCCCAGACGGCCGCCAGGAGTCCCCATTGCAAAATCTGCAAGCGCAGAAACACGTTGGAGGGATGCCAGGGGCTGAGTCCTCGGCGTCGCAGGTTCTTCGCTTCAATTTTCCACGCCGACCACCACGCCACGAAGACAGCTCGGAACCAAAAAAGGTGGAGCCACTCGTTGCGGCGTGCCGTGCCAGGATCTTCTTTCGTAGCGACGTTTTTGTGGTGACCCTGGTTGTGCTCGATGAAGAAGTGCGTGTAAAGGGACGTCACGAGCAGCGCCTGGGAAAGCCGTTGGTTGTGCTTTTCAGGGCGGTGTCCAAGTTCGTGTGCAACGTTGATTCCAAGAATGCTGCACGAGAAGCCCATGGCAAGCACAAACCCCCACCACTCCAGGGACCACAACTCTCGGGTGCCGGAACTCAGTTCCAACAAAAACCAGCCGAGAAGGGCGTATTGAATGACCACCATTGCCCACAACAAGGCATCGTAGATCCGGTCCTCTTGAACCACTTCGCGCTCGGCCTCCGTCAGGTTCGCTGCGGAGGAAGGCAACACCAACTCCAACAGGGGAAGCAACCCAAATCCGTACGCAATGGCAATCCACGTCCAAGCGCCCTCCGCCAGAAACGACAAGGCCACAACGAGCGGAATGGTAAAGGCGGAAGCGTATTTCAGGAACCGCCAGGACGAGAGGGAGGCTTGGTTGTTGACGTTCATGGAGTTAATGTAGGGAAATACGAGCCAACCCCCAGCTTGGGGCCACGAGAAACTCAATCTTGAGTCACGGGGACAAGGTGGTAGACCTTGCCTGTGCCCTCCACGGCCACAAACAGGTCCCCACGGCTGTTGCGGGCGATGTCCCGCACCCTGCCGATCCCTTCAAGCAGTCGGTCGCGTTGGACGACCCGGCCGTTTTCGAGGTGCAGGCGCTCGAGGTACTCGAAACTCAGCGACCCGACCAGGAGGTCTCCTTGCCACCCGTCAGGCCAGTCCCCGCCGTGCACGATTTCGAGCCCGCACGCCCCGATGGAGGGAAGCCAATAATAGAGGGGCTGTTCCATGCCTGCCATGGCTGTGTCGCGGGTGATGATCGTGCCGGTGTAGTTTTTCCCAAACGTGATGACAGGCCAGCCGTAGTTCTTGCCGCGCTCCGGCAGGTTGATCTCGTCGCCGCCTTTGGGGCCGTGTTCGTGGGTCCAAACCGCGCCTGTCTCCGGATGCACCGTCATGCCTTGCGGGTTGCGATGCCCCCACGACCAAATGGAGGGCACGCTGCCCGGCTCCCCGACGAACGGGTTGTCTTGCGGGACGCTCCCGTCCGGGTTGAAACGGTGGACTTTGCCGGGGGAGGTGGTGAGGGTTTGGGGGTGGACGTCGCGCATCCCGCGCTCCCCGCATGTCAGGTAGAGTTTCCCGTCGCCGCCGACAGCAACCCGACTCCCGTAATGGTGGTGGGTGCTTTCGTAGGGCTCGGCCACGAACAAATTCTCGAGTGGACCCAAGGCCGGGCCGTCGGGCATCCAGCGGCCTCGGACGAGGGCCGTTGCCGAGCCTTTGTCGCCTCCAGGCTCGTTCTTGCTGTACGTGAGGTAGACCCACGCCTGCCCGTCTTGGGGGTCGACCCAGTGCATGACGTCGAGCAGGCCACCTTGGCCGCGAACGTGAATGTCGGTCGGGCCGCCCGCCACGGGCTTCACCTTCCCGGCCTCCCACAGCCAAATGCGCCCCTCCCGTTCCGTCACGAGCAGGGTGGTGTCGTCCACGAAGTCCATGCCCCAGGGCGTTTCCAGTCCTTCCATCACGACGTTGGCGCGGACAGTGAGGTCGTCCGTCGCCGTGGTCGTGGGGGCCTCCGCCCTGAACCCGCGCTCCGTCGAAGCTTGTTCCAGCACGTAATCGGTCAGGGCCACGATGTCTTCGTCCTGGAGCACCTCCCCGTACCCGGGCATGCCCAGCAGGGGGTACCCCTCCCGAATCACGCGCGCCACGTCTTCCGAAGTGCTCCCCAGCTTCCACGTGCGGGCCACGAAGTCCCGTCCGTTGGGGCCGTGGCAGCTCGCACACCATTGGGTGTACGCTTCGGGCGCCGCCCCCGATGCCGCGCCCGCGCCGGCACTTGCAGTCGCGCCTTGCGACGGGTGGCCCGCGTCGTCGGGGCTGAAAATCACGCTGCCTGCCGCAACACCGCCGGCCAACAGCAACAAGAGGGGAGAACGCATGGAATGAGGTTTGGGCTTCAAGGTAGCGCGCCCTGCACGGACCTGCACCTCAGAACAACTCGAGGATGCGGATGGCAAAGACGTCCACGACCTCAACGAGGATGAGCAGGATGATGATCCACTCAAGCTTGCTGCTTTCGCGGTGGTCCATGATGTCTTTGAACAGCTCGAGATCCTCCTTCAAAATCGCCGTGCGTTCGTGGATGTACCGGTAGCGGTCCTTCAGGTCAAACGTCTGCTTCAGCGACGTGTTGAGCTTGTTCAGCGCCTCGTTTTCCCAGGTGATGTCGGGCGAGTCGAAGATGTAGAGGTTCTCGGAGATTTGGTTCTTGATCTTCAACACGTGGCCGATGAACTGCTTCAGTTTTTTGCCTGAAATCGTGAGTTTTCCGCGTTGCTCAAGGGCGTCCACGTACTGGCTCGTATCGCCGAGCAGCTCGTCCGTCATCTCGAGGTACTTGTCAAGCGCCACCGACTGGGAGGTGTTGAGCATGATCAAGCGAATCGCTTCAGGGTCGAAGTCGGAGATTGTGACGTGGTCAAACGACACCACGTCGGTTCCCGGCTCCACCAAGACCTTCATGGTCTCGCTCAATTCCTGGTCTTCCCAGTCCCTCGCCTCGGGGTTCAGCGTTTTCACAAACGCATTGATCTCGGACGAATTGTGGTTGAAAAACGCCACCACGCCGTACTGAAAGACGTAGATGAATTTCTCCTCGCCGCTTTCGAGGAACAGCTCGTCGGAGTCGGAAAACAGAATCGGCAGTGCGAGCGCTTGCTTGCATTTTCGGATGTTCAGCGCGTTGCTGATTTGGATGGCGATGACCGCGTACATGAGAGGGGTTCGGTTGACAAGCCCAAAAGTCTATCATCTCTCTTGACATCTCGCAAGAATTCAGGGTCGTCATGCAAAGACAAGCCCTAGAGCATCACTTTGGTCCCAAGTCTGGCAAGAACCGAGAAGGGAATCAGAGGCCGTGATCCATGAACGGCATTCAATGGCCTCGGACCACCATCATGCGGCGGGTGCCGAGAGGCGTTCCCAGAGGACTGTACATCTGAAGGAGGTACACCCCTGTTGCCAAGGACTGAACATCGAGAACTTCCGCCGCTGCATGAGTTCTTGTTTGGCCTTGGACTTGTCCTGACAAGTCGCGAATCACAAGAAGGCTTGAAGCGGGCAAACCAGCGATTGTCACCCGATCGAGCGCAGGTTGTGGAAAGATGTGGATGTCTGCCAACGCAATCTGAGGGGTCCCGGAAGTTTCGCTGACATCTTGCCCCACGCTCCCGCCCAAGGTCCAAGACCCGACAAACGTGCCAGGAATCAATTCGATCTCAACCCAAACCAAGTAATCTTCAATCAGGCACGCCACGGAATGGCCATTGTGAATGGCGGAATCATTGGTCAAAAGCACCGACACGTACATGGTGTCCGTGATGGGAACGTCGTGGTTGAATGAAACAAAATTCTCATCGACCAATGTTTCTTGGTACAAGATGTTCCCATCGGAATCCGTGAATTCCCATTCCATGACGTTTTCACTTGGTGGCCACGTGAGGTAGCCTCCGGGGTGATAAAGGTTGATGAAGTCTTCTTGAGATCCGATGTTGACGACCAATCCCATGAGGTCGCAATCTACCGCGGTGGTTACTTGCGCTTGGGTCAAGGTGGAAAGACCCAACAAGGCCAAACTGAACGAAGCCAATCGAGTCGTTATGCTTTGTGTCAATCGGTTCATTGTCAGAGGATTATTCATTGCATAAAGAAACACCAAATCATGCGCTTTTGCAAATGGTCTGGGGTTGGGGTCAGTGACTGATCACAAATCGGGACACCTTCCCGTCTTCCGTGCGGGAGGTGTACACGCCGTGAGGCCAAGTGGACACATCGAGTCGACTGGCTTCAACCTTTCCGTCGAGTCTTCGAGCGTGTTAGGGAAATTCAGGTCGTTGATGGTGAACTGCCTGGGCACGTATGGCACAGTCAAATCCACCTCCAAACCTTCCGCCAAATTTGCATGTCGCCGCGGGGTTCCATTCGTTTAAATTCCACTCGAAATGAGGCTCGTCCTGCCAACCAGCCCTCACCAGGGTTTCCAAGCCGATCAGGTCTCCCCGCTGTGTGGCAGACCAAATTCGATGGGTTGAATTGGCAGGCAAGGCGACGTCCAGAACCGCATTCGCCCCTGCGATCACGTCCACAGGGTCAAAACCAGGTAGGCTCGTGTGTAGTTCGTGATCCACAGAGTCGGTGTTCACCACAACACATTGGCCTGGCCATCCGCTCAGGATTTTGTTTTGGATTTGAAACTCTGGAGAATCACAAAACTCAACGCGGCCAAAGTGTCTCCACCCAAACTGACCCCGCCTGAAACAATCCACATCGTGTCGATTTGTGCGTGGGATGTCGCCCAGGTCGAAATGGCAAGAGCCGTCATCAAAAATGAACGGGTCATGTGGGAAATGTAACCCTGACTCCGATCATCCAGGGGAGCCTGAGATTGAAAAGCGAGTTTCAGGACTTCTCCCTCTTCTTTTCAGACATCAGATGCGCTTTCCAGGTGGAGCAGGAGGGAGTTTCTGACCTGCGGTCAGTGTTCCCCCCTTTCCCGTGAAGGGAATCGGCTCTTCAGGCCGCCATGCTGTCGCATGGCTTGTTCACGTGTGCTTCGCACGCCCCTTCAAGCGAGCTTGACGAGCTTGCTCGCTCCGTGAATC
>JAQBVN010000030.1 GCA_027622975.1 Bacteroidota bacterium | reverse complement strand
TGGGGTGTGCAACGGCCCAGGAGCGATCTTCGAGTGCGGATGTTCAGGCGTCCCTGCTGGGGATTGCGATTGCAACGGCAACCAGCTCGATGCGCTCGGCATTTGTGGTGGCAGTTGCGCCGCGGATGCAGATGGCGACGGCATTTGCGACGATGAAGACGCCTGCGTTGGAATGGTGGATGCCCTCGGTCAATGCAACGGGCCATGTCCGGGAGACGCGGATGGCGATGGTGTTTGCGATACCGAGGAGTTGGCAGGATGCACGTATGAACAAGCGTCCAATTTTAACCCCCTGGCCACCGATGATGACGGCAGCTGTGAATTGGGAACTGTAGAAGGTTGCACTTACATGGAGGCCTGCAATTTCGATTCGCTGGCTGACCTTGACAATGGGTCCTGTGTCTTCGCTGAACCAGGAATCGATTGCGAAGGCAATGTACTGGGTGCCGGAACATGTGTTGGTGATTTGAACAACAGCGGTTTGGTTGAGACCACGGATTTGTTGCTTCTGTTGACAGAATTCGGAAATGCTTGTGACTAAACCTTGCGGTGAAATCTCGGCTGAAGAGATATCTAGAGGGTTAAGGGTCAGGGTTGTTGCTGAGGTTGGAACAGATTGCGACGTGATGATGAGGAGGGAGCTTACTTTTGGCCCATGTCTCATCAGTTGCCAATCGACATGTCTCTTCCCCGAGAGGAACGATTGAACTCCCTCAGAGAGCCGCTTCGGGCTCTTCTCGATGCCGAGACCTTGGGGTGGTCCAATCTGGCGAACATGGCGTCTGCGCTTTACGCCGCGACAAGTTGGCACTGGATCGGGTTCTACCTGGTTGATGAGCACCACGACAACTTGGTGTTGGGCCCATTTCAAGGACCTGTAGCGTGCACGCGACTTTTCAAAGGGAAGGGCGTTTGCGCTGCTGCATGGCAAACCGCCCAAACTCAGGTCGTGCCAGATGTGCATGCCTTTCCAGGCCATGTAGCCTGTAGTTCCTTGAGCCTGAGCGAGGTGGTTATTCCCATTCGGAATGGCGCAGGACGTGTGGCGGCAGTGCTGGACATCGACAGTTCAGCATTGAATGATTTTGGCCCGGGAGAAGTCAGGGCTCTGGAAGCGATGATCGAAGACGTTGAACGGGTTTGGCCTTCGTGGACATGGGGTGCTTGACGTCGGCGTGGCGATCATTCACTTTGGGCCTCATTGTGGCTCTTTCCGTCTCTTGTGCCCAAGTGGGAACCCCACCTGGAGGACCCAAAGATGTCACTCCACCTGTCTTGGTGGAGGCCCTTCCAAGTGTAGGATCCTCGCGTGTGAAGCCAGACAAGTTGATTTTGACCTTCGACGAATACGTACAGGCGAAGCAATGGCGTTCACAGTTGTTGATCAGCCCGCCATTGCCAGGTTCAGTCGAAGTGATTGAAAAGGGCAAAACCCTGGAGGTCATGTGGGATGGGCAATTGCAGGACAGCACGACGTATGTATTTCAATTTGGGGATGGTATCGTGGATCTGACCGAGGGAAACCCCGCGAGATCCCTGATTCACGCCTTTTCCACGGGAGACGAATTGGACACATTGATGTTGAAAGGGCGGGTGCTTGGGGTTGTGGATGGGAAGCCTCGGTCAAACTGGCGTGTGTTGGTCTTCGAAGAACCATGGGGTCCAGACAGTCTGAATTCGGGGGCCCTGCCATCCTATGTGGGCACGACCAACGAACAAGGCGAATTCTCTGTGATTCATCTTCCCAAACGGTCGTTTTGGATGTACGCCTTGAATGATGCGAACCGCAATTATCAGTGGGAATCTGGTGAGGATTTGGCTGTGGTGCCATTCAGGGTGAAGGCTGGGGTTGACACAATGTTGGTGTTACGTGCGGGTCAAACCAAGGCCAGAACCCTGCCTTATCTCTCCGATGGTCAGCGAGACAGCACAGGGTTTGCGCGTTGGAAGTTGAGCGCGGACCCTCAGTTGGGAGATCAGTTTCGTTTGTTGCTCGTCGATTCGTTGCAGGAGAATCAGGAGTATCAAAAAGGTTCGGGCGGAGTCGCGAGAAGAAATCACCCAATCCTCAATGAGGTCGAGGTTGATGGATCCATGCTGATGATTCACTCCTGGGAAGCTGACTGGGATGACATGGCATGGGTGGTGGTTTGGGAGCATGCATCTCGGTGGCCAGGGGATGATTCTGACGTTGACACCTTGGATGTACCGGTGCCTCGATTGTCATCCATGGTTTCGGGGGAGTTGAGGTCCAAACCCATGGGAAAACAGCTTCCGGACTCGCCGGCTGTTGTCGGATGGTCCGTGCCTCTGACGTCTGTTGATTCCACGCGCTGGTCGGTTTGGGCTGACAGCTCGGCTTTGGAGGTTCGACTCGTGTGGGATGACGGCTCACGGAATGTTCTTCTTGATCCGACACAGGGCGGGTGGCCTCAGGGATCTTCCATTCGGTGTTTGTTGGCTCCTGGGGCCCTGACTTGGGGAGGCGGAATGTTGACAGATAGTCTAGAATTGGCGTGGGACATTCAATCTCCGGAAGCTCTTTCTGAATGGGTGTTGTTGCTTTCTGGAATCGAATGTCCGGGCTTTTTGGAAACTGTCGATGCGAAGGGGAAGCGCATGGAACTGATTCATGTTCAGTCAGACACAACCCTTCAGTTTAAGGGGCTCCTTCCTGGTCGCTACCGCACATTGTGGTGGGGGGATCCCAACGACGACATGAAGTGGTCGGATGTAGATCCAAAGGCTTGGACAGAGCCCGAACCCGCCGTGGGAATGGAATTCGTAGAACTCCGGCCTAATTGGGTGGTTGAATCGTCTTGGGCTCTAGATTCGACCGCTTGCAGGGTTAGCCGTTGATGTCCAAGAATTTTTTGACGGCGTCCAAGGAGCCAAACACCACCAAAGTGTCGGTGGCTTCAATGGTGGTCTCAGGCTTGGGGACTCCCAAGATGTGTTCTCGCATGCAAGGTTGACCGTCATCCCCTTTTTCTTCAAACTCTCGTCGAATGGTAATCAAGCGCAATTCATAGCGATTTGCCAATTCGAGGTCTTGAAGCATTCGTCCGTGACAAGCAGAGGGGGCCTTGATTTCAGCAATTTCAAAATTGTCTGGCAGAGACAAGAATCCGCGGATGTTGGGGTTGATTAACCGTTCACTGACGACAGCTGCGACTTCACTTTCTGGACTGAGAATTTCCGTGACTCCAAGGCTGCTCAGGATGCGTTCTTGGTTCGCGTCGTTGGCCCGTACAATGACCCGGGGCAAACCAAGGTCGAGCAGATTCAGGGCTGTGAGAACCGTTGCTTCAAAATTTTCTCCGATGGCTACGACAGCGGCATCGAGGTCTTGGACATGCTGAGCCAAGAGGGCTTTTTTGTCCGTGGAATCCAACGTGACGGCCAAGGCCACTTCCTCTTTGAGCAATTCAGCTCGCTCTGGAGCGGTATCAAACGTAAACACCTCAGCACCTCTTCGCGCAAGAGAGAGCGCTATTTGGGTGCCATAGCGGCCGGTGCCAAAGACCGCGAATCGGGAACGTGCCATGATGCAAAGGACGATAGAAAATGATGGAAGTCTTCAACTGGACGATCCCAGTTTTTGAAGCCCACCTTCGAGGACTTGGCCAAACCGTGCGATGTCCTCGAAGCTGTTGTAAAGCGGCACAGGAGCCATGCGAATGACGGCGGGCTCGCGCCAATCCAGGACGACACCGTGCGCCATGAGGTGGTCAAACAACGACCGGCCGTAGCCATGGGCCACCACGCTCAACTGGCATCCGCGCTCCGACGGATCGGAGGGAGTCAGGACTTCGAGATGTGCCCCTGTGCGCTGGGCCGCCCCTTGAATCACGCGTTCGAGGAAGGCCGTCAGCCGCAAGGAACGTTCTCTCAAGGAGGGCATTCCCGCTTCGAGAAACAGGTCGAGAGCCACCTTGTGGACCGCCATGTTCAGGACCGGTGCGTTGCTCATTTGCCAAGCCTCGGCGCTGGGCATGGGGATGAATTCGGGGTCCATTTTGAAGCGGCTCTCGGCGTCATGCCCCCACCATCCTTCAAGTCGACGAAGCGCGGTTCCTCGGCCTGCGCCATCTCGCACATGGCGCTCGTGAATGAACACCCCTGACACGGCACCGGGTCCAGAATTGAGGTATTTGTAGCTGCACCAGCACGCATAGTCTACGTTCCAATCGTGCAATTCGAGCGGCACGTTGCCCATGGCGTGCGCAAGGTCAAACCCGCACGACGCCCCCACCCGATGTGCCGCTTCCGCGATGGTTTTCATGTCGTGAAGCTGCCCGGTGTAGTAATTCACACCGCCAATCATCACCGTGGCCAGCCCCTCACCCGCTTCGGCAATGGCCGCAAGCACGTCTTCCTTTCGGAGCAGGTGTTCACCTTCACGCGGGGCAACCTCAATCAAGTCGGTGTCTGGGTTTCCTCCGTGAAGTCGGATTTGGCTGCACAGCGCATAACGGTCGCTCGGAAAGGCCTTGGCTTCGCACAACAGCTTGCGCCGGACTCCCTGGGGTTGGTAGAAACTGACGAGCAACAAATGAAGGTTCACGGTGAGGCCGTTCATGGCGACCACTTCGTGAGGCAAGGCGCCTGTCAAGTGGCACAGGCCGTCCACAAATCGCTCGTGGTAGCTGACCCACGGGTTTCGTCCTTGGAAGTGGCCTTCCACTCCCCATTGGGCCCAATCGTCGAGTTCCACGCGCAACGCTTCCGCAGCCGCCTTGGGTTGAAGCCCGAGGCTGTTGCCCGTGAAGTACGAGGTGTCGTGTCCCTGGTGCTGCGGAATGTGAAAGCGTTCGCGGAATCGGCTGAGGGGGTCCGCAAGGTCCAAATCACGGGCCGCTTCAAGGGTGGGATGCTCGTTCATGCTGGGCTAATTTCGCAACCAAATGGCAACATCCCTCCAACGTTCCTCTTCCGAGGCCCTCTTTCAGAAGGCCCAAAGCCTGTTTCCGGGTGGCGTGAACTCTCCCGTGCGCGCCTTTCAGTCGGTGGGGGGCACCCCGTTGTTTATGGACCGCGGGGCCGGGGCCCACATTTGGGACGCCGACGGCAACGAATTCATCGACTTCTGTTGCTCGTGGGGTCCGCTCATTCTCGGCCACGCGCATCCCGCGGTGGTGGAACGGGTTTCGGCGACTTTGGCGAACGGCACGTCGTTTGGGACCCCCACCCGCCTCGAGAACGAACTGGGCGAACTCATCCTGTCCAACCACAGGTACGCGGAGCGCATTCGCTTCGTCTCGTCCGGCACCGAAGCCGCCATGTCCGCCATCCGACTGGCTCGTGGCGTCACGGGGCGCGACAAAATCATCAAGTTCGACGGGTGCTACCACGGCCACGCCGACGCCCTTCTCGTCAAGGCGGGAAGCGGCCTGGCCACCCTCGGCACGTCCTCTTCCGCGGGCGTGCCTGAAGCGTACGCCCGCGAAACGCTCGTCCTTCCCCTGAACGACCTCGACGCTCTCGAAGGGTGCGTGGCGACCTACCAAGACCAAATCGCCGTCGTCGCCATCGAACCCATCCCCGCCAACAACGGGCTCCTGATCCAAGATCCCGACTTCCTGAGGGAGGTGCGCCGCATTTGCACGCGCGAGGGCATTTTGCTTCTGTTCGACGAGGTGATCAGCGGGTTTCGTGTGGGGTTTGAAGGCGCGGCCGGGCTGTACGACATCCAGCCGGACGTGCTGGCGTTTGGCAAAATCATTGGGGGCGGACTTCCTGTGGGAGCCTACGCGGCCAGCGAAGAGGTCATGCGCCACATCGCCCCAACGGGTCCGGTGTACCAAGCCGGAACGCTCAGCGGCAACCCTGTGGCCATGGCGGCCGGCGTCGCCCAGCTCTCCGAATGCCTGAAGCCCGGTTTCTACGAAGACCTCGACCGAAAGGCCGCACGCCTGGTCGATCCGGTGGTGGCCCACGCCAAGGCTCAGGGGTACAGCTTCAACATCTTCCGGCGGGGAAGCATCTTTTGGCTCGCCTTCTCCGACGAGGTTCACATCCGCAGGAGCGACCAAATTGACCCCGACAGCATGGCCTATTTCAGCACATTGCACGCAGCCCTGCTGGACCGAGGCATCTACCTCGGCCCCTCCGGCTACGAAGTCGGATTCGTCTCGGCGGCTCACACCGACGCCGACCTCGACCGCGCGGCGCAGGCCTTCGTCGAGGCGCTCAACATCGCGTTTGCGTAACGCTTACGGGCAGGGCGTTCCGAAGTTGGCCAAGATTCCGTCCAGGAGGTCTTGAACCGTGACGGTGCCGTCGCCGTTCACGTCGGCCGTGCAACTCGCCGTGCATCCAAAATCACCCAGGAAGAGCAGCACGTCTCCGATGACGATGAATCCGTCGTTGTCCAAGTCGGCAGGACACGTGTCGGCGCCGGGGTCGTTTTCGCAGGAGATGTCCGTCACGCCGTCCCCAAAGAACGTCGCGGCCCGGTCAAAGGCATCCAGTCCGATTTCAATGCCCATGAGGCGTCCGGGGACGTCGTCGAAGAAGGGATGGATGCCCCCGTAAATCCGAGACAGGCTGCATTCGTCGGACGCGTCGCGGTACGTGGCCCACTGCAACTCCACGTCCACGCTTGGCCCGTCCTCGAACACCAAGAATTCGTTGGCAGGAGCGAGGAACGTGCCCATCCCTCCGGGGAAATAGGCATCCCCGGTAAAGGCGGTCAGAACCTCTGCAGCAGCTCTTGAATAGGTGCTGTGCCCACTGACGTATCCGGCAAATGGCGGGCTCACAAACGAAGGGCGTTGGTAAGGCTCCCAGGATTCGGCCAACACCCATCCGACGCCCGCGAACTCGGTGTCGACGTTGTTGATGGCGGCACTTCCTTTCCAAGCCCAGATCTTGATTTTTCCAACGTTGGAATTGTTGGCTCCAGCCAAGGCGTCACCCACCTCCACGCTTTCGATGGCGCCAGGAATCAAAGGCAATCCACCGGGATGGTAGTTCGCAGCGCCGAGGTCGGTGCTTTGGCCCAACGCCGCCATTCCTCGGATGGCTGTGATGGGACGGGAGGTGTCGTACCAGCCTTTTACCCCCCAAGCCGAGATGGCGCAGTCGTGCATCGCGGATCCGAGGGCGAGGTAGGCTTTGACGTCCCACTCGAGGTCGGACAGGACGTCGCCTTGGCCTTGAAATTGCTTGACCAGCTGGGGGTGGTCGTTCACGTAGTTGAGGATGGTGAACCAGTGACCGGGAGGCGTTTCCGAGTCTGGACCGTCCGCCCAAAACTCCGCCAGCACCCGCGCGTAATCTCCGCGAGGAACGACGTTGGGGGTGTAGGCCGTCCCCGTGGCCGGGTTGACGGCGTGTCCGGGACTTGGCGAGCCGCCGTTGGTGGCGTCGTAGAGGCTGGCGTAGGTCTCCAGCGTGTTCGGGTACGTTTCACGGTTGCCAATGGATGCAGGACTGATGTCCCACATGACCCCGTCGGTCGGATCAAGCATTCCGGACCACAGGGCCACCATGCTGTGCCCGTCCACGTAAACGTTGGAGGTTCCTGAGCCGTCCATGCTGTGCAGGGCCGGCTGCCCAGGATCGTGGAAGACCTTGTACTCGAACCCGTCTCGCGTGTAAGAAGTCAGGTCGGCGTCGGTCAACGCCCACGAAGTCACCTGCCCCCATTCGGGCGAGAGGAACGGCGGAGTCTCGCCGGGAATGGCGTTGCCGCTTTGGTCGATGAACAGGTCGAGGGTCAGAGGCTGCCAGCGGTTCATGTCCACGACCGTCTCGTTGCCAGGCAGGTCGACGATGAGGGCGGGATTGACCGGGGTGTATGAGGTGTTCGCGTATGCGTTGGTTTCGTTGGATCCGTCTTGAAGCCCAAACGCAATGACTTGTTCTGCCAAATAGTTTCCCAAGGCGCGACCGTCTCCGGTGTTGTAGTCGGTGCTGGCAAACCCGATGTCGTAGCCCAGCGTGGCCATGTGCACGTCGTAGCCCGTCAGGAGGTTGCTCGCTTGAGGCGCGTTCGCGAACCGGTGCTTGAGCAACCGATACATGCCGTACGCAATGGCTTCGTCACGGGCCGCCGCAATGTCCGTTGCGGGGGTGAATCCGTCAAACCCGGCCACGAATCCCGCGTAGTCCTGGCCCAGGAAGGCGGGGCAAGCGGTCGGCTCCATCACCGCCCACGCGTCCCACATGAGCATGGAGCTGTGCCAGAGGTTGCGGGCGTGAACGGTGGGACGGGCGAAGTCCCCGCGGATGCTTGCCAGGAGCATTTCGTTCCACTGGCGGGCCATGCTGTGGTCGGTGGCCACCACGGGGTCGTCTACCTCGGCAGTGCAATCGGGGCTGGGGTTGGTGGGGCAGACGTCGCAGGCGTCGGGAATGCCATCCAAGTCGTAGTCTGCCGAACCCGCCACGAGGTCACAGTTGTTGGACATGATGACCTCGTACCCGGCGCATTTTCCACTGAGGATGTCGATTAGGCCGTCGTTGTTGATGTCCAAAAGCGCCACGTCGTAGCTGTTGGCGACCCAATCGAAGGCGGTGTTGCCATAGGGGTCGGTGAAGGTGCCGTTGACGTTTTCGTAAATGGCCATGCGGCGGCCGCTGTTGCAGGGAGGGATGTCCACGTCCACGTCAGACACAACCACGTCGAGGTCTCCGTCGAGGTCCAGGTCCGCGGCGTGCACGTTGCCTCCAAACCCATTGGACGAGCTGAAGCCAAGGTTTACTGTATTGAAGCCGAGGTTGCTGTCGGGGGTGTGGGAGGTGGCCGTCAGGATTTTGTCGCTTCCGTCGTCCACGACATAGAGGTCCAGAAGTCCGTCGCCGTTGAAGTCCACGATTTCAAACATGTAGGGAGAGGCGCTCGGAACGAGGTTTTGCCAATTGGGGAAGTTCCCTGTGCCGTCGTTGAACAGCACGATCACACCACGGGCGTTCCAGGGTGCGACGTTGTAGAGCGTGGTGTTCTTGATGATGTCCAAATCGCCGTCGCCGTCCATGTCGTGGATTTGACCTGCGGTTCCAAACGCACTGTTCAGCAAGTTGCCGGCCCGTGCGGCGCCTTCATCCGTGAAGAAACCGTTGCCGTCGTTGATGAGCAAGAAATCCTTGGCGATGCCTCCGCCGCTGTTGACGCGGTAGTTCACGAAATACAGGTCTTGCGCGCCGTTGCCCGTCAAGTCGCCTGCCCAAACCGCACAAATGAGGGGTTGGTCGCTGGTCAAGGTGGGCAAGCGCAAGTCCGATTCGTCGGCGAGCCCGAGCCAGTTGCCGTTCGCATCCTCGCCCAAGTTCATGTACAGCATGGGTTGCTGATTGAACGTGTTCACAATCACCACGTCCTCCCACGTGTCGCCGTCCACGTCCACCGTGTACACGTCGCGGGCGAAGCTGGGGTTGGAGATGAACTCCGGCGCCAACTCGGCCGTCATGTCCACAAGCACGCCCTCTTGGTTGATCAGAAGAAGGTCCGTTTTGGGAGGTTCCGTGGCCGCGGAGAACGGCTCCTTGCGCACCACGATCACGTCTGTCCACCCGTCCTTGTTCAAGTCGGCGGGCCAAATGTCCTTTTCTTCGTCGTCGGCGGTGGCGACGCTGGTCAATTGAAGTCGGCTGTCGGTTTGGAGGTCCCAATCGAGCCACTGGCCCCACGTGGGGAGGGCGATGGAGAAGAGAAGCAACGTGCCGAAAACCGGCACAAGAAAGGAGGCAAAACAGCGCATTCGAACAGAGCTCAATCATTCAACGGAAACGCCAGCGTGGGCGAGTCTCGATCTAGGTCGTCAGGAAAATAGGACAAATTGTCGATTGAATTTGTTGCTTGGCAGGTCCGAACGGGTGGTTTTTGGGCCTAAAGTGCGGTGAAAAGAGGAAGCCAAAGCACACCGTCCAAGACCAACCCCGTGGTCCATTCCCGCTCGGATTCGGAACCGAATTGCAGCGAGGTCGCCGTCCATGGAAGAGCCACGATGCCGGCCGCGAGCAACCCTTGCGCCCCAACGACGAGGCCCGTGAAGCCCGCTTGTTGCGGCGGCAAGTGCGCCCAAAAGCACAGGCTTGAGGCGACGAGCAGTGTCACGGAGAGTCGCAGAGAATTTCTTGCGCCCCACACCATTGGCACCGTGCGAATGCGTGACAAATCGACAGCCAAATCGCGCACGTCAAAGGGCAGCGTCAACCCGGCGATGAGCAGCCAGCGGGACGCGAAAAGGCCAACATCGGCGAGGTCTGGGGTGGTGGCAAGGGCCCAAGCCGTGGCGATGAGTGGAATTTTCAAGGCAGGGTGGGCGCGCAGCCCCCTTCGCGTCCCGGGGACCACCGCATAGAGAATCCCCAACACGGCGAGCGCCGACACGAGCGCAACCCGCGATTGGATGTCAAGGGCGTCCCAAAACCCCGCCGTGAATGCTGCCCAAAGAGCGGTCCAGCCCGCTGCCATCGCCGTGCCGTAACGGCGCCAAAATTCCCGGCGCATCGGGGGCAGGCTGGATGGGTCGAAGCGGTGTTTGATGGCGCGTTGCACGGTGTAGCCTAAGCCGGTGCTGACTGCGATCCAGAGGCACCAGGGCAGGGCGTCGGCGCCGGGCGAAAAGAGCTTCCACGAAGCCCAGGCTGTCCAACCCGCGCCTCCGGCAATCCAAACATGTGAAAACGACAACCCGCGCCATGCCATGCCGCAAAGGTCGTCTGCCCATGGACGTGAACGCGCCGTCGGTGGACGCGATGTTGATGGATTGCAGCGGAGCGGGGAGAGGAAGGGCGTACTTTTGCGCAGTCTTTCCGAATCCACCAACCTTATTCCTTGGTTTCATGAAGATTGGAAGCTTTGTCTCCCGCCATTTGGGCCCCCGTGAAGAAGACCAAAAGGCGATGCTCCGCACCCTTGGAGCTCCTTCCCTGGACGATTTGATTGAGCGCACCGTTCCCAGCGCCATTCGGCTCCGCGAACGCTTGGATGTCTCCTCAGCGATGACAGAGAGCGAATACCTGGAGCACATTGATGGTTTGGCCTCTCAAAATGTGTTGTTCCGCAACTACATCGGCATGGGTTACTACCCCACTGAAGTGCCCAGTGTGATTCGCCGCAACATCTTGGAAAATCCGGGGTGGTATACTGCGTACACTCCCTACCAAGCCGAAATTGCCCAAGGACGGTTGGAGGCCTTGCTCAACTTCCAAACCATGGTCATCGATTTGACTGGCATGGAAGTGGCCAATGCGTCGTTGCTCGACGAAGGAACGGCTGCGGCAGAGGCCATGGCGATGTTGTTCGCTGCCCGCTCAAGGTCCCAAGTGAAAGAGGATTGTCGCCGATTTCTCGTGGATGAATCCGTGTATCCCCAAACCCTGAGTGTTCTGCGCACAAGGGCGGAGTATCTGGACATGGACATGGAGGTGATGAACCGTCAAGAGATGGTCGCGGCATGCTCCCAAGGAGGGGTGTTTGGATGCATGATTCAATACCCTGACGGGGACGGAAGGGCGGAGGACCATGCGGGGATGGTTGCAGCACTCAACGAGCGGGGCGTTCGCACGGTGTTTGCGACCGATCTCATGGCGTTGTTGGTGTTGAAGAGCCCTGGGTTGATGGGCGCCGATGTTGTGGTAGGCAGTTCTCAGAGGTTTGGGGTTCCCATGGGTTACGGAGGTCCGCACGCGGCGTTTTTTGCCGCCAAAGAGGAGTTCAAACGTCATTTCCCAGGCCGAATCATTGGGGTGAGTGTCGACCGATTGGGAAAACCCGCGCTCCGCATGGCGCTCCAGACGCGCGAGCAACACATTCGCCGTGACAAGGCCACGTCCAACATTTGCACGGCTCAAAGTTTGCTCGCCGTCATGGCCAGCATGTACGCGGTGTATCACGGTCCTCAGGGATTGCGCGCCATTGCGGAGCGCATTCACGGCTTGACCCGGGCCCTTGCCGCGTCACTCGTGGGCCACGAGCATCTTCGCGTCGTCCACGATTGTTACTTCGACACCTTGAAAGTCCATGTGGATGGTGGAGACGATGCCATGAAGGCATTGCGCGCTCGGGCGGAGTCCAAAAGAGTCAACTTTCGTTACTATCCGGACGGCCAGCACATTGGCATCTCGCTGAATGAAAGGACCAATCATGCGGATTTTGCGACGCTGTGTTCAGCGTTGGGTGTAAGCCCCATCCAGGGCATAGAGTTTGACAGCACATTCTTGGGCCCACTTGCCCGGAAGGTGGACTACCTCAACCATCCGGTTTTCAACCGTTACCGCTCTGAAACAGAGATGATGCGGTACATCAAACTTCTGGAAAACAAAGATTTGAGTTTGACTCATGCCATGATTCCCCTCGGGTCATGCACCATGAAACTCAATGCGGCGACGGAGTTGATTCCCATCACGTGGTCTGCCTTTGCGGAGTTGCATCCGTTTTGTCCGGCTGACCAAGCCAAGGGGACACGCGCCATGTTGGCGGACTTGGAAAAGGATTTGGCCCACATCACCGGATTTGCGGGCGTATCGCTGCAACCCAACAGCGGGGCCCAAGGAGAATTCACGGGATTGTTGGTGATTCGAGCATATCACCGAGCCCAAGGCAATGCGCACCGCGATGTCTGTTTGATCCCCAACAGCGCTCACGGAACCAACCCGGCCAGTGCCGTCATGGCCGGCATGAAGGTGGTGGTGGTGGGTTGTGACAAGCACGGCAACATTGACATGGAGGACTTGCGTGCCAAGGCGGAAGCTCACAGCGAGAACCTCGGGGCCTTGATGATCACTTATCCCTCCACCCACGGCGTGTTTGAATCTTCGGTGCTGGAGGTTACGGAACTCATCCACAAGCACGGTGGTCAGGTGTACATGGATGGCGCCAACATGAATGCCCAAGTTGGATTGACCAGCCCGGGCATGATTGGCGCTGATGTGTGCCATCTCAATTTGCACAAAACGTTTGCCATTCCCCACGGCGGAGGTGGGCCAGGCGTAGGGCCAATCGGAGTGGCTGAACACCTCGTTCCATTTCTTCCAGGCCACGACGTGGTGGAGGTCGGAGCGGTTGAGGCCATCGATGCGGTCAGTGCAGCGCCGTTTGGCAGTGCGCTCATTTGCCAGATTCCTTATGCCTACATCAAGATGCTGGGTCAACACGGTTTGACAGAGAGCACCAAGGTGGCCATCCTCAATGCCAACTACTTGAAAGCGAGGCTTGAAGGAGCGTATGACGTGTTGTACCAGGCCAAAAACGGAACGGTGGCACACGAGATGATTTTGGATTGCCGTGCCTTCAAGGCGTGCGGAATCGAGGTCATGGACATCGCCAAACGTCTCATCGATTACGGGTTTCACGCACCCACCGTGTCTTGGCCGGTACCTGGCACGCTCATGGTGGAGCCCACCGAAAGCGAGTCTTTGGAGGAGTTGGATCGTTTTGCCGAAGCCATGTTGAGCATTCGCGAGGAAATTGCGGCCATTGAGCGCGGTGAGGCGGACAGCGAAGACAATGTCGTGAAGATGGCTCCACACACCATTGAAGAAGCCACGGCCTCGGAATGGTCCCATCGCTATTCGAGAGAACAGGCGGTGTATCCCGTTGCAGAGTTACGTGCTCGGAAGTTTTGGTCCTCTGTGGCCCGGGTGGACAATGCCTACGGCGATCGAAACCTGGTCTGCACATGCCCTCCTCTCTCTGCCTTTGAGGAGGTCTTGGGATAAGTTTGGCCTCCTCCAAACACCCATGATCAGACGAGGATACCGGGGCCAGCTTTTTGGTTCTAGGCTCTGACATTCACCCCAGAATGTTTGCAACCTGACAAGACGTCAAGGCGTTTTGAACATGAAAGGCCTATTTTCGCCTTCGAATTGCCCCCATCGGGCAGGGCATTTCCCAAACTGCGATTCTGATTCCAAAACCACATACCCTTATGAAGCATTTTTACATTTTGGCCTTGGGAGGCCTCTTGAGCTTCAGCGCATCGGCTCAATTCAACCAGCCAGCAGCTGCGGCCAAATCAGACATGGCGCCTCGCAAGAACGTCACCAACACGGTTGTGAACGTAGACCGCGAAGTGTTCTGGACCAACGACATTGCCAACTGCGCCGACTTTACGTTCGGCAACGGCTCTGACGAAGTCGGCCAGCCTTGGTCGGGGATCGACATCAGCTTTGGATGTTCCACGGAAGGTCCTGCTGGATTTTACAACCAGTGGGCCGGAGGCACCGGTGATGGCTCTGCTGCGCCTGCCATCAACTCAACCACGGCTGACAACGGATTCTTGATTGTGGACTCTGACCTTTTTGGCGCAGATGCCAACTACAGCGCGGACTGGGTTGAAAACTGCTGGGCCCAAACAGCCAATTCCATCGATTGCTCGGCTCACCCATACGTGAGCATCTCCATCCAAACCCGTTACCGTTGCTGGGACAACGGCGCGTCTGATGGCAGCGAGAAGTGTTTCATCGAGGTGAGCCGTGATGGCGTGACTTGGCCAACTTTGACCAACGGATACACCACCACATGGGCAGACGAGGGATTGGTCGACTACGGCGACGGTCCTGTGCAGTGCCGCTACAACGTGTTCCCCGATTCAGAAACTGGTTTTGAATCGGACAACCCTTCTTTGCTCGAGTTTGACATCACGGAAGCTGCAGGCGGTCAGAGCACCGTGTGGATTCGCTTCCGCTGGGTTGGTACCTGGGGATACTCTTGGGAAATCGACGATCTCGAAGTCTACGACACGCCTGAGAACGACACCCGCATTGACAACTACCTGAGCTTCTCCAACTACTACCAGACGGGGTTGTATGAGTACGGTGCGTGGGCGCAGTCTCAAATCCCCACAGATTTGAACGCTGGAGCCAAGGTGTACAACGTGGGTTACGCAGACCAAACAAACGTCATGATGGACCTCGATGTGAACGGCACGGGATACACGTCCAACACATTGGACGTGTTGGGCTATGCGTCCAATGACACGTTGGTGATTGCCTACCAGCCCGATGGATTGGGTGTTCAAACGTTGAACTACCTGCTCTCTGCGGATGCGGCGGATGAAAACCCCAACAACAACTCAGCCACGCAATCTTTTGAAGTGACTGATTTGCAATACGGCCGTGACAACGGCGTCATCACTGCTGCATTCCCCGGCGATGGCACAGACGACTACATCGCCATGCCTTTGTACGACATCATCAACGACGTCACCATCTACGGCATTGACGTGGCGATTTTGGATGGCTCTGAGCCCGGCACCCCCATCCGCGGATTCCTCGTGGACATGTTCGATGCCCTCGCCCTGACTGAACAGTACGGTGGCGAACTCATCAGCTCAGCCGAAGTGGACATGGCTGATGGCTACACCAACAGTGGAACTGGTGCGATCACTTGGTACACTTTGACTTTCGAAGAGCCTTACCAAGCTGCAGCTGGAGATTGGTTGGGTGCTGCCTTCGAACATTACGGCGGAGCCAACGTTCAAATTGGGGAGGCTCAGTACACCTACGACCAAACGGCATTCGTCTATGGTCCTTTTGGTTCTGGATCAGCTTACGATTGGTACTACAGCAATGAGGTCCCCATGGTACGTTTGAACCTTGACCCCAATGCCACCACCACCATGAATGTGGCGGATGTGACCACGCAAGGGTTCCAAGTGTTCCCGGCGTTCCCCAACCCCACCGCGGACAACACACGCATCCAGTTCCGACTCGACCAAGCGGCTGCTGTGACGTTTGAGCTTCGCGACATCACGGGCAAGCTCGTGGAGACTCGCAACCTCGGCACGCAGCCTGCAGGCTACAACAGCTTGTTGGTGAACACGGCTGAATTGGGTGCTGGATCGTACACAGCATCCCTCGTGGTGAATGGCGCGGTGAGCACCCAAAAGGTGATGGTCAAATAAGATTTGACACTAGGAAATGATTCGAAAGGGAGGCGAGAGTCTCCCTTTTTTTGTCTTTGATTCTCAGAAAATGTCTCGAATACCGATGTTGGCAGTAATTTCCCGCCCAAATCGAACAACCTGAACATGAAGCATTATTCTCTTTTGGCAGGGCTCGCGCTCTGCACCACAGCAATTTGGGCGCAGCGTCCTTCGGATGTTCCCCAATCCACAACCCCTCAACCCGTGTCGGTTGAAGAATCTGCGGCCGCCCGTTCCATGGGATTGGAAGCATTGAACAACGTACGCGGTGGAGGCACAATCTTGTTTCAAGAAGATTTTTCCAACGGATTTGATGGCAGCAACGGCAACGGAGCATGGACCACGAGTGACAATGCTGGCGACAGCCTTTGGGTGTTCGTTCAGCCTGGAGGTCAAGGACTTTATTCAGACGGTTCTGCCACGGGTTCCACGCATCCTGGCGGGGAATTCAGCCAGGCCATTGGGTTTCTTGAGTCCACATCTGCGGACAACGGATGGATGATTTTTGACTGCGACTTCTTCAACACGCCCATTGCCAATGGGTACCAAGACACAGAGGGAGCTTTGACAAGTCCTGTGATGGACTTCACTGACATTGGATCGGTCATCGTGAGTTGGGAATCTTATTTCCGCTACTGCTGCTACCCATATGCGCCGGTGTACGTCGAGGTGGGTGCCATCGAAGATGGTGTCCAAAACTGGACGACGTTCGACGGGCACGGCAACTTCATTGAATCAGCAAACACGGCATCAGCCAACCCATTGCCTGTCAGTTTGGACATCAGTTGCGTGGCAGCTTACATGGATTCTGTGCAGTTCCGTTTTGCTTACCGCCAGGCGCCTGAAACAGGTACGGCTTACAGCCATTACTACTGGGGCATCGACGACGTGGTTGTCTCTTCCAACGATGTGATGAACGACATCGAAATCACCCAAATCGTCAACGGTGATGTGTGGAACGTGTTCGAATACCGCGTGACACCCATTGAGCAGGCCATTGTGGTTGGCGAGGGTGGATTGTACGCCGGTGTGATGTACCGCAACGTGGGAACGGAAAACCAGTCCAACGTGGACGTGTTGGTGGAGGTTCTCGACAACACAGGTGCTGTTGTTAGCACTTCCAATGCAACGATTGACACGGTTTACACGTTCGCCAATGCTGCGACTTGCCCCGCCAATGCTCAAGACACGTTGTACGTGGCGACAGGTTGGGAACCTTCTGCCACTGGGACATACAGCTTGAGAATAACCATGACTTCGGAGCAAGACGATGCCACGCCAGGCAACAACGTACTTGCCAAAGACATCCTGTACACGGATGACATTTACGGCCACGACGATGAGGGCGATCTCATGGGTGAGCTTCGTCCCCGTGAAAGCGACGACATCGCTGATTACTTCGACCCCACGGGCTATGGTTCTTACTACCATTGCCCCAACCCAGGCACCATGGCCTATGGTTTGGCTGTGAAGTTTGGCCCAAATTGTGGGCTGGACATTGACGGCGGGGCGGGAGAGCTGGAATTCGAGACCCGTTTGTATGGCTTCGATGGCACTGTTGGCTTGACGGACAGCCCTTTTGATGCGGCGTACTGGGTGTACGATTTGGACTGGAGCAACACCGATGGGTCAGACATTGAGATTTACCTCGAATTTGACGATGCCATCGAAATGACGGAGGACGCCTTCTACTTCGCGGCTGTGATCAGCGAGTACGAAAGCCCCACCGAATTGACCGTGTTGGGACAGCTCAACAGCGATACGGACAACAGCACAGGACGTTTCAACCAAGCTGGAAGTGGAGATTTTGTGTGGTTCACCAGCCAAACATCGACGCCCGCTGTTCGCGTCATCACGAGCGAACGCGAAGCGGTTGCATTGTTGGAGGCGGGTCAGGGAATTCGGTTGGACCAGAACATCCCCAACCCAGTCATGGAATCAACCACCATCCGTTTTGAACTCGGTCAGCCCCGTGAGGTCACGCTGGAAGTCCGCGACGGCATGGGCCGTGTGGTGAGCACCCAGGACATGGGAACGCTCGGAGCAGGTGTTCACAGCACAGATTTGAATGTGAGTGGATGGGCTGGCGGCCTCTACACCTACACGCTTGTGGCGGATGGCTTGCGCACGACCAAGAAGTTGACTGTGAAGTAATTCACCATCACTGACACGAAATCAATCAAGGCACTGCCCTCCGGGGTGGTGCCTTGTTATTTTCGCAGCATGGGAATCAAGGCTTGGTTGGCAAGGCCGTGGGCACATCGGGTGATGCGCAAGGTGCAGGAACGTGTTCAGCATCCAAGAGAGGCCCAAGCCAAAGTGCTGAGGAATTTGTTGGCTGCGGGGACGTCCACGGCGTTTGGCGTGGACCATGGATTGAAGGTGGGTATGTCGGTCGAAGCGTTTCGCAAAGCTGTGCCTGTTCGCGATTATGAGGGGTTGAAGAGCTACATCGAGCGTGCCGTGCGGGGTGAGCCGGATGTGCTTTGGCCTGGCAAGCCGCTCTATTTCTGCAAGACCAGCGGAACCACTTCGGGAGCGAAGTACATCCCATTGACCAAGGATAGCATGCCCAACCACATTGGCAGCGCGCGCAATGCACTTTTGGGGCATATTGCCGGTACGGGTGACGCCTCGTTTGTGGATGGAAAGATGATTTTTCTGCAAGGCAGTCCGGAGCTGGCCACGACCCCTGGAGGGGTACATCTTGGAAGATTGAGTGGTATCGTGGCTCATCATGTTCCGGGATACTTGCAGAGAAATCGCCTCCCTTCATGGGAAACCAATTGCATCGATGATTGGGAAACCAAGGTCGATGCCATTGTTCGGGAGACCGCCGCTGAGGATCTGCGCCTGGTGAGCGGCATCCCTTCCTGGGTGCAGATGTACTTCGAGCGGTTGCTCGCGCACACAGGCAAGGCCACGGTGAAGGAGGTCTTCCCCAACCTGAGTTTGTTCGTGCACGGCGGGGTGGCCTTCGGTCCCTACGCGGAGCGCTTTCGACAGTTGCTTGGATTCGACATCGCGCGGGTGGAGCTGTACCCCGCTTCGGAGGGGTTCTTGGCGTACCAAGACGCGCCCGGGGTGGACGGCATGTTGTTGAATGTCGCAGATGGCATTTTCTTCGAATTCATTCCGACCGACCGCTATTTCGAGGAACATCCACCGCGTTTGACCGTGGGTGAGGTGGAAGTGGGGGTGCAGTACGCCGTGGTGCTCAGCACCAATGCGGGACTTTGGGGCTACGACCTCGGGGACACGGTCAAGTTTGTGTCCCTCGATCCCCCTCGGGTTGTGGTGACCGGCCGAATCAAGCACTTTACCTCGGCTTTTGGCGAACACGTCATTGCGGAGGAGGTGGAGGGCGCGGCACAAGAAGCCGTGGCGGCCCACGGAGGCGTGATCACCGAGTTTCACGTGGCGCCCCAGGTGACGCCCACCGAGGGGCTGCCGTACCACGAATGGGTCGTTGCGTTTGAGACGCGGCCGTCGGACCCGGAGGCCTTTGCGGCGACCCTGGACAAGGCGCTCCAGTCGCGGAATCCTTACTACAAAGATTTGATTCAAGGCGCGGTGCTGCGGCCTGCGGTGATCACACCGGTGCCTGCGGACCGGTTCACCGAAGCGATGCGCAAGCGCGGCAAGCTCGGGGGTCAAAACAAAATCCCCCGCCTCGCCAACGACCGCGACATGGCGGACCTGCTGTTGGAGGCGGGCCAGGAACCGAAACCTGTTGCAACATGAACATCGTCGCCATCACGGGAGGAAGCGGCTCGGGAAAGAGCACGGTCTTGAACGGTTTGAAGGAGCACTTCCGGGACCGCCTGTCCATGTTGTCCCTCGACGATTATTACCGTCCTAAGGAGGTCCTGCCCGTGGACGAAAACGGCGAAACGAACTTCGACGTGCCGGAGGCCATCGACCACCCCAAGCTTCACGCCGACATCCTGCGGCTCGGAAAGGGCGAGTCGGTGTCATTTGAGACGTACACGTACAACAAGAGCCTGATGCAGTCGGAAGTGGCGGTGATTGAGCCGCGTGAGTGGCTGGTGGTCGAGGGCCTGTTCGTGCTGTGTTACCCGGCCGTCGCGGAGCTGGCGGACGTCAAGGCGTACATCCACGCCTCGCCCGAGGTGCGATTGGAGCGCCGTAAGCACCGCGACATGACCGTGCGCGGCTACACTCCGGACGAAGTCGAATACCAGTGGCACAACCACGTTCGGCCTGCCGACGTTGCGCACATTGAGCCGTGCCAGGCCACGTGCGATGTGGTGATTGACAACGATCGCGATTGGAAGGCGGGTTTGGCCGAGCTGATTGAACACATGGAGGCCGTGAGTGCTTCTTAACTCCAAAATCGACCCATGAAAAAGGCCTTCACACTTCCGACTTGCAAAACGTGTCAACGCATTTTTGACGACCTCCAGCCTGCAGAGCACGGGTGCGAGGTGGTTGACATCAAGGCGGAAGGCATTTCGGCTCAGGACTTGGACGCGATGAAGGCGCACGCCGGGTCGTACGAGGCGCTGTTCAGCCGCCGTGCAATGAAATTCCGGAGCATGGGCTTGGCTGACAAGGCCCTCACGGAGCAGGACTACCGCAAATTCATCCTCGAGGAGTACACGTTCCTGAAGCGTCCGGTGTTCCTCACGGACGACGGCGTGACGGCAGGGTCAGCCAAGGTTGAAGTGGCCCGCGCACGCGACCTCATTTCGTAAGCCGTGGCCGCACCCGCACCTGCTTCATCTTCCTCGGAACGCGCGCCGTGGCAAGCCCACCTCGCCCTCTGGGGCGTGGGACTCATCTACGCCTACAACTACCTCGTGGCCAAGGGGCTGATGCCCGACAAGATTGGTCCTTCCGGGTTCATTGCGCTGAGGGTGGCGGGGGCGACGCCGCTGTTTTGGCTGTTGTACGCGTTCCGATGGGAGCGCGTCGCCCGCGTGGACCTCGCGCGTTTGTGGCTGTGCGGGTTGACGGGGGTGACCGTCAACCAGCTCCTCTTTTTCAATGGACTGGCCGCCACGAGCCCTGTTCATGCGAGCATCATCATGACCGTCAACCCTGTGCTGGTGCTGCTGATCAGCGCGGCCTTGCTCGGCACGGCCATCACCGCCCGAAAAGTCCTCGGCATCGCCTTGGGTGCCGCCGGGGCCATCACGCTGCTGTTGAACAGCGGCGGGGGAGGGCTTGAATCCCACGCGAGTTGGCAGGGCGACTTGATGGTCTTGCTCAACGCGGCCAGCTACGGGGTGTACCTCGTGATTGTCAAGCCGCTCATGTCCAAGTACAGGCCCATCACCGTCATCTCGTGGGTGTTCTTGTTTGGCGGGTTGATGTCGTTCCCGGTGGGGGCGTCGCAGGCCGCGGCCATCGAGTGGGGCGCCTTTTCGACGCAGGACTGGCTGAGCGTGGGGTTTGTGGTGCTGTTCACCACGTTCTTCGTGTACCTCCTCAACATCTACGCCCTGGGAAAGGTGCAGCCCACGGTGGTCAGCATCTACATCTACCTCCAGCCCCTGTTGGTTGGGGTCATGGTGTGGTTGGCCGCGAAGGTGGGTGGGGCGGACTACATGGCGGACATGGGGTGGCTTCAGGTGTGCTGCGCCGCAGTAATCGCCACGGGAGTGTGGCTCGTGAGCGTGCCTCCCGGGGGGTGGGCGAGGATACGGGGGTAGTCAGAGGGTTTGGGCTGCGTTCAACGTACCTTGGGTGCCATGGCGATACGCAAACCCTTCAACTTGACGGCGTGGATCGAAGAGAACCGCGACCTGCTCAAGCCGCCCGTGGGGAACAAGAACCTCTACGTGG
>JAQBVN010000010.1 GCA_027622975.1 Bacteroidota bacterium | reverse complement strand
CGTGCATCATCAGCGGTTGCACCAACGCCGATGCAGACAACTACAACCCTGAAGCGAACAACGACGATGGTTCTTGCATCATCAGCGGTTGCACCAACGCCGATGCGGACAACTACAACCCTGAAGCAAACAACGACGATGGTTCTTGCGTCATCAGCGGTTGCACCAACGCCGACGCTGACAACTACAATCCTGAAGCGAACAACGACGATGGTTCATGCATCATCAGCGGTTGCACCAACCCTGCGGCTCCCAACTATGATGCCAGTGCCAACAACGATGATGGCTCTTGTTTGTTGACGGGTTGTACATATGCTGGGGCGGACAACTACGATCCAGCAAACACCGTGGAGGACGGCTCTTGCATCATGTCAGGTTGCACGGATCCAACAGCCGAGAACTACATTGCCTATGCCAACAACGACGACGGTTCGTGTGTGTACGAGCCTTGCGGTACAGGAAGTGCTTGCCCTTATGATTCCAATGACGATGGCGAAATTGGATCAGCGGATTTGTTGGCCTTCCTCGTCGCCTATGGTCAAACTTGCGCTGATCTCGGCAATTGATCCCAACGGAAATTTGAAGAATTTTGAAAGCACCGGCCGCCTGCCGGTGCTTTTTTTTGGCCAATGTGAAGCGGGTGTGTATTTTGCACACCAAGGGGCCATCGAAGCCCCATTGGCATCTGTTCCTCGATCAGACAATCGGCATGAAAAAAAGAGCTTTGGGTTTTTGGGAAATCTGGAACATGAGTTTTGGATTTCTGGGTATTCAATTTGGTTTTGCCCTTCAGGGTGGAAACATGTCTCGCATATTCCAAACCCTCGGTGCGAGCAAGGATGAGATTCCCATGTTGTGGATTGCCGCTCCCTTGACGGGGCTGATTGTGCAACCGATCATCGGGTATCTCAGTGATCGGACCTGGCATCCAAGATGGGGGAGGAGAAGGCCTTTTTTCCTGCTCGGAGCCATCTTGAGTTCAATCGCCTTGTTCTTCGTCCCGTACAGCAGTGAGCTTTGGATGGCGGCTGGATTTTTGTGGGTTTTGGATGCAAGCATCAACATCAGCATGGAGCCTTTTCGTGCCTTGGTGGCTGACAAGCTTCCCGAAGAGCAGAGGAGCTATGGCTTTGTCCTCCAAACCCTGATCATTGGTATTGGCACTTGGGTGGCATCCAACCTCCCTTGGTTTGTTACCCTGCTTGGCGTTTCCAATGAAGCGGGTCCTGGTGAAATTCCTCAAAGTGTGTATGTCTCTTTTGCCATAGGGGCTATGGTGTTTTTGGCAAGCATTTTGGTGACTGTTCTTACGACCAAGGAAGACCCCCCCGAGGTGCTCATGTCTGGGGTTGACGTCTCTTCGAAAGAACATTCTGGGGTGGGAGAAATCATGGATTTCATACAAACCATGCCTAAGGTCATGATCAAACTCGGGGCAGTGCAGTTCTTCAGTTGGTTTGCCTTTTTCACCATGTGGTCTTTTGCGACCCCAGCCTTGACTGAAACTGTCTTTGGGGCTGCCTTGCCAGCCGAGGGAGTGTTGGATTATGAGGCCCAACGGCGTGCCTACGACACGGCGGCGAACTCGGTATCGAGCGCCATGGGAGTTTATGGATTGAGCAGCATGGCTTTCGCCTTGATGTTGTCGATTTGGACTTCACGGCGATCCATTGATCGTCGTTGGACTCACCTCATCAGTCTGGCACTCGGGGGACTCGGCTTTCTTTCCATGGGGTGGTTGACTCCCGCAAATGCCCATCTATTGAATGGTAGTTTTGCCCTGATTGGGATCGCTTGGGGTAGCATTCTCAGCATGCCTTACGCCATGCTTTCAGGTGCGATGCCCGCTCACCGCATGGGCGTAGGAATGGGTGTCTTCAACATGTTCATCGTGATTCCTCAGATTCTGGCTGCACTCGGTGGCATTCTATGGCTGAGTGAGTTGCTTCTCGGAACAGGGGTCATTCAAACCATGGTTCTTGCGGGCATCAGCCTTCTTGTGGCTGCCTGCCTCAACGTCTTCATTCGGGATGTTGACATGGTTCAACAGGATTGAAAGGCGGCTTTGTTCTATGCCAAGGGCTCTGACGCAGATGTTTATCCCTCGCTCACCTCATTCCTGGACCCATTCATGAGGAAGATGGTGTGTTTTTGACACATTGTTAAGGATGTTGTTGTATATTTAGCAAGGGAAAATGAATCCTTATCGAGCGCTTCACGCTGTTCGTCGAACTGTAGAGGCATCTAATTCACAAAGTTTTCGCAACATGCGCTATTCTCTCTTCTTCATTGCGTTGTGCTGGGCATCGATGGCTCAAGCCCAAACAACGTTCCACGTCGACATGACTTGTGCCCCAGCGGGTTTCAGTGATGTCTTTGTCACAGGACCTTGGTGTGGTTGGTGTGCCAATGATGTGTACAACACCATGACCGATCCCGATGGGGACGGTATCTACTCTGTGACGTTGGATGAAACCGTGACAGGTCTCATTGAATACAAATACGCCATCAACGGCTTTGCGGATCAAGAGAATTTGGTCAACGACATGGTTGCAGGGGCGACTTGTGCTCCGATCACGGACTACAATGGATACGCTAACCGCACAATCCATGCGGGTTCTGTTGCCAACGACTACTACGGGTCGTGCGACGGTGTGTGCAATGACGCGCCGCCAGTCGACATCACCTTCCAAGTGGATATGACGCAGTATGCTGGATCATTTACGACTGTGAATTTGAATGGTTCGTTCAATGGATGGTGCGGTGGATGTGCCGTGATGACCGACGCGGACGCGGACAGCATCTATGTTCTCACAGTCACGATGCAACCAGACACCATTGAGTACAAATTCACCGTCGATGGATGGACGGGTCAGGAGGAATTTGCCGGAGGTGAGGCGTGCACCTCGACCATCGGTGGTTTCACGAACCGTAGTTACGTGGCTACGTCCTCTGCTACGCTCGATCCCGTTTGCTGGAACAGCTGCGATGCCTGCGCAACGGAACAACCTCAAGAGCGTGCCATTACGTTTCGTGTTGACATGAATGAAGTGGCGAGTGTCAACCCCATTGGTGTGTTCATTGCAGGTACATTCCAAGGATGGCAAGCGGGGGCAACGCCCATGGATGACTCAGATGGAGACGGAATTTGGGAACACACCGCGATGGTGTTGGAAGGAGAAACCATTCAGTGGAAGTATTTGAACGGTCCCAACTGGGGTTTGGAGGAAACCGTTCCACCAGCCTGTGGAAATGCAGTTGACAATTTCAACCGATCATACACAGTAGGTGGGGCCGATGAGGTGCTTCCTGCGGTGTGTTTTGGAGCTTGCTTGCCTTGTGGAACAGTGGCTGAAACGGTTGATGTGACGTTTACCGTGTTGACCGATAACATTGAAGTTGCTGCTGATGGCATGTTCATTGCTGGTGCGATGAATGGCTGGTCGGGCGAAGCGATGTCTGACAATGGTGATGGATCTTGGAGCATCACCAAAACGTTGGAAGCTGCCAATTATGAATTCAAATTCCAGAATGGCAATGGTGGATGGGAAGAATTGGATTGCGGAGGGAACCGCTCGGTTCAGGTCGTTGTGGGTTCTCCTATTGCTGTGCAAGGATGTTTTGGTCAGTGCGCCGAGGTTTGTGCGATCGACCCAGATCCCGCTGATGTGACATTCCAAGTGGATGCGAGTCAGATCGTTGTTGATTCCTCTGGGATGTACCTTATCGGTTCATTCACAACGCCAGCGTGGCAGTTTGGTGCCATTGCCATGGACGATACGGACGGTGACGGAATTTGGACCGCGACTGTGAATGTGGCAGGTCCAGCATCTTTCCAATACAAATTCAACAATGGTCCGGCAGTCGTTGACAGCGTGGCTGTGTATGATGGTGAAGAAAATGCGGACTTCATTGCGGCTGGTTGCGGCGTCAACAATGGGGTGGGTGGTAGCAACCGAGTTCATGAACGCTCAGGGTCCGCCGAGGTGTTGAATGTGGTGTGCTTCAACAGCTGTGAGGCTTGTGTCGCTGCTCCTTCAGTGCTTGTTGCCACTGTGGATGTGTGTGCTGCGATGCCTTCGTCTGTGCGCATGACGGGGCCATTCTGGGGCTGGGATCCGGGAGCGGGTCCGGTCGCCTCAGACAATGGCAATGGAACTTGGTCGGTCACCTTTGACCCTGCACCTGAAGTTGACATGGAATATTTGTGGATTGTAGACGGTGTTCAAGAAAACTTGATTGGTGCGGGAGATTGCACGCCGGTGACGGATGGAGCGTCTTACGCCAATCGACTTTGGGTTGCGGGTGCCGATGACATTTCGGATGTATTCAACACCTGTGGGGCATGTGATGGTGGAAACGGAGGAGGAGGAACCGTGTTCAATGTGGACATGTGTGGCATCGATGCTGCCGGTTCGACCGTGAATGGGACCACATCCTTCACGGATGTCTTTGTGACCGGTCCATGGTGCGGATGGTGTGCCAACGATGGGTACAATGAATTGACGGACCCCGACGGCGACGGAATCTTCAGCGTTGAAATTGCGGATTTGACGGGAGTTGTCGAGTACAAGTATGGAATCAATGGTTTTGCCGATCAGGAGCAACTTGTGGATGACATGGTGGCAGGCGCGTCGTGTGCACCAGTGACTGACTACGCTGGGTATGCCAACAGATCGACCGATGCGGGTTCAATCAATGACGACACGTTTGGAAGCTGCACGTCATGTGCTGACCAAACTCCCCCCGCCAACGTCACATTCCGTGTGGACATGTCCCAGTATTCGGGAACATTTGGCACAGTCAATTTGAATGGTTCGTTCAACGGATGGTGTGGAACGTGCACAGAAATGATTGACAATGGCAATGGGGTATACGAAGTCACGTTGACTTTGGCCACTGGAACGGTGGAATACAAGTTCACTTTGGATGGCTGGAACGTTCAAGAGGAATTCGTTTCGGGAACGGCATGCACAAGTACGATTGACGGATTCACAAATCGGACGTTGACCATCTCGGAGGATGTGGTGCTCGAGGCCGTGTGCTGGAACGAATGTGCCGCGTGTCAGGTTGTTGTTGATGTCGAGGGATGCACAAGTCCATTCTTCACTGAATTCGACCCCTATGCAACCATCGACGATGGTTCATGCGGCACAGCGATTGTTTTGGGCTGTACCTACGAGGCAGCGTTGAATTACAACCAGTTTGCCAACACGGATGATGGATCGTGTGAATTCGATCCCAATCAGGGCAACGATTGTCCAGCCGACCTCGATGGGGACGGTTCTGTGACGACGACCGACCTGCTTTCATTCCTGGCCAGCTTCGGATCGAGCTGTCTCTGAACAAGGCTGTCATTGAATGGAAGGGAGGCCACGGGGCCTCCCTTTCTTTTTGCACTTTAGTCAACCCACACCTCACCCCTACAAACCCGCTATCTTTGCAACATGAAAACTGAGGTGATTGCGGAATTACCAACGGAACACGGAGAGTTTCAGGTTTGGGCCTTCCGAAGCGGAGAGGAAGGTCAGCCACATTTGGTGCTCGTTTCCAAAGTCCTGCCTCAAGGGACTCCATTGGTTCGGATTCATTCTGAGTGCTGGACGGGAGATGTTGTGGGTTCGCTGCGATGTGACTGTGGTGAACAACTTCGAATGTCTCTCAAGCATATCGCCGAAGAAGGAGGAGCGTTGTTTTATCTGAGACAAGAGGGGCGCGGCATTGGTCTCGTCGAGAAGTTGAAAGCTTACAACCTTCAGGATCAAGGTTTGAATACGTTTGAAGCCAACATTGCCCTGGGTCATGAGGAGGATGCGCGCAGCTACGAAATGGTTCCTCAGATGTTAAAAGAACTGGGTTGGGGTTCTGTCCGAATCATGACCAACAACCCAGAGAAGGTAAGGGCTCTTGAACTCGCGGGTATCGATGTCGAGGCCGTGGTTCCTGTGACGGTGAATCCCAATCAGCACAGCCACTTGTACCATCAAGCAAAGCGAGAACTCAAGGGGCACGGACACATTGGAAATTGAATCGCGTATGCAGAGCCGAATATGTTTGGCTTGGGCAAATCAAAAAGGCACCCGTAGGTGCCTTTCAGTGGTGTCGTTGAGTTTAAGTGTTTTGGTCAAGTTGGACCCCTCATCGGCATCACATAATAAAATTCGGCAACATCGCGGGCCGACGTGAACGAAGCTGGGCTTTTCGCGTTTTAAACGAGTTGTAACGCGTTATAACGCATTAGTGCATTGCGAGGAAACGTTTTTTGTGGCTCATCGCTGCACATGCCGTTGTCATCGTTCCATCGCACGTTGCTTCTATGTTTGCTGTTCCGTTTGACAGCATGGCAAGCATTCGGCTCGAATCTGACTGAAAGTTCTGCGACTCATTGGTGGCATCCAGAAGAGTATGCCACCATGCCTGTGTTGCAACAGTTTTATGATCGGCTGCGCGCAGACAGCGAGTGGATGACAGCCGAGTTGTTGCTGAGGGTGCCAGATGGTAAAATTCGAAGGGTAGAAGCGGTACGAAGTGGCCCTGGAGAAGGCGATTTTTATGTTGTCGTCAATGGAGACATGCGTTGGGTCGCGCACTCGTCCTCAGGACTGTCCAACTTGAGTCAAAGCCTCGTTCAGGGTTACAATGGTGGGGCCAAGCACTTTTGCCATGATGGGAAACTTCATGCGTTGGGAGGATATGGTTTATGGAGGAGGCATTTTGATTTGCTCAGGTTTGAGGGAGGGGCCGAGGCGTGGCAATTGATTGCAGTGGTGGGTGATCATCCGGAGGATCGCATGATTGATCAGAGCGTAGCATTTGTGAATTCTGGGGGAAAGGTGATGATTTTGGATGACGTCTATCGCGGTGTCAAAAACCGCTATGCTACGTCGAATTATGCCATCCGAACCCTTGATCTTCAATCGAGGACATGGTCCGTCAATGGCCTTGTGGATTCTAGGTTGGGTGAGTTGAATGGATGCACCGGCTTGGGAGCGGGTATGGCCATGCACAACGCAGCTGGGGAGTTGATATGGTTTGATTTTGAAGCCATGGTGGCCTTCTTGCTGCCAAAAAAGGGAAAGGTGGTTGAAGACTTTTGGTCATGGCACGATGAACCTGGCCGAATGACGTTTCGCATGGATTCTGGAGCCACTCATTGGTTTGAAGGCGACATGTTGCCTTTGAATCTCCCATGGGATTTGTTGAATGATGTCGTCCCCATACCAATCGCCGATGTAGAAGCATGGAAGGCAGAGGCCAAGGAACAGAGACCTTCTACGTCAATCCAGAATGAGCGTGAAGGGTTCCCTGTTCTTGGTTTGTTTGTGGCTTTTGTGATTGGCGGTGGTTTGATGGCCACCTTGTTTTTTGTGTTGTTTTGGAGACACAACCGGAAGACAATCCTCGCGAGAACGGATGAAGCCTCTGTTCGGCTTTCTGAGTTAACGTTGACCGTACAAGAGTCTGACTTGAGGCAGCTCGAGACGGAAGAATTGGATGCCTTGTTAGGCATAGATCACTTGCAAACCCCAGAGACTCTCCGTTCCCAACGTGCTCGCATGGTCTCAAGAATCAACACGGAATACCAAGTTCTGTATGGCCAGGATTTGGTTGTGCGTGGACAAAGCCCTGAGGATCGTCGCCGCAGCGTATACTTCATCCGCCCTGTCTGACGTCTTGAAGGGTTGTCAGGGCATGGAGACGAGATGCATCCATTCCATGCATACAATGGCTCCCACTGTGCCAACAGCGTAGCCTAAAACGGCCAAGAGAACCCCTACAGGTGCCAAGGCAGGGGAGAAGGCACTTGCCACGATGGGTGCTGAGGCTGCACCACCCACATTGGCCTGAGAACCCACAGCAACGAAGAAAAAGGGAGCTCTGATTATTTTTGCTGTTGCCAAGAGTACCACGATGTGAACGAGCATCCAAACCAAACCAATGGTGACGGCTGCGCCATAGGCTTCCCAATGTTGAATGAGGCTCGCAATGTCCATTTTCATGCCGATGGTCGCGACCAGGATGTACAGAAAAACTGACCCAATTTTGCTGGCCCCGGCGCCTTCATAGGATTGGGCTTTGGTGAAGCTCAAGCCAATCCCGAGGGCCGTGGCGATCACCACGAGCCAGAAGAATTGTTTGGTGACAGAGGACAAATACAACAGGGGAGAGTTGGGATGAAGGGTGAGATACCGATCAAACGAAAGGCTCAGGGATGCCGAGGCGGCATCTGCCACGAAATGGGACAAGGCAACACCACCAAAGGCCAATCCAAGCACCACCATCAGGTCGGTGAAGGATGGAATTCTCGCCTGGGAGGCCTGAAGCTTCTCCACCCGTTCTTGCAACTCGTCGACTGCCGAGGCATCGGCCTTGAGCCACTGATCAATCTTTTGACGCATTCCTGCACCAAACAACAAGAATGGCATCCAGAGATTCGCAACGAACACATCCACAATCAACATGATGGAAAACTGGTTGTCGGTCGTTTCAGAGATTTCTTTCAGGGCTGCCTGGTTGGCTCCACCGCCAATCCAAGAACCTGCAACGGTTGACAACCCACGCCAATACGCCTCGGGAGAATCACCCCCCAACACATCAGGATTGAAGTTCCCCACGAGCCACAAGGCCAAGGGGCCTCCCATGATGATTCCCAGTGTCGCTGAGAAAAACATGATGATCGCTTTGGGTCCTAGGTTGTAGATTCCTTTGAGGTCAATGGAAAGGCACAAAAGGATCAAGCTCGCAGGCAGCAGATATCGAGATGCCACGAAATACAATTGACTTTGTTCCCCGTCAATCAACCCCATGGAATTGAAAGCTGCCGGCAAGAAATAGCACAAGAGAAGTGCAGGAACAAACGTGTAAAACGTTTTGAATCTTGGGAGAGAATGGGTGTAGAATACGAGGCCAAGCGAAGTTGCCAACAGGCCGAGCACAACGGCATCGTTTTCAAGGGGAAGCAGGTTAGTCAATGGTGAAACCATGGTTGTGATTTGGGCAAAAATGAGACAAAACCTTCGAGTCGAAACAAAACGGCCCGCACAATGAGGTGCGAGCCGTTCCGACGGTTCCGTGAAGAACCTACCCTATCACCATACGATCAGTGGAATTGTGCCCGATGAGGTGGACGACCCAATGCGAATGAAATACGTGCCTGAGGAGACTTGGTCTCGAATGGGAAATCCAAAAATACCCGCACCCTGCGGGATACCATCTCCTTTCCACACCACTCTCCCCTCAGTGGAAATCAGTTCAATGGAGGGCTTGAGTGTGGTGAACCCCTTCAGAAACACCATGCTGTGTTCAGGCAAGAAGGGATTTGGAAAGGCTTTGATGGCTTCTTCATTGTCAATTGACAAGATGTCGGTGGCATTTCCCAAGCAGTCGAAGCCGACTTCGGGGTACACGCAGTTTCCGATGTCCACGGTTGCCTCAAAGTTGTAATTGCACGCAGTTTCATCCATGCAACCTTCTGTGTCGTAAGTGCATGAGTCGTCATTTTCGGTGGCTGAAGGATTGTAGTTGTTGGCCCCCATGTCTGTGCATCCCTCGACCTCAAATTCGTCGCACACACCATCCCCATCGCTGTCGTTGATGCATTGTCCTTGGCAGTCGTATCCCGTCTCAGGATATTCACAGATTCCTGGGTCTGTTGCGCTGGTGTCGTAATTGCAGGCCCCCATGTCTGTGCATCCCTCCACTTCAAATTCGTCGCACACACCATCCCCATCGTTGTCGTTGAAGCAATTGCCATTGCAGTCTGTGATTGTGTCTTCGAAGAAACACGTGTCATCGTCGTCGGTGGCGGATGGATCGAAATTGCAAGCTTCGTCATCCATGCATCCCGGAATTTCGAGGGGATCACAAACGCCGTCTCCATCTGTGTCTGCGAGGCATGATCCATCGCAGTCGAAAATTCCATCATTGTAGGTGCATGCCTCACCAGCCAACAGGGCCAGGGGATTCCAATTGCAAGCAAGGGGATCTTGACATCCTGTGATTTCGTATTCATCACAAATTCCGTTCCCATTGGAATCTTGACATCCATTTTGGACAGCAGGCAAACCACAGACTTCAAACACAAGCTCGCTGCCAAAATTGGAGTTGTCGTCATTCATCTCTGCGATTACTTCACCACTGCCATTGGTCAAAACCATGGCACCGCCCCATGTCATGCCGTCGTTGGCAGCATCTTCGATGGTGAGGGTATGGCAACCGAGTGGAATGCAGCCAGAAACCACATAATCGGCCAATGCAGAGGTGTAATTGTCTCCAGACCAAATCAATTGACCCAAGCTGTCTACGAGGGTCCATGAGGTTTCAGTGTACCAGATGTCCGTCGTCAATGTCATCGTCCAATGGTCTGTGATTTCCATTGTGAATGAATGGCGAAGGGTGTCGTTTGCTGGAAAGTCGTCGTCAACCTCGCCAAGCTTCTTGATGATGGTCACGAGTTCATTGGTTCCTGGAACAAAAGACATGCCGGGCAAATCAACCGTTACGGCATTATTGGCCTGGATCACGTGGTCGAACGACATCTTGAGCGTATCTCCACCGTTGATCGAGAAGTGGATTTCAAACCCTTCCGTTGGCTCTGTGCCTTGATTGAACACCCGCACACTGGGAGCCGCTGTGCCCAAACAAGTCGAGCTCGCCGGATCGATGACAGAGGTGACGACCAGGTCATGGTCGGAAACAGGAACGAGAGCGAGGCTTTCGAGCAAGCTTGCGCGCGAACTTTCCAATGTCGCGCGCATGCGCTCGCGCTGGCCCTCCGTGTAGGTGTTTCGGCACGTTTGGGGCGTGTAATCCATGTAGTTTTCTACCTGGGCACCTTCGCAATCCGCGTTGAGACATGAGGAGTTTGCAGTGGTCGCAGGGGTGTCACAGATTTGATCTCCCTGTGTTTCACAATTGGATTCACCATTGCACGTCAAGGTCATCCAAAACGTATGGTAGAGACCGAGGTAGTGACCTGTTTCGTGGGTGGTTGTCCTGCTCATGTTGTGCGTAGGCTTCAAATTGCCCACCGTTCCAAACACATTGGAGAGGATTGTGATTCCATCGAGCGCGTTGCCCGTTGGAGCCAGGTAGGCATACCCTTGGATGCCATTTCCTCCATCGTTGCCGTTGATTTCAGGCACGACGAAGAAATTGACGTAGTCATGACCACCCCAGGTCGTGGCAGATTTCAATTGCATTTCATTCGCCCCATTCTGGGTGGCATCCATGGCGATACCATGCTCTAGGAATCCAGCGAATGAACGACCATCCATACGCACAATCCCGTTGGTGGGTTCGTCGTTGGGTGTGCGCTTGGCAAGTTCAAATTGAATGTACGTGTCTACCCCTAACCCATCTCCATTGGTGCCAGGCATTTTGCGGAAATCCTCATTCAATGCTTGAATCGCAGAAAAAATCTGTTCATCAGAAATGTTTTCAGCTTCCCCAATGTTGGATCCTCGGTGAATGACGTGCACCACCACGGGCAATGTGTACACATCCATGGTCACGCGGTTTTCTGCGCGCATCCGTTGGATGGCGGCTTGGACGGCGAACAAACTTCGTCCATATTCAGGAGAAGATTCGAGCATGGCCATGTGAACACTGTCGGTTCCGCAGGGCAATTCATGTTGACCGAATGTGGGGAACGATGTGGCCAGTGATGTGGCGATCGAAAGGGAAAGGAGCAAACAACGCATGGTGATGGGTTTGGAGCACCATACGTCTTCACATGAGAAAGGGTTACATGCCTGACATGTTCAGGAAGGTCGGAAGAAGGCACGCCATGGTTGTACGCGTGGCTTCAGCCCTCGGAATTGTGCATGAAATTGTGGATGAAGTTGTGGATGAAGTCGCTTCAGGTTGTCACCCCCCCAAAAAAAAAGGCCTCGCCACAAAGGCGAGGCCGGAGTCAATCATGATTATTCCCTAGGTTGGAATCAGTCCAAGAGGGTCAGTCAACCGAACGCACCTCCAGCAATTCCACCTCAAAAATCAAGGCGGCATAGGGGGGGACTTTTCCACCCGGCGCTGGCCTTGCGCCGTAGGCGAGGTCTTGGGGAATGAAAAACGTCGTTTTGCCACCCACATTCATGGTTTGCAAACCTTCTGTCCAACCGCGAATGACCCCGTTGAGTGGAAAACTTGTGGGTTCACCCCGCCGATAGCTGCTGTCAAATTCTTCCCCATGAATCAGCGTTCCTCGATAATGGACAGTGACTTCATCGTTGGCATCAGGGCTCGGACCTTGACCCATCACTTCATGCCTGTACTGCAATCCTGTGGGCGTAGTCACCACACCCTCCTTCAGTCCATTGGACTGTAGATAGGCTTCACCTTCGGCCAACGTTTGTTTGTCCGCCTCTTCTTTCAATGCCGTGAGATGACTGCGAACCAAGGCGTCGGCTTGTTCCACAGTGAGGTTGGATGTCCCGGCCAAAGCATGCTCAAAACCATCTCGGAGAGAGGCTCCATCGAGCGAATTGAATCCTTGGTCAGACAGGTTTTTGGCAAACAGAACGCCCAAGGCGTAGGAAACAGAATCCATGGTGACAGGTTGGTTTTTGAGGGGCTTGGATTTTTGGCCCCAAGAGGTTGGAATCAATGAGGGTGATACAGACAGTAGACAGAACATCCCCATGGACCAAAACCCTCGACGTGCAGTGCGTACATTCATGATTGCGAAGTTCGGGAGAAAACGACAGAGTTTGGGGTGGATCGATCCGGGCGGTGCGCATAGCCCAAACCTTGGAACGCGCACAGGTCGTCTGGAGAGGAAATGTTGTTCTCAAGCACGTAACGCGCCATGGCTCCTCTGGCTGTTTTGGTGTAAGAACTCACAGTGTTCCAACGCTCCCCCTTGATTTCAGCAAAGGAGCACTCAACCACCCGAACTTCAGGGGCTAGGTCACGCAAGGCAGGAACGCTGTATTCGGTGCTTGCCAAGTTGAGAAGCCAACCGTCTTTCAAGGTCTCGGCCTCATTGGATAGGTAGGCCCCCAATCTCATGGACCAAAATTGGGCGGGTGATTGTTCGACTTCCTTGCCACCCCAAGTTTGGGCCATTTCGTGACGTGCTTTCCGCATCTCATCCATGGGGCGCAGGACACCGTACAGTCCATGCAAAATTCTGAGCTGGCTCTGACCCCGAAGTTGGGCTTCCATGGTGAGGGTTGGGAAGTCGAGCGATTTGAACGCGTCACCGGCGAAGGTCCAACCAGCCATGGACGTCTTTGCTTCAAACCAATGTTGGTGCCAACCATTCACCTTTTCAGCCAGGGCTGGACTCAATTTCATGTCTCGTTGAAGCCTGGACTTGTCCCATCCTTGAAGGAGGGTCATCCATTGTTGTGCTTCGCTTTGAAAGAAGGGCTGGCTTGGTTCTGGAATCCAATGGCTGGAAATAGGGGGGGTCTCGTGAAGCGTTTTGGCAGGAGACAAAAGAATCAACATGGGACGCAAAGGAAGGCAATGGCCGCACAAGGACCACATGTTTTGTACCTTCCGTATCTGTCGAATTGAAAACCAAACCCCATGAGAGCTTTGTCGTTGACTTTTGCCGCTTGCCTGACTTTGGGCGTGTCGGCCGTTGCTCAGTCCCCTTGTCCTGAAGATTCCCTTGCGTTGATTGTGACAGTGTACACCGACGCATGGGGCTATGAAGCGTATTGGGAACTCCTGCCATTGGATGCAGAATGTGGGGACGGTGACGCCCTCGTTTGGGGTGGCAATCCCGACGTAGGATGTGGAAATGGGGTGTCGGGCTTGCCCGGTGACCCCATGCCAAACAACGCGATAAACACTTTTCCCAGTGTTTGCGTCAGTGACGGCGATTCTCTGTTGCTGTTTCACCGTGACAGCTATGGCGACGGAGGATCCAGTTTTGCACTTTCCATAGGTGGCTACGAGGTGGCTGGGTATGCAGGGACTGGTGGAGGGAATGCCTGGGGTTTCGTGGCCCATGAACCGTCCTATTATGCCGGTGATTTGCCCTGCAATGCTGAACCCATTGAAGCCAATGCGGCCCATTATCATGGCAACACATCGACATCGACAGTGAGTCCGGGAGAACCTGCTCCCCCTGCTTGGGGATGTGGCAGTTTTGGTGGTTGGTGCGAATCGGGACTGAGCAACACCAAATGGTTGGAATGGCATGTGCCGGAAGAAGGGGGGGTGTATTGGATTTCGACCTGCAACGACTCCACAAGTTTTGATACACAATTGGCCATGTGGTCCGCCACGGATTGCGCGGATTGGTCAACGTTTGAATTGGTGAACGCCAACGATGACATTGGGTGCAGTTCAGGTGCTTACAGAAGTGGCTTTCTGACTCCTTGTCTTGATGGAGGGGAGGTGTTTCTTCTTCAAATCGATGGGTACTATGGTGAGCAGGGAAACCTTGAAGTCAGCATAGACAGTGCCCCAGCCGAAGACATGTGGTTTGGGGGATCAGTGACCAATGTATCCTGCAACTTGGAGCAAGGCTTCAACCCCAACGGAGCCATCGGGTTGAATGTGTCTTCGGGTCCTGGTTCCGCCAATTTTTCATGGACCGGACCTTTTGGGTTTTCTTCGACGGGTGACAACATCGGCCCTTTGTTGCCCGGTGTATACGAGGTGGTTGCTGAATTCTGCGGCGCTGAATCCATGGCAGTCTTTGAAGTGCAAGAACCGGAAGCCATGTCCATGGAATTGACCCTCACCGCGGATTGTGAAGCGGGTGCGATGCTGGGCGCTGCACAGATTGATGGGGGGACGGGGGAAATGAATGTTCAGTGGGAAGTGGCTGGCGACATCTTCAGTGGTGTCAATGTCGACGGTCTGCCGGCTGGATTCTGCGAGGTGGTTGCCACGGATCAGCAAGGATGTGAAATCACCGACTATGTGTGGGTGAATGCCGTGGGTGTTCCTGCGGTAGATCTCGGACCGGATGTCTTCGCGTGTGTGGGAGATGTGCTCACATTGTTGGCGCCATTCGGAAGTGGTTTGAGCTATGTGTGGTCCACAGGTCAAACCGGACCGTTGGCTGTCGTTACTCCCGGTGCATCGGGGACCTTGGTCATTGGTGTCGAGGTCTCTGACGATGCCGGATGTTCAGATTCCGATGCGATCATCATCACGGTTCAGGAATGCAATTCGGGCATGACCCAACCAGACCTTCCCAACCGGATGGAGGAGGTGACCATCAGTCCCAATCCGTTCCAGCACCAGTTCCAGGTTGATTTTGGACGTCCCATCTCTCCGACGACGGTGACCCTTTTGGATGCTCGTGGCCGCAAAGTGGACATGACATGGGAAAGTTGGGAGCGGGGATTGGCATGGGAGGGGTCCATGGAGCCAGGTGTCTATGTTTTGACATCCACCTCATTTCCAGGAGTGATTCGTTTGGTGGCTCAATAGGTCGTAGACGACGTCATGGTCTGTTGCCGGGCTTCGGTGGCGTGCTGGGCTTCTTGGAGGTAGCAACCCCGCGTCAATCGGAGGCCTTTCCTCGCCATGTGGCCAACCTTCTACAGGCCTCAGTGAGGGAATCTGCATGCACATCCCTGTGGGTGACGAGCCGAATTTTGTGAGGCCCAAACGCAAAGCATGCGATGCCCATGGCAGCGAATGCACGCACAGCTTCGTCCGCGCCCATCTCTGACAACGTGAAAATCACGATGTTGGATTCCACAGGGTCCACGGAAGACACTTCCGGATGTTCTTCGAGGACCGTTTCCAGCATGCGGGCATGAACATGATCTTGGCTCATGGCACTGACATGGTAGTCCATGGCATGCAAGGCCGCCGCCGCCATCATGCCGGCCTGACGCATGCCACCGCCCAACACTTTTCGCGACCGATGTGCTTCTCGGATGAAAGCCTCTGAACCCACGAGAATTGATCCGACCGGACATCCCATTCCTTTGCTAAAACACAACGACACACTGTCAAACATGCGGCCATACGAAGCCAAGAGTTCTTGATCACCCCACATGCCTCGACTTACCCAGCCGTTCCACGCTCTGGCACCATCCAAATGGAATCGAAGTCCCTCGTCTCGGCAGTGGTTAGACAGTTGAGCGAGCTCATCCAGTTCCCAAACGGACCCGCCACCTTTGTTGCAAGTGTCTTCGACGGCCACAAGCGAAGTTCTGGCGTAGTGACTGTCGAGGGGGTTTATTCCCTGAATCACTTGGGCGAGGTTGAAGCGTCCTCGGTCGCCTTGGACTAGTTTGACCGAGGCGCCAGAATTCCTTGCAATCCCTCCCCCTTCGTAGTTGTAAATGTGGGCAAGTTGATCGCAAATCACTTCGTCTCCAGGCCTCGTATGGACTTGGATGGCAATTTGATTGGTCATGGTTCCTGAAGGACAAAACAATGCCGCTTCATGCCCTAACATGGCTGCACAACGCTCTTGCAGGGCATTGACTGTCGGGTCTTCGGCAAAGACGTCATCACCAACTTCTGCTGCGAGCATGGCCTTTCGCATGGCCATGTCGGGACGGGTGACTGTGTCGCTTCGCAGATCCACCAACATGTCTGAAGGTGGGGGTTGTAGCTGGGATGAAGATGTGCGAGAAGCCATGACTTCAAAGGTAGGCGTCTCGGTCGCAGAGTGGGTATCTTTCCGGCATGAACAAACGCAACTTGCACCTCGGATTCTTGTTGACCATGGCGATGGTTTGGCTTGGTGTCAACACAGCCCAATCCAAAGAAGGTATGTGGATTCCGACCCTGCTCGAGGTCGTTGAAGACGACATGCAGGCGATGGGACTGAAGCTCAGCGCAGAGGATATCTACAGCATCAACCACAGCAGTTTGAAAGACGCAGTTGTCCATTTCAATGGGGGATGCACTGCTGAAATGGTCAGTTCTCGAGGTTTGATGTTGACCAATCAGCAATGCGGATACGATCAAATCCAACAGCAAAGCAGTGTGGACAATGACCTTCTCACACACGGATTTTGGGCAATGAATCTCTCAGAGGAGCTCGCCAACCCGGGGGTCACAGCGACGTTTATTGATCGCATTGAAGATGTCACCCGTCGACTGTCGCGCGTGTGTGTTGGACTCAGTGGGGAGGAAAGGGAGAAGCGGATGAAGGAGGAAATGGCGCTGATTGTCAAGGAGGCGACTGAGGGTACTGGGTTGGACGGTCGTGTGGTCACCTTTGATTTTGGGAACATGCATTGCCTGATCACCACGCGTGTGTTCAAGGACGTGCGATTGGTGGGTGCCCCTCCTTCGGCAGTGGGAAAATTTGGAGGGGATGCGGACAATTGGGTTTGGCCTAGACACACAGGAGATTTCAGTGTGTTCCGGATTTATGCCGATTTGCAAAACAACCCCGCGGAATACAGCGACGACAACGTTCCATATCGTCCTGCCCACCATTTCCCGGTGAGCCTCGATGGTGTCCAGGAAGGGGATTTCACCATGGTGTTTGGATTCCCAGGTCGGACCGAGCAATACCTCACATCGGATGCCGTAGAGCATGTGATTACGCGTCTCAATCCGATGCGAATTGCCATGCGGGATGAGGCTTTGGCTGTGATCAATTCGGCACGCGCTACGAGCGATGAATTGCGCATTGCTTACGCTTCCAAGCAGAGCAGCGTTGCCAATGCATGGAAGAAGTGGAAAGGCCAAAACCGCGGACTCACAGAACTCCACGCTCTCGACGTCAAGCGCAACCTCGAAGCCCGTTTGACATTGACTTCTGGAACCACCGTGATCGATGACATTGCGGCCGTAAACGCAACCTACTTTCCCTATCTCGAGGCTCGTTCTTTGTTCATTGAATGGGTGTATTACGGTCCTGATCTTTTGAATTACGCCCACGGTTTTCAAGGACTGATTGAAGGTGTTGAGGGAGAAGAACGGGAAGCACTTTTGACTCGTTTGCGCGGGGAGGAAGCTGGGTTTTGGAAGAACTGTGACCCCCTTGTGGACAAGGATTTGATGGCGCGACTGGTGACAGGTTATCTGAAGTGGATGCCCGAGGCATTGGTCCCGCAAGGACTCGAAGAGGAAGTGAGCAAGGCAGGAGGGGGTGTCGAATGGGCGGAATCACTTTACGACAAGAGCGTGTTTGACAACCCCGAGACCATGGCCAAACTTCTGGCCAACGACAACCCCAAGTCTTGGGCCAAATTGGAGAAGGACCCCATGTACCAACTCGTGGAGAAGCTTCGTTCCCATTACTTCACTGAAATCGCCCCCCAGTATGGCCAGCTTCGTCAGGAAATCGATGGCTTGAGTGCGGCGTATACCCGTTCGTTGAGGGAAACTTTTCCTGAGGAAGTGTTCCCCGTGGATGCGAACAGTACATTGCGACTGACGTATGGAAAGGTCGAGGGCAGTGCACCATACGACGGCATGCAATACAATGCGTTGAGCACGTCAAGAGGCATCTTGCAGAAGTACATTCCCGGAGATCCGGATTTTGACATGCCCGCTCGTTTGGTGGAGTTGCTTGAAACACGTCAGCATGGCCAATACGCCGACGAATCCGGGGATTTGGTGGTTTGCTTTACTGGCAGTAACCACACCACAGGGGGAAACTCTGGATCACCTGCCCTCAATGGAATGGGACATTTGGTGGGCATCAATTTCGACCGGAGTTGGGAGAGCACGATGAGCGACATCTTGTTTGATCCTTCCCGGTGTCGAAACATCATGGTGGACATACGCTACGTCCTCTGGGTCATCGATGTGTACGCAGGCGCAGGTCATCTGGTCGATGAGATGACGCTTGTCAACTCCTCTTCGAAGAGTGGACTTGAATGAATCCAGTTTCAGGATTGGATCCTGAACAATCAAGATGCCATCATCCCGATGGCAATGATGACGATGGCAAACAGAAACAGCGCGAAGACCACTGGTCCTCCGATTTCGTTTTGCTCCGCTTCGTGGTGGTCGTGATGTTCATTTCCCATGCTGCGAAAATACAAGGGGAGACCTTTTCAATCCCCATTCAATCCAGCCACTTTTTCGAGCAACCTTTTGTTTGAATGTGAGGTTTCATCTGTGCATTGTCGTAATTTGTCGGGCTTGCTTGCGTCTCCTCGTGAAGCAAGTTGACTAACCCGCAAGATTTTTGAAAGCATGAACCTCCTTTCGCTGTCTTTTCGGACACTCTCTGCATTCGTCGGATTGGCGTTCGCATCCTTGGAATTTTCATCTGATGTTCAAGCCCAATGTGAGACGGGCGAAAGCCTCGTCGTGGTTGAAATTTTGACAGATGGCTACCCTGGAGAAACTTCATGGGAACTTGTTTTGGGAGGTGAACTGGTGTTGTCTGGTGGGCCTTACAACCAAAATGGAACCCTTTACTCGGACACTTTATGTTTCCCATCCTCAGAGGAGCCTTGCCTGCAATTTGAGATTTTCGACTCTTACGGAGATGGTATTTGCTGTGGCTATGGTGAGGGATCATACACAGTCACTTTGGACGGAGTTGTTGTGGCCACTGGTGGTCAGTTTTCATCCAGTGCAGGGGCCTTGTTTGCCTGCGCTCCGGGTGAAACCTGCAATGATGCCATTCCCTTGACTTCAGATGACTATGGCATGGTGGATTCTGAGGGCGATTCGTTTTGGTACTCCTTCACGCCCGATGCCAACGGGATGTACACATTCAGCTCCTGTGGGAACGGTTGCGATACGCGGTTGTACATCTACGACTATTGTCAAATGGGGAACTTCGACGACACGAACGAGGGCACCATCTATTACGACAACAACCAAGGAGGATGCGGTGAAGAGGCGCAATTGACTGTCCTTTTGGAGGCGGGTGTGACCTACTTCGTTCGTTGGGCATCATTTGACGGTCCTTGTGCGGGTCCTTGGCAGTGGGAATTCGGTTATGGCGGCCCCCCGGCAGGATGCACCGATCCAGACGCCTGCAACTACAATCCCATGGCAGAGTTGGACAACGGTTCATGCACCTACCCAGGCGACCCCGATTGCACAGGTCCAGATTTGATCGTCAATGCCCAAGCCATTGTCAATAGCTTGTCCACCGAAGTGATGCAAGTCAACGAAAATGACTGCTACATCGATGAAGGTTGCTTGAACGGATTTGGTGCACGTGAACTCGTGCGATTCACAACGCACATTCAAAACATTGGCGATTTGGACTACTACATCGGTGTGCCAAGCCAAACGGGTAACAACCAATTCGAATGGGGCGATTGCCACAACCACTGGCACCACAAGGGCTATGCCAAATACGATCTGTTCACCCTCGAAGGCCAGATCATCCCCATTGGGTTTAAAAATGGCTTTTGTGTCATGGACCTGGAATGCAGTGGAGGCGGAACTGGACAGTACGGTTGCGGAAACATGGGCATTTCAGCGGGTTGCGGTGACATTTACGGAGCAGGTCTGAGCTGCCAGTGGATCGATGTCACCGATGTCGAGGACGGGACGTATTACCTGCTGGTTCGCGCCAATTACGACTTCATTCCCGATGCTTTGGGCCGCAACGAAAATTCCTACGAGAACAACCATGCCGCGGTCTGCATCCAATTGGACCGTTCCAGTGGCAGCCTCGCGGTGGAGACTGTGGATGGATGTGAGCCGTTCACCGACTGCTTGGGCGTTCCCTTTGGAACGGCCATGGTTGATTGCAACGGTGATTGCAACGGAACCGCGCTTGTCGGTGACTTAGATGCCAACGGTGCACAGGAATACACAGATGCCGTGGCATACGTGGAAGGCATTCTTGGCAGTGACATCGCTGTGGCATCATGCACTGACATTGACCAGGATGGTGAAATCACTGTAAGCGATGCTGCGCTGATGTCGCAGTGCCAATGGTACAATGTGGCTCACGAACATCCCGACAGTTCAGGCTTCCACAACAAGTGCAACTTCCCAGTCAATGAGTTGACAAACATCTTTGACACTGTTCACTTCATGGTGGCCGGGGTGAATTGGGACATGAATTACTTCGATGTTCATGTGATGAATCCAAACAACCGCATTGTGGGCTATGAATTGGTGTTCAGTGGGGTGAACATCTCGGACGCAATCTCTTTGGCAGACCCCATTGGATATGACATCACGCCGTCGTTCGTGCCTGGAGGCAACAAGGTGATCGGTTTGAGCTACGACGGGGCATCGTTCCACAAGAATTTGACGTATGTCCCTTTCCTCCGGGTGTATTGGTCAGACGCAGAACTTGAGGTGTGCATGGCAGAGGTGGTGGACGTGGTGAACGAACAATTCCAAAACACGCTTCACACCGTCATCGATGGATGTGTTTCTGACATCGCCTCAGTCGCGAGTGGGATTCAAGGGCTTGCCGTTTGGCCCAATCCCATGACGGATCGAAGTGAGCTGTCTTTTCCATTGGGTTCATGGAGCATGGAAATTCTGGACATGGGGGGTCGTGTTTTGGATTCTCGGCAGGTTTCAGGTCGCCGTGTCACGTTGGATTGTGCACAATTGGGTACGGGCAGTTACATGGTTCGAATGACCAATGAAGAAGCAACACTTGTGACGAAATTTGTGGTGCATTCGAACAATTGATTTGGCATCGATGAATTCGAATTCCATGGTTGCTTTCATCCGCGCCTTGTGTGCGGTCTCTGCATTGGTCATCCTCCGAGGTTTGGATGGCATCCAGGCCCAGGTGGTCATCAACGAATTCTCCTGCAGCAATTACACCTTGAATGTGGGAGGGGACAACGAGGATTTTGTGGAATTCTTCAACCCTGGTGGAGCAGCCGTTGATTTGGGCGGATATTTTTTAAGTGACAGCCCCAGCAACCCAACCAAATTTGAAATTCCTGCGGGCACAATGGTACCCGCAGGCGGGTTCTTGCTTGTGATGTGCTCGGGAGAGGGTGAGCTGCCTACCAACCTGTACGCCGGGGGATTCTTGAACACCAATTTCAAGATCAACCAATGCCAAGGAGAATCCTTGCTTTTTTCAGATCCCTCAGGGGCACTGTTGGAGTCCTACACGTATCAATCGGATGTGGAGACCACCCAGGCCAACCACAGTTGGTCACGCAACACGGACGGAAGCGCGGATTGGCAAATTTGCACAGCTCCCACTCCCAACGGTTCCAATGCAGGTGGCATGGTGGATGGGTATGCCCCCATTCCTGCGTTCAATCTCGAAGCCGGTCATTACGACAATGCCGTGGGTGTAGAATTGTCCGTTCCTCCGGGATACGACATTCGTTACACCCTCAATGGCTACGCCCCCACGGCAGCGAGTCCCCTGTATTCAGGGCCAATCAATGTCACTGCGACCACAGTGGTTCGCGCCATGGCCTTCGATGCGTCGGGAACACTGGCACCGAGTTTCATTGCAACCAACACGTACTTCATTGGGGCGGATGCTCACACCATTCCTGTGGTCTCTGTGAGTGGAGATGGTCAAGAGGATGGCGCATGGGGTTGGGGCAATGGAGAACCAGCCCACATCGAATTTTTTCATACGGACGGGACCTTTTGGGTCGAGGCCACGGGGGATAGCAACGAACACGGAAACGACAGCAATGCATACGGCCAGCGTGGCTTCGATTACATCACCCGTGACCAAATGGGGTATGACTTCGCCCTGGAGGCCCAACTCTTTCACGTCAAGGACCGCGACAAGTTTCAACGTTTGATTTTCAAGGCGGCGGCCAACGACAACTATCCTTTTGAACCAGGAGCACACATTCGTGATGCCTATGTTCATACGTTGAGCCATCTCGCTGAGCTTCATTTGGATGAGCGCACCAACGAAAGTTGCATTGTCTATCTCAATGGGCAGTATTGGGGAGTGTATGAATACCGCGAGAAGGTTGATGACGTTGATTTTACTGAGAAATACTACGATCAACCCAGGCATTTTGTAGACTTTCTCAAGACATGGGGTGGTACGTGGGAGGAATATGGAAGTGGGACAGATTGGTATGACTTGGTCAATTTCTGCACCACGCAGGACATGACTGTGGCGGCCAACTACGATTACGTCGTGACGCAGCTCAACCCCATGTCGTTGATCGACTACTTTGTGCTCAACAGTTACATCGTTACCATGGACTGGTTGAACTGGAACACAGCTTGGTGGAGAGGGCGCCATCCAGACGGAGATGCGAAGAGATGGCGTTACGCGTTGTGGGACATGGACGCAAGTTTTGGGCATTACATCAACTACACAGGTGTGCCTGATACGGGACCCACGGCCGATCCTTGCAACCCCGAAGGCATGGGAAATGTGGGGGGACAAGGTCACATTCCCGTCTTGAATGCGTTGTTGGGCAACGACACGTTTTGGGCCACGTACATCAACCGGTGGGCAGATCTTGGGAATACCTGGTTTACCTGCGAAACGATGCACGCCGTGTTGGACAGCATGGTGGTGGTGATTGAGCCTGAAATGCCTCGTCAATGTCAACGATGGGGAGGGAGCGTCGCTGGCTGGGAGGTGGAGCTTCAACAGTTGAGGGACTTCATTGACAGCCGTTGTGAAGACGAATTGCTTGGTGGCATGGAAGATTGCTATGATGTCGTTCCTGTCACCCTGACCCTCGACATTGTGGGCATGGGTGATGTCGAGCTCAACAGCGTGGACATCACCCCGAGCATGGTTCCCTTTTCAGGGTGGTATTTTGAAGGGGTTCCCATCACGCTAGAGGCTGAGGAGGATTATGGTTTGGCCTTCTTATACTGGGAAGTCGTGTCTGGCGATGTCATCATCGCTGACGTGACGGATCCATGGCTCCCCTTGACCCTGAGTGGCGATGTGCATTTGGTCGCTCACTTTGGCATTCCCGTCCCCCCTGAGGAATTGACATTTTCTGTTGAGCCAATGGGTTCTGGATTCATTGTTTTGGATGGAAATACACTGAACGCCAATCCGTTCACCGACTTGATTCAGGTCGGAGCACACAATCTGAATGTCGACCCTACGGAGTGGTGGGCTTTTTCACACTGGACTTGGAATGGCAACGACATAGGACCCGAGTCAACATCGATCCCAGCGGATTTGAATGTGTTTGAGCCCGGTCAAGTGACCGCTCATTTTGTTCCAATTCCACACACGGATTTGACTGTGATGGTTTCCCCTGCGCAGGCTGGGCAAGTTCGCGTGAAAAACATGATGATGGTCACTGACACTTGGAGCACTTCCTTCGAGCCCAATGGCCCCACTGTGTTTGAGGCCATGGCCGAAGAAGAATGGCAATTCAGCCATTGGGAGACGGTTGTCACTTCTCCATTCCCTGATGACAAGGCATGGGAGATGTCCCTTCAACTACAAGGTGTTCCTGCGGAGTTGGTCATTGCTCATTTTGACCCTGTGGAGTTCACATTGTACGTGCCAAATGCCTTCACTCCGGACAACGATGGAGTCAATGATTCTTTCTTGCCTTTTGGGGAAGGATTTCGGGCGGAATCGTACAGTTTCACGGTGTTGAATCGTTGGGGAGAATGGGTGTTTTACACCGAAGATTCTGAGGAGCCATGGTTTGGACAAAACAACCAGCAGGGCGGGGAACATTTTGTGCCTGACGGAGTCTACGGCTACCTGGCCAAAGCCCAGGGCTTCCATGAATTGGAGCCGACTGTGCTCCGGGGATGGGTCACCGTGGTCCGGTGAGGAGGGGGGGTGTTGCCATGCTGGGCGCGGTGGTGTTGTTCACATCGGCCAATGGATGTGTCAAGGAACTTTCTCATCTCGGCACGTGTCAACTAGTTTTTCTTAGGTCCACCGTTTCTCTGTTGTTGTGTGTGGCCTTTCTTCGGTGGCGCGGGATTCCTGTTTTGGGTTACAACCGCACCTGGCTGGTGGTTCGTGGACTTGCTGGCATGGTTGCGCTCGCCGGTTTTTTCCATACTTTGAGGCACATTCCATTGGCCAGCGCTACGGTCATCCAATATTGTAGTCCTGTCTTCACGGTCGTGTTGGCCCTGATGTTTTTGAAAGAGCGCGTTCATAAGGCCCAATGGCTTTTTTTGGGCCTGGCTTTGGTCGGCATTGTGATGGTGAAGGGGTTTGATCCGCGTGTGACTTGGGGAATGTGGGGCTTGGGCATGACCTCGGCATGCTTTTCTGCCGTGGCTTACTTGGCCACCATGAAATGCAGAGATTCCGATCACCCGGTAGGGGTGGTGGTGTGGTTTCACATGTTGGCGGTGCCCATCATGGGGCTTTTGTCCGTCGGCGATTGGGTGCCAATGGTGGGAACGGATTGGGTCCTGGCCCTGGCCATTGGGGTGCTGAGCATCGTTGCCCAAGTCATGATGACGGTCGCACTTCACAACGAAGATGCCGGAACAGTGATGCCGTTCAAGTACCTCGGAGCTGTGCTGGCCTTGATTGTGGGGTGGTGGGGGTACGGAGAGCACATGTCCATGGTTAGCCTTGTCGGAATGGCCCTCGTGGTTGCGAGCATCGTGGCCAACACCGTGCTGAAGGCAAGAATCAAGGGCTTACCTGCGGCGTGACGCCAGGCGAATGCCCATCCATGCGGAGGGCAAGATGAGTGCAATGGTGGCAATCCCAAGTGGATTTCCATGAGGCACGCGCACAACATCTGCAACCGCACCCATTCCAAACAACAGCGCAAGCGCCCACGCCTCTGTGGGCCGATTTCCGTTCAGGCGCCGCACCAGCGCACATCCCAACATCACACCGGCTCCCAGTCCCACGAGACGGCCTGCGTGAGCCAAAGGAGGAAGTGATTCCAAGAACTGTGCAAGGGATGCTCTGTCGCTGGTACTCGGGCGTGGGACCCCTTGGGCCAGGATGTCTTGTAGGGTTTGGCCTACGCCCCAGCTGAACATCGTCCCCGCACAAAAGCCGATGAAAACACGAAATGCTGACTGGACCAGGTGCTTCACAACACGGCAAATGGAAGAGGAACTGAGGGAATGTGTTCGGGATACGCCGCTTGAAGCATCTGGGTGATGGGCCCTGGCCCGTTGCGATCCGCGGGGCCGATTCGGCGACCGTCCACTTCCACGATGTGGGCAAGTCCCCCCATGGTTCCCGTGGTGAAGGCCTCGTCCGCATTGTAGAGTTCGGTCAAGCTGAAATCGCCCTCTCTTGCGGGGATCCCCAAGCGTTCCGCCAAGGTCAAAGCATATTCCCTGGTGAGCCCGGGAAGGCAGGCATGACCGAAGGGGGTACACAATTCTCCACCCTGAACAAAGAATACATTGGTGGCATTGGTTTCAGCGATGAATCCCCGGTCATCGAGCATCAATGCGTCATCGGCACCTGCGTGGTTGGCCTGAATTTTGGCGAGGATGTTGTTGAGCAGGTTGTTGTGATGAATCTTGGAATCTAAAAACGTAGGGCTGTTGCGACGGATGCTGCTCGTGATCAGTCTGATTTCTCCGGATCCATACACAGCCCCTTTGTACTCAGGCAAGACAATGAGAGTGCTTCCAAAAATGTTGAGCCTTGGATCCATGCCTGACGTTGACTTTTTGCCCCTTGTCAAGGTGAGACGGATGTGAACGCCGTCAGTCATGTTGTTGGCTTCAAGCGTTTGGAAAACAGCATCTTGAATTTCATCCATCCCTGGGACGTTGACGAACATCAAGGCATGGGCGCTCTTGTGCAATCGGGTCAGGTGCTCCGTCAATTGAAAAATTCGCCCTTGTGAAACGCGAAGCCCTTCCCACACGGCATCTCCTCCCTGAACGACGCTGTCCAACACACTGACTTTGGCTTCCTCTCGTCTGACCAGGCCATTGACCCAACACCAAGTCTCAGCGTTTCGAGGATCGGGTTGATTGTATTTGGCCATGGCATTGAATTAAAGGGGAGGAATGGCTTTCCCGGACAGGGCAAGATAATGTTGGAGACACTCATCGCGAAGTGCCTGAAGATTTTCAGGAACATCCTGCTGAGGCAGTGGTCTCACTTCCCATCCGCAGCTTTGATGGATGCCTTGGTACCAATATTTGGCCCAAACGCCATCTTCTGGACGTGGTCCCGGTCTCCAACTCATCATCCTCTCATCCCAAGCCAAATCAAGAGCCGCACATAAAGCTTGCAAGCTTTCTTTCGGCTGGGCGTGAAGATGTTCCGCTGTCATCACCAAAGCCCGTTCCCCCAAATGTTCAAACAACAACCGCTGATGGGAGTATCCGAGGTCTAGCATGGTGGGATGATCGACATGGACACGGTACGAGGGCAACACCCCATCGGGATGGCGAATCAGAATCACGTGCCTGACATCGTCTCCATCGAGGTACGAAAAAGGAACGCCCTCGATGTGGTTCGCCATGTGCTTCAAAAAGACATGTTGGTCATCCTGTCGAGATTGGATTGTGGCCAAGGCCGATGCCATGTCAGTGGGCATGGTGGCCATGACCTCTTGCCTGGAAGGGCGTTTGGCCCCAGTGTGAGCTAGGAAATGACCAAACAACGGTTCATCCACGACCCTGGTGTCAGACCGTTGAGCAAAGCTGTACATCAAAGCCGTGCTTCCGCTGCGAGGTCCAGCCCAAAGCGCAATTCTCATGAATTAAGCCAAGAAGTTCTTCACTTTCAACACGCTCCAAGAAATGCCCAATGCCACGGGGAAAACCGCGATCATGTTCAGTGCTATCAACCAAACCGGTTGACCGGGAATCAACCAAGCATTCAACAATGCATAGACCAATCCGACTCCTCCAAGAATCCATCCGGGTTGAATGCCTCGTGTGCCATAAATCAAGGAGGCGAGCAACGAAGAAAGGAAGAGACTCACGAGATTGACCAACAAAGAGGACATCAATTCCATCATTGTCAAATTGTTCAGGTAGCTGTCCCATGCCACAGGGTTGTCAAAGGGTCCTACGGCGGGAGGTGCCGGAACACCCCACGAATAGGACATCAAGGAACCGACGGAGAGAAAGACGGGCAAGGAAGCCAATCCGACCAAGATGGCCAGGATGTTTCGTGAGGTTGTGGTCCAATCCCGAGAGGCGCACGGGGATTCGAATTTGGTCATGCCCCGAAAGTAGGTGTTTGTATTGATGAAAATCAACACAACATTCTAGAATTGTGTGACGACATGTGAATTGGGGGAAGAGTCTTCCTTAGTTCAGTGGCTCATCGGTGGTTTCGACACTTTCCCCAGTAAATCTCTGAACGTGCTGATTGATGTTCTGAATCAATGCTTTTGGTTGTTCCGATCCGCGCCCTTGAGGCGCAGCACCACCTCCGCTGCCAACCATCCCGCCGGCACGTAAAGCGCGACGTCGAGAATCATCAGCCACGCGGGTTGGCCCGGCAACATCGCGGCGTTGAGAACGCCTCCCAACATCCCAAAACCACCCAAGATGAGGCCGGGGCGGCGGGTGCGTGACGTCGCGATCAGCATCGCGATCCCGGCTGCCAGAAACGTCCCGCCTATGTGGGCAGCGGTCGCCGACAACAATTCCAGGGTGCTCAGGCTTTGCATGAACGCTTCCTACGCCTCGGGGTCCTGATCGGGTCCAACAGAAGGCGCTTGAGAAACGCCGAGTCGGGAAAACAGAGCATGGCCCAAGGACACGAGAATGGGGAAAGAGAAGACTCCGACAACGACGCCCACGATGTCGCGTACGACTTCGGTCGCGCTTCGCTTGGCAGGAGTGGCGAATTCAGACATGTGCCCAAGATAGGAGAGTCCTCACATGTTCCGGCGGTAGGCACCGCCGACGTCAAACATGGCCTCGGTCAGCTGCCCGAGCGAGCACCACTTGCAGGCTTCCATCAACACGTCGAAGATGTTCTCTCCGGCCACGGCTGCCTCTTGCACGCGCTTCAGCGCGTCGGTGGCTTTTCCTGCGGACATGCCGTGAAGCGCACCGAGGTTGGAAAGCTGCTGTTGCTTTTCCTCCTGCGTCGCCCGAATGACTTCGCCCGGCACCAAGGTGGGAGAGCCTTCCTTGCTGAGGAAGGTGTTCACGCCGACGATGGGGTATTCGCCGGTGTGCTTCAGCATCTCGTAGTGCAGGCTTTCTTCCTGGATGCGAGAACGCTGGTACATGGTCTCCATGGCGCCAAGCACGCCGCCCCGTTCGGTGATGCAATCGAACTCGCTCAGCACCGCTTCTTCGACGAGGTCGGTGAGCTGTTCAATGATGAACGAGCCCTGGAGTGGGTTCTCGTTTTTCGCCAGACCGAGCTCCTTGTTGATGATGAGCTGGATGGCCATGGCCCGGCGAACGCTGGCTTCAGTAGGGGTTGTGATGGCCTCGTCGTACGCGTTGGTATGCAGCGAGTTGCAGTTGTCGTAAATCGCGTAGAGTGCCTGAAGCGTGGTGCGGATGTCGTTGAAATCAATCTCCTGCGCGTGGAGCGATCGGCCGGACGTTTGGATGTGGTACTTCAGCATTTGGGCGCGGTCGGAGGCGCCGTATTTCTCGCGCATTGCTTTGGCCCAAATCCGTCGTGCCACCCGACCAATCACGGCATACTCTGGATCGATGCCGTTGGAGAAGAAGAAGCTCAGGTTGGGCCCGAATTTGTCGATGTCCATCCCGCGGCTCAAGTAGTACTCCACGTAGGTGAACCCGTTGGCGAGGGTGAAGGCCAACTGCGTAATGGGGTTCGCTCCGGCTTCGGCAATGTGGTAGCCGCTGATCGACACGGAATAGAAGTTCCGCACGTTGTGGCGGATGAAGTGGTCCTGCACGTCGCCCATCAGGCGCAGGGCAAACTCGGTGGAGAAGATGCAGGTGTTTTGGGCTTGGTCCTCCTTGAGGATGTCGGCTTGGACGGTGCCTCGAACGCTGCTCAAGGCCTCGGCTTTCAATGCGGCGTACGTCTTCGCGTCAAGCACTTCGTCTCCGGTGCAGCCCAGAAGCAACAACCCCAGGCCGTCGTTGCCTTCCGGCAACTCGCCTTGGTAGGCGGGGCGGGGGAGGCCGCGGTCGTCCCATTTGGCCTTCAGAACCTTCTCGACGTCCGCCTCCAGCCCCTTCTCACGCAGGTGCTTTTCGCAGCGCTGGTCGATGGCGGCGTTCAGGAAAAACCCCAACATGACGGGAGCGGGCCCGTTGATCGTCATCGACACGCTCGTGTTGGGCGCGCACAGGTCAAACCCGCTGTACAGCTTCTTGGCGTCGTCGAGGCAGCAGATGCTCACCCCCGAGTTGCCCACCTTGCCGTAGATGTCGGGGCGGAGGTCCGGGTCGCGGCCGTAGAGCGTCACCGAATCGAAGGCCGTCGACAAGCGCTTGGCCGGCATGCCGAGCGACACGTAGTGGAACCGCTTGTTGGTCCGTTCCGGACCGCCTTCCCCGGCAAACATGCGCGTGGGGTCTTCGCCTTCGCGCTTGAACGGGTAGATGCCCGCGGTGTAGGGGAACGAACCGGGGAGGTTTTCTTGAAGGTGCCACTTGGCAAGGTCGCGCCAGCCATGAAGGGAAGGCAGAGCCACCTTGGGGATGTCTTGGTGCGAGAGCGACTTGCTCGTGGTGGGGATGCGAATGTCCTTGCCGCGCACTTGGAAGACGTACTCGGAAGCGGCGTAGCGCGCTTGCATTTCCGGCCAGGCTTGAAGCCACTCGTGAAGTCGCGCGTCGAGGTCGAGTTGCAGCTGCTCACCCGCGGCGGTCAAAGCCTGAGCGGCGTCTCCACTTACTTCTGCCGCAGCGGTGTGCACCGCTTGAAGCCGTCCGGCCAAATCCGCCTGTTTCTCCGCCCACCGGTCGTACGCGCGGTTGCTCTCGGCAATCTCGCTGAGGTAACGCGTCCGGGAAGGGGGAATGATGAACACCTTCTCGCTCGTTCCTTGCTCGGCGGCAAACGTCGAGGTGAGCCCGGCGCCGGTTTTCTGCGCCAGCGTGTTCATCATGCGGCGGTAGAGCTCGTTGGTTCCGGGGTCGTTGAACTGCGATGCAATGGTGCCGACCACAGGAAGGTCTTCGTCGTTGGCCTCCCACAAATCGTGGTTGCGCTTGAATTGCTTGCGCACGTCGCGCAGCGCGTCTTGAGCGCCCCGTTTGTCAAACTTGTTGATGGCCACCACGTCGGCGAAGTCGAGCATGTCGATCTTCTCGAGCTGCGTTGCAGCCCCAAATTCCGGCGTCATCACGTACAGCGAGACGTCGCTGTGGTCCATGATTTCGGTGTCGCTTTGGCCGATTCCGCTCGTTTCGAGCACAATCAAGTCGAACTGGGCCGCTTTCAAAATGTCCAACGCCTCTTGCACGTGACGCGACAGCGCGAGGTTCGATTGACGTGTCGCCAACGAACGCATGTACACCCGATCTGAGTGGATGGCGTTCATGCGGATGCGGTCGCCAAGCAAAGCCCCACCCGTCTTGCGTTTGGAAGGATCGACGCTCACCAGGGCGATTCGCTTCTCGGGGAAGTCCATCAAGAAACGCCGCACCAACTCGTCGACCATGGAGGACTTGCCGGCACCACCCGTTCCTGTGATTCCGAGTACCGGGACGGAAGGGAGGGAGGCGCGCACCTTCTCAAACGCCTTCCCAAATTCTTCGGCGTTGTTCTCGGCCGCGGTGATGCATCGCGCGAGGTCGCGCACGTTGCGCTCGCCCAACCGGTCCATCGCCCCGTCGAGGTCGTCCAAGGAAGGCACGGTGTTGAAGTCCGCCTTCTCGATCAAGTCGTTGATCATGCCCTGCAAACCCATCGCGCGACCGTCGTCGGGGTGGTAGATCCGCGCGATGCCGTATTCATGGAGCTCGGCGATTTCCTCGGGCAAAATCGTTCCGCCCCCGCCCCCAAACACCCGAATGTGTCCTGCACCGCGCTCGTCCAGCAGGTCCTTCATGTACTTGAAATACTCCATGTGCCCACCTTGGTAGGAGGTCATGGCGATGGCCTGGGCATCTTCTTGAATGGCGGTGGTCACCACCTCGTCGACGCTGCGGTCGTGCCCCAAATGAATGACTTCACATCCCGTGCGTTGCATGATGCGACGCATGATGTTGATGGCCGCGTCGTGACCGTCAAACAGGCTCGCGGCCGTCACGATTCGGACTTTGTTCTTGGGGGTGTACGGGGTGGGGTTCTCCATGGCGTTGCGTGGGACTCCGCGAAATTAGGCCAAACCCTGCGCCGCACGCGTCCGAGGTTTTCGGCTCAGATGAACGTCGCGTCGCGTCTTGGCACCCCCAACAATTCCCCGTCCCATTCCCAGCCGTCCAAGATGGCATGCCACGCTTCGGGAACTCCCGCAATCACGGTCATCGTTCGGCCTGTCCCGGGGTGGTTCACTTCAAGTCGTCCCGCGTGTAGCAAGAGTGTGTCGGTCCCGGTCGAGGCCGCCACAAAGCGGTTGTGCTTTTTGTCTCCGTACCGGGAATCGCCCACGAGGGGGTGCCTCAGGTGCCGGAAATGGAGGCGGATTTGGTGAAAACGGCCGGTTTCGGGTCGGCATTCGACCAGGCTGTAACGCGCCGTCTCGTACGGACCAACGGGGTGCGCAAGTTCCGTGCGTGCCAAGGTGCGATAAGCCGTTCGCGCTTCCTTCGGTTCAGGGTTGTGGGCCGTTGGAAGCGGTTTTTCAATGATTCCCTCGTCTTCTGTCCATCCGCGAACCACGGCCCAGTACACCTTGGTGGTTCGACGATGCACAAACTCCAACTTCAGGCCGTTGAGCGCGTCTCCAGGCGTAGCGAAGAGCACAATGCCGCTGGTGGGCTTGTCGAGTCTGTGAACGGGCTGCAACCAAGCGTCTTTCTCGCGGGTTTTGTTGACAAGATCTCTCAAATTGTGCGGTTCGTGGAAGTCAATGTCGGTCCGGTGTACCAGCAATCTGCAAGGTTTGGACACAGCGAGCATGGAATCATCCTCGTACAAAACTGCATAGGAAGGTTCTGAACGCCCCTCCGTGGAAGGACCTTGTGCGTGGGTGGTTGAAGAGTCCGCCAATTCCGCTAATTTGCGAGCTAATTTGAAGCTGATGTCCGACAATCATCTCATGATGCCTCAAAAATCTTCTGTTTGGAACACATTCCGAAAGGTTGGAATGATGTTGATCGTGTTCTGTACGTCTCAGGCGATGGCCCAGGTCACTGGGATTCATTACGAGGTAGACCGCGTGTTTTATGCTGAGGATGCCATCGAAGTGCCGGCCTATGAGCCTCTGGTGGGCATGGTCAGTTACATTATTTACGCGGACGTGGAGTACGAAACGGACTGGATCGGAGAACTCTATGCCTTGGAGGCACAACCGAACGGAGACCCCGCTGAGATCACAGAGCCGGTGTTCTTTTCCTCGACCACCTCGTGTTACAACCACCCTCAGGCGAGTTTGAGCATGGCGATGAATTCGTCACAGAGTCAATTCGCGTACCAATTTTTCCCAGCGCTGGAATACGACTCTTTCATTGGACTTGGCGCATTGAGTACGGATGATGCTTCGGCTGTTTTGGAGGCCATCAACACGCAACAAGGTTCAGGTTTTTGTGGTTCCCAGATTTTTGATGGGGCTTTCTACAGAAACCAAACTTTGGATCCTTCCGGGGATTTTGTCGTTGGTCCGGTTGCTCAGTTTGGCGGAGAAGATTTAAAGGTGCCCATTGCGAGAATCACAACGGATGGGGACATCTGCCTCTTGATCAATCTTCAATTCAGACCACAAGGAGCAACCAATCCATATGACAACGCTGATCCATTGCACGATCAGTGGTTGCAGGACAACCGATTCGAGATGGAGGAAGCGCTCTGCTTTGACAATGTTTGCCGCAGGTACGTCGAGGAAACGCCAGCCATCACAGGATTGTCATTGCCATGTCCTGGCGCCTTGGCCAACGTTGAAGTCGAATTCATGGGTGCTGAAAACATTGATGTCAATTCCATGAATTACGTGTTGTACGATTTGGGAGAATTGGAGGTCGAAAGTGGTTCAGGGCCTATGATTTTCAACGGATTGGAAGAGGGTGAATACGTGCTTGTGACCGAGGATGGCAACACCTGCCGGGACACTGTGAACATCAGCGTTGTGGCACCTCCCGCGATTCAGGCGCAAATCTCATTGGTGGACGACAACGCTTGTTTTGGCGAGGCTGATGCCGTGGTGGAGCTCCCCGATTCGCTGGTTTCAGGTGGTACGGGGGCCCTGTCAGTCACGGCACTTTCACCTGGAGGTGTCTTGGTGCCGAGCACCCAAGGTCCCTTTGGCTTGGTGTGGGACGGACTGGTTTGTCAAGGTGGAGATGGGGAGTTTACCTTCACCGTGAGCGATGCCAATGGCTGTACTTATGTGGACGTCATCACGGTCAATTGCCCGGCTCCCATCGAAGTGGAGTATGAGTTTGGGAATGTGATTTGTGCGGGGGATGCCAATGGCTTCATTGTGTCCGAGGCTTCCGGGGGTTCCGGATCCTTGTTCATTACGAGTCAAAGCGAGACGGCTTCTGCTCAAGAAGGGCTGACGGACCTGAGCCCAGGTCAGTACTTGGTCAATGTGGTGGACGAATTCGGGTGTGAAACGGACCCGGTCCTGTTCACAATCACAGAGCCTTCACCCGTCAGCATCGAATTGATTTCTACCACCCCCATTGCCTGTGGAAATGATTGCGATGGAACTGTGTTGGTTTCCGTGGGTGGGGGTTCCGGTGATTTGTCCATCAACTATTTCAACATCACCCTTGGATCGTCCCCGCCTGATTCAATATCGCTGTGTCCAGGAGACCACGTGGCCACGGTCATTGATTCTTCAGGGTGCACTTCATCTGTGCCGTTTTTCATCGACGCACCTGCGCCACTCGACTTTTTGATTGCTCCTTCGAATGCGACTTGCACGGGCATGAGCAATGGATCCGCCGACATCTTTCCAATTGGAGGGACAGTTTCTGACCAGGAGTATGATTGGTTTGTCCTTGATACAGCTGGCAATGTGGCCAATTTGAACAACTTGAGCGAGATGACCTACCTGGCCGTGGTGACGGATCAAATCGGGTGCAATTACACTGAAACCTTCAGCATTGGCGTTGATTTCATCACGGACATGGTGGTACAAACGTTCATGTCTCCTGTCACTTGTTGGAACGCAGCAGATGGCACTGCGACTGTGAGTGTCAATGGCGGAGAGGCACCCTTCACCTTCAGTTGGAGTGATCCCTTCGCCCAAACCACGTCCACGGCCGTTGGATTGACGGAAGACACCTACACTGTGACTGTGACCGATGCTCTGGGATGCCGTCGCTCGGCCACACAGGAAGTGGATGTGATTGAAGGTTGTTTGTTCATCGCAGATGCGCTCACGCCCAATGACGATGGTAAAAATGACGAATGGGTTGTGGGCGGGTTGGAGGATTTTCCGCAGTCAGAACTGAAGGTCTACAATCGCTGGGGTCAATTGCTATTCACCACGGACGGTGGGCAAGAGCGTTGGGATGGCCGTTTCAACGGGGCGCGATTGCCGGTGGCAGACTATTACTACACCATCGAGCTCTTCCCAGGGGCGCTTCCCATACGCGGCACGGTAACCTTGAAATACTGATCTCATGAAGCGCAATTACATTTTCGCATTGCTCTTGATGAGCTTCGTCTGGACGGTGCAAGGCCAACAGCAACTGCGCCGCTCCCAATTTGTAACCAACACATACGCGGCCAACCCAGCCGTGGCTGGCACAGAACCAGGGACGCTGCTCTCATCCACATTCCGTCACCAATGGACAGGGTTTGGAGGAGCCCCGAGTACCGTGCTGTTCAGTGCACACAAGGCTGTCCCCAACGGACTTGGCATCGGGGCAATCTTCTACAGCGATGACATGGGTGGGGCCATCCAACAGACTGGATTTGAATTGACTGGTGCGTACAGCATTCTGCTGAACAATGAAGATGCAGTGTCGTTTGGACTGAGTCTCAAAGGGAACCAATTTGAATTTGATGGCACCAACCTCCAGGTTTGGCAGCCTTTGGATGAGGCCCTCCCTGGGACGCTCGAGACGAGTTTCGACGTCGATGCCAACGTCGGCATGATGGTGTATGGCAAGGACTACTATTTTGGTTTTGCCATTCACAACTTGATGCAAAGGGAATTGGAGTTTTCCAGCGTAGAATCTGGAGCGAATCGGTTGGTGCGTCACTACAACTTCATGGGGTCATACCTCTACAAGGTGAACGGCCAAGTTTCCCTTCAACCCAGTGGTTTGTTGCGATTGACGGAAAGCACCCCTGTGCAATTGGACATGTACTGTCGCGCCATTGTCAATGGTACGTTTTGGGGCGGATTGGGATTCCGGCCACAAGATGCTGTGGTCATCAGTGTGGGCATGAGGTATGCGGAATTCACCGTGGGATACAATTACGACATTACACTCGCCTCCAGTTTGATCAGTTCGCATTCACATGAATTCACAATGGGCTTTTTTGTCCCGCGGCGTTCGGGTTTCAGAAGCCGTCCTGGTTCAAGCCGAGGGTTGGGCTTCGGCGATCGAATTTTGAAGTGAGGACTATTTCGTAATTTCGAGGAGCGCCTTTAGGAAGGGCGCAGAACAATACCAAAATGACATGAACACAATCTTCAAGCACTCGTTATTTGTGACCATGATGGGGTGTGCAGCGATGGCTTCGGCACAAGTGGTGCGCATCGAAGTGGATTACATCGACAACCAAGGGCTCGTTCCTGGGGACACCTACAGGGTGTATGCTGTGATGGAACATGAGGGAGACATCCTCGATGCGGTCTTTGGGGAAGCCTCTGCGCCTCTGAACATCACTTCCACCAAGCCATTTTACCAGCATCCTCGCGGGGGGTCGTTGTCGGCGGACATTCAGCGCATAGATACCATGGATGATTCATCCTTGTTGTACGATTCGTGGGTGACCATTGGTGCCGAAGACAACTACATGAATGCAGTGTCCGGATTCATCATGGACTTCACAAGTTTTGACCAGGGAGGACCTTTGTCGACCCGTGATGGTGCTTGGTTTGTGACACCCGACAAGCGCCAGGCCATGGCACCGCCTAGCAAGCGCATCTTGTTGATGCAATTGACGACTGCCGGTGAAGTTGAAGGTCTGATCAACCTCCACGGTCGAACGAGAGCTGTGACCGACATGGAGGGGAATGTCATTCAAGGCCAGGAAGTCATCCAAGCGGAGGGTTTGACCTTCTTCTGCAAAAAGCCCTGAAGGGAAGAAGAATCGCTACCAAACCGAGGTTTTCGAATCGAGTGAACCCGGAAAGACAATCAATGCGGGCGCTCCGATGGGGCGCCTGTGTTGTGAATGGGGGCAGGCGTGGAGGGTGCAAGGTGATGCAGACTGTCTCGCGGGATGAAGTCAAGGGCCACACTGTTGATGCAGTACCTCAAACCCGTGGGTTGGGGCCCATCTTCAAAGACGTGTCCCAAATGACCGTCACAAGTGGCACATACAATTTCTGTCCGTTGCATGCCATGGCTCCCATCTTCTCGCAGCATGGTGGCTTGATGATCAGCGGGTGCCCAAAAACTTGGCCATCCACTGTTGCTTTTGAATTTGGCTCCCGAGTCAAAAAGGGGAGCTCCACATCCCATGCAGATGTAGACGCCGTCCTCCTCGTGCAACCAAAATTCGCCAGAAAACCGTGGTTCTGTTCCTTGCTGCCTCAACACACGGTAGGCATCTGGACTTAAGATGCCACACCAACTTGTGGTGTCTCCACGGGCCGCTGCAGGGCTTGAGTTTTCGGAGGGTTGAACCTGCGCGCCACAACCCGTGATGCCAAGCACCCACAGGCCTGCCAGCCAGGAAAGTGGCCTGGGAATTCCCTTAGATTGGGGATGGTTGGATGAGAACGTCATGAACGGTTGCCAAGTTTGGGGGCGAGGTGTTTGCCGGTCAGTGAATCTGGGTTTTGGGCCAAGGACTCAGGGGTCCCAGCATGCACGAGGTTACCGCCGTGAATACCGCCTCCCGGACCGAGGTCGATCACCCAATCAGCGCATTTGATGACGTCCAAATGATGCTCAATCACAATCACTGAATGTCCTTGTGCAATCAAAGCTTCAAAAGAACGGAGCAGTTGGGCCACATCATGAACGTGCAACCCCGTGGTGGGTTCATCAAACACAAACAAAGTGTGGCCTTGGCGATCTCCCCGAGAAAGGAAGGCAGCAAGTTTGATTCTTTGAGCTTCTCCTCCGCTGAGGGTGTTGGATCCTTGCCCAAGGGTGACATAGCCCAAACCCACATCCGCAAGCGGTTGCAGTTTGGCCAACAATCGACGAATGGTGGCATGAGCCTTTTTGCCGGGAGAGGGCGCAAAAAACAACAAAGCATCGTCGACTGTCATGCGCAAGATGTCAGCCACGTTCTTGCCTTGGTAATTCACCTCAAGGATATGGTCTTGGAATCGTTTTCCCCCGCACGTTTCACATGTGAGGTGCAAATCTGCCATGAATTGCATGCCCACAGTCACTTGTCCTTCGCCTTCGCAGGTCTCACAGCGGCCACCCGCCACATTGAAACTGAAGTGAGAAGGTTTGAGTGCTCTTGCTTTGGCATGGGCAGTGTCAGCCAACAGGTTGCGGATTTCGTCGAATGCCTTGACGTAGGTTACGGGATTGGATCGCGAGCTTTTTCCCAAGGGATTTTGGTCCACAAATTCGAGGTGAGCCACGCTTTTTACGTCACCAGAAAGGGCGCGAAAACCTTTGTAATTACCTCCAAATCCCTCCAATTCAGCCTGCATGGCGGGCACCAGCAATTGTGTCACCAAGGTGCTTTTCCCAGAACCACTGACCCCTGTAACGGCCACCAAGCCGTGCAACGGGATGTCGATGTCGAATCCACGGAGATTGTGCGCCCTGACGCCAAGGAGGCTCAGTTTGTCGTGAAGGATGCGTCGACGCTGTGGCACGGCAATGGACATTCGACCAGTGCGATAGGCGGCAGACAGGGAGGGGTGATCCTCCGGCAGAGAGATGAAATCTTTGTGCGTTCCGGAGAATACGACTTCTCCTCCGAATGAGCCGGCCAATGGACCCATGTCGATGAGATGATCAGCGGCATGCACGATGTCGTCGTCGTGCTCAACCACCACCACGGTGTTCCCCTGATTCCGAAGGCGTTGCAGGACCCCGATAAGGCGTGACGTGTCTTCGGGATGCAATCCAATGCTTGGCTCATCGAGCACGTAGGTGCTGCCGACCAAGCTGCTTCCCACGCATGTGCTGAGGGCAATTCGTTGAGATTCACCCCCGCTCAATGTGGGACTGCTCCGCAAAAGGGTCAGGTATCCCAAACCGAGATCTTCCAAGCTTTGGAGCCGGGATTCAATTTCCCACAGGAGCCTTTCAGCGATGGTTCGTTGAAGCTTGTTGAGAGTCCAAGATCGGACAGTAACCAACATTTCACTCACGGGCATGCGCAGGAGCATGGGGAGGTTGTGATCGAGGATGAAGACGTTGTGGGCATCCTTTCCCAGCCTTGTTCCTTCACACGACGGGCAGAGCGTCTTGCCGCGATAACGGCTGATCATCACGCGGTTCTGGATTTTGTAGCTCTTGGCTTCCAGCTGGGCAAAGAAGGCAGAGATTCCCCGGAAGTGCTCACATCCATTCCAAACCAACGCTTGTTGTGCTTGATTCAAGTCGTGCCAGGGAGTATGAATGGGCAGGCCTGCTGCTGACGCACCCATGATGAGGTGCTCACGCCAACGCCCCGTTCGCTCACCCCTCCATGGGGCCACCGCCTGGTCGTAGATGCTCTTGGACGGGTCAGGAATGACCTTTTCTGGATCAATTCCCAAAACATGGCCATAGCCCTCGCATCGAGTGCAAGCACCTGCTGGGCTGTTGAAGCTGAACAAATCGGGATGAGGCTCTGGAAATGTCAGACCATCTCGCTCAAAGCGGTCATTGAATTCCCTGACTTCGGCTTGCTCGAGGTCGTTCGTGGTGATGACCCAACATCGCCCTTGCCCCTCAAAGAACGCCGTCTCCACGCTGTCCGCGACGCGCCCTGGGTCCTCGAGAAGGGTGTCTTCGGAAAAACGATCGACCACGACGCCTTTGACGTCTTGGGTCAAAACATCTTCGATTCGGACAACCTCGGAGCCAGTCCAAACCCTCGTGAATCCTTGCTGTTGGATAATGCGCAAAGCATCTTCGTCGCTTCGGCCTGTCCTGGTGGACCAAGGGGCCACCACCAAGGTCAACGAGGACTCTGTGCCCGCAAGGGCCTTCACCACATCTTCAGGGCTGTCTTTCTTGACGGCTTCACCACTCACAGGTGAGCGCGTTTCTCCAATGCGGGCAAAGAGCATCCGAAGATGGTCATGAATTTCTGTGCGCGTGCCTACGGTGCTTCTGGGTCCGCCAGTCGCCGACCGCTGTTCGATCGCAACAGCAGGGGACAGGCCGTCGATTCTGTCGACATCGGGTTTGTCCAATCGCCCGAGAAACTGCCTCGCATAACTGCTCAAACTTTCCACATAGCGACGTTGCCCCTCAGCATACAGGGTGTCAAAGGCAAGCGAACTTTTGCCAGACCCACTGAGCCCCGTCACAACGGTCAGCTGTTCCTTGGGGATCTCCACGTCCACGCCTTTGAGGTTGTGTACCCGTGCTCCTTGAATGCGAATGCTCATTGCAGTTTTTAACACCTCGAAGGTACCTGAGGTTTGGTCACGTCAGTTGAAAAGAGTATCTTAGGTCATCGTTTAGGTCAAACATCTAACTCACACGCATCGAAACATTCGACTCTTGTCTTCCATCATGGGCCTGAAAGCGGGAACGTCCCGAATACAGGCAATGAACTTCAAAGAGTTGTGTTATGCGTGCATCCCTCACAGATCGAGAACTCATTCATGCCTACAGGGTAGGTGATGAACGTGCCTTTGAATCGTTGTTAAACCGCTACCAGCACGCGGTGTTCACCAAAATCCAATTCATTGTCAGGGACAGTGAAGTCGCCAACGACTTGTTTCAGGACGTGTGGATCAAAGTGGTCCAGGTGCTGAAAACGGGAAAGTATGTGGAAGAGGGGAAGTTTGGCCCTTGGGTTTTGCGTATTGCGCACAACTCAGCCATTGATTATTTCCGTCGCAACCGCAAGGTGCGCATGGTGCGTCCCACCGAGGAGTTTGACATTTTTGATACCATCTCCGGTGACGAATGCACCGTGGAGGAGAGATTGGTGCAACAAGACATCCTGTCTGAATTGCAACAATTGGTTCCTATGCTTCCTCCTGAGCAGCAAGAGGTCGTTCGAATGAGGATGGAACACAATTTGAGTTTCAAGGAGATTGCTGAAGAAACTGATGTCAGCATCAACACCGCTTTGGGGCGCATGCGTTATGCGCTCATCAACCTGCGCCGCATGGTGGAAAACGGAGAGGTGGTGTTGACCGCGCATTGATCTCCCCCCCGGCCTCCGCAGGGTGCTCGCTGGTCTCCAATCGAGGAGGCAGGCGCAGACCCATGGCCTGTTGCAATCCGCCAACCAACTTTTTTTCGAAGGTGCACAATAGCGTGCACCTTTCGTCGTTTCAGGGATGAACATCCAACGCCCAACGTGTATGAATTCACTCTTCTCTCCAGCACTTTCTTGCCCTGACCACCGCCCTGACCACGCTTCAACCAACTTGCCTCGGCCCGAGGTGGTGCGGCGTATTTTGAGCTATTCAGCAGCTTTTGCCCCAATGACAACGAAGCTGGGACCGACAGACTTCCTTCGTAACTGAAGGCGAGGGATGCTGACTGTTGTCAGTTCCGCTCATCTGGAATCCAAGGATGACTTTCCAATGCATCTCGCAGGCGTGCATCCAAGGTTGAGGATGGTGCGACAGGCTCAAGGTTCTCACTGAGGGCATCCAATTGAATCCGTCCTTCTGTGGATGCGAAGTCTCCGTGAAGATCCACAGCCTCGACAAATCCAAACCCGCTGACGTGGCCTTGGGACACCCGAATGATTCCCCGTTCATCGTTGGAACGGCCAGGCAGGATGAACCATCCCGAGACCCCTCGTTTCCAAGACTCCAAAGCCTGTGCAAAGCGAACTTGATGTTCCTCCAGAGTTACATCGATTTCGCCGCCAAGGGTGCCAAGTCCGAGCATCTCTGGGATGAGTTGATGTGATCGCGCTTGCTCAAAAAGCCAAGCGCGTGCGCTTGCTTCGCTGTGAAAGGTTCGAATGGCATCCCTTGAGCTTCGTTGGGTTCGAATGGCCAAGCGATGGAATCCTTTGCGGTCGATGTAATGGATGACGGTCCGGTAGGCTGCGGGCTGTTTTTGTGCACGGTTCAACGGAGGCCAGTGCGATCGAATTCGAACATCTTCGATGACCGCAGCCATCCATTCCGACCCTGCCAATTCATGGCGTAAACTGCGCATCTCGCGCATGAGTGTTTGGCGTTTGTAGGAGGCCGTAGTCCCAGAGAAATGGCTCCTCACTCGCTGCTGCATGTGCACGCTCATCCCGATGTACAAGGGGCGCCCTTGGCCGTCCAAAAACCAATACACCCCAGGTTCATTTGGAATGCCATCAAATTCAGCAGAATCGACGTGTTGAGGCATCCAATGTTCTCGCGTGCCTCGTTTCAGCGCTTCGTCAATGGCCAAGGCCCCACGCGGAGTCATGAACATGCGATGAAAAAGCTCGGCGGTGGCCATGGCATCTCCCATGGCGCGATGTCGGTTGGTGTGAGAAATGCCAAGCGAGTCACACAGGGCACCAAGTGCGTAGCGGGGCAGACCCGGAATGGCCTTGCGGGCAAGTCGTACGGTGCAGAGTTTGGGCCTCTGAAACGGCATACCTATGGCCTCATAATGACCTCGAATGAAAGCATAATCAAAGCCCACATTGTGAGCCACGAAGATGGAATCTGCCAGCAATGCATGCAGGCTGAGAGCCACCTCTTCAAACTTCGGTGCCGCCTCAACCATGGCGTCATTGATGCCGGTCAAAGCCACGATGCGCGGGGGGATGGGCTCCATGGGGTTGATCAAAGAGGACCATTGATTCAGGACATTCTTGCCGTCTGTGATGACCACGGCAATCTCGGTAATGCCACATTCTTTGCGCGTGCTTCCCGTTGTTTCAATGTCTACAATGGCAAACTGCATGGTGCGAAGATGGCGAGGCACACCTCAATGGATGTACGGAGAGATTCACAAAGGGCAAAATCCATGCATGGGAGGTAAGTTTGGGGCATGAGGAAATTGGAATGCAGGGGAAGGTGCTCGGCCATTGAGCCTTGGCATGCCGTCGTGATGACAACGGTCGTGATGATGGTCTTGGGGTGCGCCTTGTCGGGATGCGGTTCTGGGGAGGAACAGGATTTGCCAAACACGGGGCCTGCTGTCGTTCAAGGGGGTGGAGCGCCTCAAGAACCCCAGGTGTCACCGGACGAGGTGGATGAACGCATTCGCCGTTTGGTCTCCTCGGAGTTTCCCACCTTGACTGATGAAAATTCAGAAGCGTTTTTGACGGAATGGGGCGCCAAACAAGCACTGAGCAACCTTCGCATCATGACGGAATTCGGTCCAGTGGAGATTCAACTCTTCGACGATGTTCCCATTCACAGGGCCAATTTTCTGTACAAGGTGTACCGAGGTTATTATGACCCCACCGAGTTGACACGAGTTGTTCCTGATTTTGTGGTGCAGGGTGGAAACAGCGAGGAGGAGCGCCCCCAGCAGTTGAGATTCCTGATCGGACGGCACACCTTGCCTGCGGAATTGGACGACAATCACATCCACGTTCGTGGAGCCTTGGCCATGTCTCGCAGCTACTCGGACAATCCGGACAAGCGTTCTTCTGCCTACGATTTTTACATCGTGACAGGGAGGAACGTGGGAGAGAAGGAGCTGGCGAGGTTGGAGCGCGATCGGGGGTGGTCTTACTCCGAAGATCAAAGACGCATGTACCGTGAAGAAGGTGGGACTCCCCATTTGGATGGTGAGCACACTGTGTTTGGCCGTGTTGTCTCGGGGATGGAAGCTGTGGACAAACTCGCGGCCACACCCACGGACGACAGCGACTGGCCTCTTACCAGGTTGGAAATGCGCATTGCATGGCCTGAATGACAGCCCGGAGCGGTCTGATGGCTGGACGAGCGTTCACCCTTCATGACGCACGAAAGTGCCTAGTCAGGGCGCGAAGGGTCGCTTGTTTTTGGGCGAAGTCTCCACGCAATTCACGGCGTAAGGCTTCAACCTCATGGATGCAAGCCTCCACATCTTCAGGAAGGACGTCTTCGAGCCATTCGCGCATTCGCTTGGCCAAAATGGGGGCCTTGCCGTCCGTACTGATGGCTAACTTCAAGGGGCCTTTGGTGACAATTCCACCCATGTAGAAGTCACATTGGTCAGGCACATCCGCCACATTGAGCAGGTGACCTCGCCATCGGCACACGCGTTGATTCCAGAGAACCTCGCGTGCCACCACCGTGGCGACGATGCTGATTTCACCTCGTCCCAAATCCCAAGGCCATGCACGCCAACGCTTCACGAGTCGGACGTTTGGGTGATTGTGCGCGAGCGAGAGAACAGGCTTAGAGAAGGATGCCGCAAACACCTGGATTTGTGCCTGTGGACTGCTTTTGAGCAAGAAATGAAGTTTTTCTTCGGCGATTTCAGACCCTCCGAAGACGTTGAATTTGACGGCTTCCGGTTTGAGGAACAGGGGGAATTTCGTGTTCATGCTGAAAGGTTGGAAAGTGACGGATGGGGGAGTGTTTCTGTGGATGGGATTCTGGAATCAAGGCCTGATTGGACTGGTGTTGGATGCGGTGATGAACCACCTCTCCCACCACAAGGAGGGCAGGATCTGGCAGCGTGGGCAGGTTCTTCAATGAGACCCAAGTGTCCGCATCGTGCACGACTGTTTGTTGGCCGGGCAAGCTTCCCTCAGAAATCACGGCCACGGGCATCGAGCCCCGACCACCATGGACCAGATGCCAGGCAATGTCCCGAATCCGACGTCGTCCCATGAAGATGATCAAGGTGGAGTTGGTGCTCAAGGCTTGGACCAAATCAGAGGTGAGACGTCCATGTTGATCCGTAGCGGTTCCCAGCCATGCCGAGGAGGCCACACCGCGAAGGGTGGGCGGGATGCCAGCCAGTCCTGGCAAAGAGGTCCCTGAACTGATTCCAGGGACATACGTCCAGGGAATTCCAGCTTCGTCAGCAAAGGCCATTTCTTCTCCGGCTCGCCCCAACATCATGGGGTCGCCGCCTTTGAGCCGAACGACTTGTTTTCCCTCTTGAGCCGCCTCGGCGATGAGTTCATGGATGACCACTTGGGGGGTGCTTTCTCGACCCGCACGCTTCCCCACGCATTGAACATTCGCCTCGGGATGAGCATGCCTGAGAATGTCGGGATGCACCAAACTGTCGTGCAAGACAACGTCCGCTCCTTGCAATACCCGTGCGGCCTTCAGGGTGATGAGCTCAGGATCTCCTGGCCCTGCTCCCACAAGCCAAAGATGTCCTCGTGTCATGATGCTTTAGGTGTTGTGGAAGTTGAGTGTCCAGTAAGTCGTTGCAGATCGACCAAAAACTCGGCACAATCGACGGCAAAGGCACGGGCAAATTCTGGGCGATTTCCCCCACCGAGATAGGAGAGGGTTTGGGCAGTGAAGGATCCTGCCGGAAGCGAAATTTCTCCAGTCGCCACCACCTGCTCGTCAAACGCGGCGATGATGTCCGCATAGCTGTTGGTGGGGAGGTCCCGTTGAATCAGCAAAGCTTTGGCCCCGGCGATGTATGCGGCGTAGGTGTGATAGACAGCATGTCCCCATGTTTCTTCGATCAAGGCCTCTTCTGCAGCATCTAACTTTTCACGAGCTTCCAGCAACAAGGTGGACACCAAATCAATGACGACACCTGCACATTCTCCGACGCCGATTTCAGGCACGAAGGGGATGTCCGATCCCCAGTCCATCCGCAACGAGTTGTCGTCGGCGTTTGGAACATCGGCCAAAGGGAGCAGAAGGTTGTAGAAGTAGCGATCACCCAAATTCTCCACGTGATCCGCGAATGTTTCATGGGGGCGCTGGTGGGATTCATGGTCAATCAAGAGTGTGCGTATGGCTTCTGGAATCCTGCGGGTGGGAAGTTTGATCACCTTTTTTCCAAAGCGCCACGACCCATCTTGCCGCTTGCCGCCTCCAACCAAAATTTGCATGGCTGGAATCACAACACCGTCTTTTCGAATGCTGCTCCCGTGCAAACCCACCGAGGCCAGGGTGTGCTGTCCACAGGCGTTCATGCAGCCAGAAATCTTCACGCTGAAGGATCGGTCTTGAATGACATGGGGAAATTCCTCCTCCAGAAGGTGTTCCAATTCAGTGGCCAGGTGGGTGCTGTTGGTGATGGCCAAGTTGCAGGTGTCTGTGCCAGGACATGCGGTGACATCCACGCCGGATTCAAATCCCAAGGCATCCCACCCCAAGGTTTTCAATACCCTGTGAATGGCGGAGAGGTTTTCTTCACGGATGTGTGGGAGCAGGATGTTTTGGCTTTGGGTCAAACGCAATTCCCCCTCTGTAAGTGGCTCAAGAGCTTGGAGCAATTGTCGCGTCCGATGGGTTGTTTCATCCCCCAAAGGAACCCTGATTCCCACGGCAAATCGTCCCTCTTGTCGTTGGGCTTGCACTTGGCTCTGTCTCCAAAGTTCGTGGCCCTCGGGATCATCCTCCTCATGAATGCTGGCTCGGGACGGCGCTGAGATGTCACGATGATTCACTTCTGGAAACGGCCCCGTGACCGCGAGACGCTCTTGTTTCAGGGCCTCCATCAAGGCTGTCTTGCCGAGTTGCTGATACAGGAACTTGAAGCGAGCCTTGTGTCGTTTGGTCCTTTCACCTTCACGATCGAAGAATCTCAGCAATGCTTCCGTCCAAGGAATGAGCTCATCGGTGGGCACCCAATCGAAGAGCACATCGGCTTCAGCCGGCTGGGCACCCAAACCTCCGCCGATGAGCATTTTGAATCCCGGACGGCCCTGGTTGTTCAGGGCTGGAATCACGCCGAGATCGTGCATGACTGCCATGGCACTGTCTTCTTCGGTATTGGAGAAGGCAATTTTGAATTTCCGGCCCATCTCTTGGCATACAGGATTGCGCAGGAAATAGCGCCACGTGGCATCGGCCCAGGGCAGGACATTGAAGGGTTCGTTGGGATCCAGTCCCGCCATGGGCGAAGCTGTGATGTTGCGGACGGTGTTGCCGCATGCCTCGCGGAGAGTGACGTCGTGGGACTCAAGCTCTGCCCAAAGCACCGGGCTGTCTTCCAATCTGACGTGATGAATCTGAATGTCTTGCCTGGTGGTGATGTGGTACTTTCCGGTGCTGTACCGGTCACAGATGTCGAGAATCCCACGAAACTGGCCAAACGTCAACAGGCCCAAAGGCACTTTGATTCGAATCATTTGTACACCTGGTTGCCTTTGGCCGTAGACGCCCCGAGCGAGTCTCAGACTGCGAAAACGCTCCTCGTCGATTCGGCCTTCACGAAACATCAGGATCTTCTTGTTCAACTCGAGGATGTCTCGCTGCACGATGGGATCCTCGATTTCACTGATGAAACTTTGCATGATTGGATTGTGAGTTAGGGTTGAAGTGAGTGAGATGGAAAAAAAAAGGCCTCCCAGAGAGGGAGGCCTTTGTCTTTGCCCGAAGCGCGAAACTTCACGGCATTGTCAGCAACCTTCCCGATTCGGGAGATGGACAACAGCAACCGCAGCACACGTTCCAGGCGAATAACAAAACCATAGCCCTAATATACAAAGCCTATCGGATTTATAGGATAAAAAGGAGGGAATTTCTTCCGACCTTTGGATATGCACTTCTTTCTTCCCTCGGTAGACGTTCGAGCAACAGTCCAAACTTCCCTGTCAAGGCTGACATGGAGCGGGGGATTGGCTGGATTGTTGATGCTTGGGGTTCCAGCTTTCTGTCATGGCCAAATGACGGTTCGAGACACAGAAGACGACTACACCTATGTCAGCCGTCGTGGCTTGGAGTTTGGTCTGAACATTGGTTTGTATCGCGGCGACAGTTGGCCGGCTTATTTCTACGACGGCTCAGGGATGTGGGAGTTGGGGGATGCCAGTGGACAGATCTGGGGCATCGAAGACCGACTGCTTCAGCTGCAACAGCAGCAACAGACTCATCCTGTGACGGCCATTCTCAATTCTTTGACCGATGGCAACATGGGGTGGAGGCTTGAAAGCCTGCCTCTGATGCAATACCGGCCTGCCATGATGTTTGGATTGAAGGCTGTGAAATTCTGGAATCCTGAGAGTGCCTTGGTGGTGAGTGTGGATGCCATGCAAATGACGGCCGAGGGAGCTTGGACCTTGAATACGGGGCAATTGCCCGATCAGGGTCAGGGTAATGCTGAGATTTTGACCTTCCCCATCCTGGGAAAGGAACGCCGACTGAATGTCCTGCTTGGGTATCGGACCTCGGCGTTCATGGCCGAGGGTGTCTCTTGGACCTTTGAAGCAGGCGCGCTCGCCAACGCCTTGACTGTGGAGGAGAACTACATCATGTTGTGGGAGTACAACGAGTCGCAAGCCAAGCGCTTGGATTTGCTGACGGCACCGGCCAATGGGAATGGGACGTTGGGTGCAGCCAACAACTTGTTGACCCAATGGGGAACGGGCATGTATGTCGGGGGAGGATTGGATTTGTCCTTTGAAGAGGGTGGAAACATCGAACTTAATGTGCGGGCTTGCAGGGACAACATGCGTTTGGGAACGACGGATTTCAAGCGATGGAACGGTGCTTTGTTTGTCACATGGATGATTCCTTCGCAGCTGGGTGATTTCGTGCGAGCGTCCTTTTGACAGTCCTTCCGGACTTTGAGAGATGGGATGAAAAGTGGGCTGAGGTTCGTGGGATGAGATGTACCTTATCCGCTCAATCACCAACATGATGCGTTCATTTTTCTCTTCGTATGCCACATGGATGACTTGTTTGACCCTCGCAAGTGGCAGTTTGGTCGCCCAACAGGACCAACCTCTGTACACCTTCAAAACCTTGGCGGACCTCACCGCCACCGAAGTCAAAGATCAATGCCGCACTGGAACGTGCTGGAGTTTTTCGACAACGAGTTTTCTGGAAAGTGAAGCCTATCGCATCAGCGGGAAATTGGTGAATCTGAGCGAAATGGCCTCGGTTCGGTACACTTATCCACTCAAGGCTGACGTGTACTTGCGTCATCATGGTCTTTACCAATTGGGTCCAGGAAGCCTTTGTCACGACGTGCTGAATGCAGCTGAGGGCTATGGGTTGGTTCCTGATGTCGCATTCCCTGGCTTGGACGCAGGCGAGGCCGGTTACGATCACGGAGAGTTCGATGCCGTGTTGGCCGCGAGTCTCAAAGCATTGAGTGAACGCTCCACACTTTCCGATGATTGGAAGGATGCCGTGGAGGGAATTTGCGACGCCTACCTCGGCGCGCTCCCTTCATCGTTTGTCTTTGATGGAAAGACGCATACACCTGCCTCATTTCGGGATTTGCTTGGAATCGTTCCCTCCGAGTATGTGAGTTTGACGAGTTTCACCCACCATCCCTTTGGAGAGACTTTTGCGCTTGAAGTTCCCGACAATTTTTCACGCGGGTTGTTCCTGAACCTCCCCATCGAAGAGCTTACGCGGGTGGTGCGCAATGCGTTGATGAATGGCTACACCGTGGCTTGGGATGCCGACGTCTCTGAGAAGGGATTCAGTTTCAAACAGGGCATGGCTCTGTGGCCTGTGGAAGCGGAGAAGGACAATCTTTGGAAATCTGTGGTCGTCGAAGACAAAGTGAGCCAAGAAGACCGGCAGGTTGGTTTTGACAGCCACGCCACCACGGATGATCATTTGATGCACATCGTGGGTTTGGCCCAAGACCAAAACGGCCGAGAGTACTTCCTCATCAAGAACAGTTGGGGCGATGGCAACCTTTACGGGGGCAAACAATACATCAGCATGGCGTATTTTAAGGCCAAGACCGTCGCCGTCACATTGCATCGTGACGCCATGGCTCAGAAGAAACGATGATGGCTTCGCAAGAACTTGAACGAATTTGGCGTTCACGCCTGTTTTATCACCTCGATGGGCTCGCCATGAGTGGGGTGGTTCCTGTACTCGACATGACAGGACTTCTCGAAGAGGTGCTGCAGGTTGGCGGAGATGTGGATGAACTTGCGGCGTTGCACGGTGCCAATGCTGGCTATTTGAACGTTGGCTTGCGCATGCTTTGTTCCCAAGGCATCGTGGAGGCCTTGCGGGGGGAGGACAAAATCACATACACGCCGCTCAAAACGACGGATGTGGCCCATTGGGCACAGCATCGAGAGGCTTATGGTGTAGGGCGGAAGTGGTTGGAATTGGTCGTGGGCTCATGGAACCATCCGATGGAACCTTTCTCAGCGGAGTGTGCATGGGTTTTGGATGAGTTTTTGACGATGCGCGAGACATGGAAAGAGTTGGGGTTGCTGCCTGAAGGTGCGCCTGAAGGTTTGGCGCAGCGCATGACCTTGCACGTGGAAGGTGCGATGGTTGCTCCATGGTTGGTCACGCTGGGCACGGCCTTCGGGACCGACCCCATGATGACCACCGGCGATTTGGAACGTGCCTTGACCAAATTGCATCCCACCAAACAGGAGGCTTGGTGGAGACTCAGTGATGCCCTGGGTTGGTCAGGGACGGAACTCGGGGCCTTCTTTGTGGAACGTGCCGCAGCTTATGGCGTCACAACGTCGTACACACAAACCTTTTTGTGGGCCAAGGAATTGCTCCTTGGCGATGGCAAGTGGCTGTGGCGCACAGAGCCTGGTGAGGCTGAAATCCACGTGGATCGGACACTGAATGTGTGGGGCTCCGGGGGAGCGCACAAGGCATATTTCAAGCACTTGGACGAAGTGGTCAGGGGCGTCTTCGACCAGCCTCTGGATTCTCAGCCCAAGGGTCTTTGCGACATGGGATGCGGCAACGGTGCTTTGCTTCTCCACCTTCACGAATTCATCGCTCGTCATACACTCCGTGGCAAGCACCTTGACACCCATCCTCTGATGCTCGTCGGTGCTGACTTTAACCAAGAGGCACTCGTGGCGACTGCTGATCATTTCATGCACAAGGGGGTCAAAGGTCATTTTTTGTGGGGCGACATCGGAGATCCCGATCAACTTGCTTTGGACCTGTTCGAAATGCACCGAGTGAGATTGAGCGATTTGATGAATGTTCGGTCTTTTCTCGATCACAACCGTGTGTACAACGTCCCGCTTGTTCACAGACCGGAAATTCCAACCACCACCGGTGCTTATGCCTTCAGAGGCCAACGTTTGAAGCTGCGTGATGTGGAACAAAGCCTCAAGGAGCACTTGATGAAGTGGTCACCCTATGTGGCCCAGCATGGACTGCTGATGATTGAATTGCACACTGTGGACCCCATGGACGCCTGTGCCTTGCAGGGCAAGCTTCCGGCCACTGCATACGATGCCACCCATGGGTATTCAGACCAATACATCGTGGAGATTCCCGTGTTCGATGCCATGGCTGAGGAGGCAGGTCTTACCATGGCCCCAGAAGTCAGTCGCACGTTCCCCAGCCGTTTGCCAGCCACGGTCAGCCTGAGGTTCTTCCGAGCCTGAGCCAGAGGCACAGGCATCCGATCCTTCTGTGTTTTGTGATGTGCATCTCTTGTTGAGGGTGCGCCTTTGTCCACCGGTTTTCCTGGGCTTCATGTCATCAATGGCAAGTGCTTGCCGTATCTTTGCGGCGCTTGATGCAGGGTGTGAGAAACCTTCATCCGCACCTCCCCAGGTTTTACACAATTGTTTGTAACTGTGGTTGATACGGTGTGAATTTCAGATTTGCTTTTTTCTTGGGACGCTGCTTTTTCTGTGCCTTCTTTGTGTCAGCAAGGAGGTCAAACCGACACCCTGAACCACCCAACCGAGTTGAAAGACCACGAGGGACTTAGGGATGAAGGACCACCGATGAGGTGGGAAGATTGCCGAAAGGCAAGTGACCAGACGAAGAAGGGGAACCGACTGAGTCCTCGAAAGATCTTTGTGGACGATGCGCAGCGGTGCATGCGTCGGAAGGCAGACGGACACAAGGAGACGCAAGTCAAATTGGTGCGAGCTGCATTCCACCGACAACCTCCTCGGAGAGTGTCGGAAGCCAAAGGGCGATGAACACCGGTGTTCTTGAAAAGGAACCGGAGCACGCCACAGACACTTGGTTTTGCCGAGTGTTTCCTCGAAGGCTTTGCTGGAGAGGAGGGTCCGAGAGCGTAAGCTTTCCCACCATGTGGACCGTGAACAACTCGTGATCAACCCACCTCGTGTGGGTGGATATCGGCAGGAGTCCCTCGAAGGCCCAGCAGATGCGGAAACGCATGTGGCCCGAAAGTCGAAAGGCGGAAGGGTGTTCCAATCCAACCACAAGAAGGAGAGGAGCCTGGAGGATCCGCACCGGCCAGCGCGGAACATTGTGGCAACACAGTGGACCAGGTCGGTGCGGATTTCTTTTTTTCAAGAGATTTGGTCGCAGGGATTTGGTGGCTGAACAAGCCTGTCTATCTTTGCCCCCCGATTGGCCCCAGTGGTCGTCGAATCGGCTCTGTAGCTCAACTGGATAGAGCACCTCACTACGGATGAGGAGGTTTGGGGTTCGAATCCCTACAGGGTCACGAAAGAAGCTCGATTGCGAACAGCAATCGGGCTTTTTTCTTTGCGGACGGAGTCTGAGCGCAGCTCAAGCGATGGACGGAAGGATTGACGTAAACTTCGGGCATGAAATCATTTGGACTGGTGGCCTTGTTGTTTGGCATTCTCAACTTCGCGGGGCTCGGACTTGGTGGGGTCTTCACCGGCCCTGGCGTTCAGTCGAATTGGTATGCGGAACTCCCGCAGGCGCCGTGGACTCCACCGGGATGGGTGTTTGGGGCAGCTTGGACCACCGTGATGGTCGGATTGAGTTTGTTCATGGCCGGAGCGTGGACATCCCATGGCCAACGAATCAAGGTGACCCGCACGTTTGTCCTGTCTTGGGTGCTCAACGTCGCTTGGAATCCCGTCTTCTTCCTGTGGCATCAGGTGTGGCTTGCCCTTGCAGTCATCTTGGCTCTTTTTGTGGTGGTGGTCAGTTTGGCAATCCAAACAGCTCCTCCACGCTCCCCCAAGCTCCCAAGAACCCAGCTCTGGTGGCGATGGTGCATTGCACCCTACGTGGTGTGGTTGCTCATTGCCACATCGCTCAACGCTTATTCAGCGATGGCGTGACGGGGTTGGAGACTTCGTGTGGGAGACCTCGCATGGGAGACTTCGCATGAGGTCATCCACCTTCAAGGGCTGGGGAGGGGGGATGCCTTGACAGGATCGTCGATTGGCAGTGAGCCTATTGGCATGCCGCGCTTCGTGTTACTGCCCCAAGTTCTTGTCGAGCATGATGACCATGGCCGCGCAAGTGGCCGCACCAAGTTCCAATTCTCGCTTGTGAACGTTTTCCCAAACGTCCTGACTGCTGTGATGGAAATCAAAGTAGCGTTGTCCATCAGGGACCAATCCCACGAGCAAGGGGCGAGGCTCCAGTTCTTTGAGGGGGCCGATGTCTACCCCTGATCCTCCACGACCAAAATAGTGGAGGTTGTAGGGTTCAAACAGCGACTCCCAACTCCTGACCAAGGCCACTTGATCATCGGTTCCGTCCATGCGAACTCCACGTGGCACAAACCCACCAGCATCTGACTCCATGGCTGCAATGTGAATCTCTGTACTCTCATCTCGAGCTTGTTGAGCATACGTGATGCCGCCACGGTTGCCATTTTCTTCATTGATGAACAGCACAAAATGCAGGGTGTGCTTGGGCTGGTATCCAATGGCTTTGAGGATGCGCAGTGTTTCCAAGGTATGCACAATGCCAGCGCCGTCGTCGTGGGCTCCTTCTCCGATGTCCCATGAATCGAGATGTCCTCCGAGGGTGATGATTTCATCGGGGTGTTCGGCGCCCTTCCAAACGCCGATTACATTTCCTTGTTCGACTTCTCCCAAATCGCGACAATTCAATTGCATGCGGACGCGAATTTGTTCGCCAGCGTCCGCATGAGCCGCCAACATTCGGGCATCGACCGTAGAGATGGCCGCGGCTGGAATGCGTGGGACCCCGTCTTCGTAATTCATGGACCCCGTGTGGGGCAGCGTGTCTAATGAATGGGTCAGGGATCGGACCAACACGCCGATGGCGCCGGCCTTGGCCGCAGCCACGGCGCCACGGCCGCGTTGGTCAAACGCGCCTCCGTAGGCCGCACCCGTGTTAATCAGCACGGGGTCCATGGCTCGGTTGAACAGCACGATGTGGCCCGTGGCATCGAGCGTGTCGAGAGCATCGAGGTTTTTCACCACGAGCAATGGACCTTCCAAAACTCCATCGTCAGGAGTGGGGATGGACCCTCCAAGGGCCGTGATGTGAAGAGGAATGGGAGCGGAGGTGGAAGTGGGTTCCGAAATTGATTTTTTTCGGGTCTTCGGCAAGGAGCCATTTCCTCGTGATTCGAGGTCTGAAACAAAGGATGCCGAAGCCTCTGCCACATTGCCGCGTGTCCATGAAGGCACCACCACAGGCATGATGCGAACTTCGTCCGCGCCGTATGTGCGCAACACCTCCGCTCCCCATGCCATGGCTTCAGTAGCCTGGGGAGAACCGCTGAGGCGATGACCGATGTCCTTGCATAGGGAGCGCAAATTTTCATGGGCCTCGCCATGGGCCAGCGCCTCATCGAATGCAGCCCGGATGAGCAGGCTGTCGCTGGAAGTTTGACCTAAGGTCTTGGGCATTCCACCGACCGTTCCCAGCCAAAACAACATTCCCATCAAAGCCAGGAACCAAGAGGAAGACGCGAGAGAAGCTGCTGAAAGGCGGGTGACAGACATGGAGATTGGAGATTGCATTTTATCGCTTGTGGATACGCAAGGTAGACCCATGGAAGCGAACTTTGATGCATGAGCAATGCATGGGACCAACGATACGCAACCCACCCGTCAGTGTATGGAACCCTTCCCAATGTGTTCCTGGCTAGTCAGCTGGCGCTGAGGACACCGGGGACCATCTACCTTCCATGCGATGGGGAAGGTAGGAATGGTGTGTGGGCTGCGGAACAAGGATGGCGTGTTCGCACCTTCGACGCGAGCGAAGTCGGAATTCAAAAATCACATGCATTGGCTGCCCAAAGGGGTGTGGCGATTCAGGCGGTTGTGGGGGATGCCATGACGGTGGAGCCCCATGAGCAGTTTGATGTTGTTGCCCTTGTCTTTGCCCACATGCCTCACGCCATTCGTGCCGATTTTCACCGAAGAGCCTGGACATGGGTGAAGCCTGGTGGGTTGCTTCTTGCCGAAGGGTTTCACAAGGATCAATTGGGGTTGACCTCGGGTGGTCCCAAAGAAATCGACATGCTTTTCTCCGAAACGACGATTCCGGATGACTTGGGTGATGAAGCTCAGGTCCTGTGGTGCGCGAGGTGCGAACAAGTGCTTGATGAGGGGCCCTTTCATCAGGGTTTTGGCATTACTTGTCAATGGGTAATTGGCAAACCCAATGCCTGATGTGCAAACCCAACGCCTGATCAAGAACAAGCCTTCGTAACAATTAACCTCCACGCTCATGGCATTTCAACCCGGTCAACGTGTTAAGTTTCTCAACGATGTCGGCTCTGCCCGTGTGGTGGAGGTGCGTGGAAATTCAGTGGTTGTCACCGATGAAGACGGGTTTGACCGCACCGTGGAGGTGTCGGAACTTCTCGCGGCCCCTGATCCCACAGAAGAAGCCAAGCGATATGGTGACAGGGTGCCTGATTTGGCGCAAATCTTGGCCCAAGAGGTGGGAGAGAGGCGCATGCGCCAGTTGCAACGGGAGTTTGAGGTTCGTTACAGAAATGCCCAGGCCACGAATGTGAATCGTCGCGATGCGCATATGGAGGTGGACCTGCACATTCACGAGCTCGTGGAAAGTCAACAGGGCCTTGAAGATCGCGCCAAACTGGCCATCCAGTTGGCTCATTTTGACCGAATGATGGACATTGCCAAGCGCGAGCACCTCCGCCGAATCGTCTTCATTCACGGTGTGGGTCAAGGGGTTCTTCGTCATCAAATCCGAACCCTTCTCGAGCAGGACCATCCTGATTGTAGCTACCGCGATGCGGATCCGCGTCAGTACGGATCAGGTGCCACCGAGGTGTTCATCGGACGCCCTCAGTGAGATTCGATGGTTCCATTTCGATGGTTCAATCTTGCGGTAAGGGGGCGTTCTGCCCTTCGTTGATCTTATCCTTGTACTCCCGGGCGACTTGGTTGATGTCCCTTCCTGGCACCAGCATCAGGATGTTGGGCGCGTCGATCTCGACCCGGGCTTTGGTCGACAGATCCATCACCTTCATGTGTGAGGTTAGTCCCTCTTTGGTTCCCCAAGACAAAGCCACGGGAATTCCCTCCGTGATTAGCATTCGTTGGACAACGGGGTGTCCAACGCGCAGGCGAGCCCATTTCATGAATGCGTCGCGATAGGCCGATGCCATGACTGCATCAAAACCAGCGACTTCCTCTTCGGCCATCCAAACCACGACCCGGTCTTTGTCCAATTTTCCTTCGTGGGGAAGACAAGTCCATTCACGAAATTCAAGGTTGGATTCTGATTTGGAGGCCTTCAACGTGATTCGCTCCGAGCTTGAAGGCAACAGGCCACTGCCATCGATCATGGCTTCAGGCCAAAAGGAGCCCTGTTGAGTTTCCAAATTGTAGGCAGCGAGTTTTCGGTCTTCCATCCACAGGGACATCTGAGAGCGCAGCCTCACATCGTCTGTCCAAAGCAGTTGGTCGTTCTCATTCCAGCGAAATTCACCGAGGGTCGTCTTTCCTCTGGATTGAAATTCAAACGAGGCCATGCCCCGCATGAGAATGGGCGTTTCCGCCAAAGGCACCATGGTCAAACGGACGAGTTCTGTCATCATTTCACCTCCTGACTTCTGTTGATTGGTCAGGACAGAGTCCAAATTTTGGGCTTGAACAAGAGGGGAATTCATGCCCCAAACAACCAGCAGGGCGGAACCAATGCAGCGTGCAACATTCATGCCTTGAAGGTACAGAAAATCGCACACCGGGAGCCATCAATTGCGTCGGGAGCGCCGAGCTTTGGAGGGGTCGCGGTACTCTTTGGGACTTCCACTTGAGGGGTTGATGACCTGCACGTCGGCTTCAAACACCCAAGCGCCGCGCTTCCAAACGAGTGCGTCGTAACTCAAGGTAGGTCCATAGAAGGCATATTGCCCCGTCATGCTTGGTTCTTCAGGTGCGAGATGGTCCATGACAATGCGCATGTTTTCAGGCTCCCAGGTCAGGGTGGCCTGAACCGCATCTCGGTAGGTCAACACCATTCGCTTGCGAAGTCCTTCTGGCAGTTCAAACGCCGGCGTTCCCAACCGGACCCGTCCTCTCCGAACGTCGATCGTTTCAGCCCATTTCCTCGTGACCAGGGCATCGGCGCCGTCCCATGCCAGCAAGGTGTACACGGGTTGGTTGCCGTCAAAGGTGAGGATGCCATCGTAATAGAGCCCTCCTTGCCAGCTATCATGCCTGTACATGCGCGCGGCATCTTCCGGGTTGTGTGCAGGATCATGAGACAACATGACGTAGTCATAGCCTCGCTCTTGGTTGTTTGGATTGGCCATCAGAATCCAACCGCCATACACATGGGTTCGGTTGTCTTTTTCCACATTCCACGTCAAAACCACCAGCCGGTCCGGACCTTCTCCCAAATCAACCACCGCCTGTTCCCAATCTTCCCAGCTCACGTCCAACACCCCTCCAGCCTCAAGGGCCTCCGACCAAAGCGACTGCAACTGGCCATGAAGCGCCATTCGATCCATTTCATTGCTTGCCTTGCGAAGGGCATCGTAGGTCGCCTTGGCGCGCGCCAGTTCAGGGGTTTGGGCGATGCTGTGTGATGGAAGAATCCACAGGCATTCCAAGAACAACCCAAGCAGGAGGGAAAGCTTCATGGGGGTTGAACGCAGCATCACCCCGAATTCTTACAAGTGCATGAATGCTTTTTTGGCCAAGAGCTGGTCTTCGGATTCCCGATGATCAGGGTCGTCCACACAACAGTCCACCGGACACACGGCCGCGCATTGGGGCTCATCGTGAAAGCCCACGCATTCGGTGCATTTGTCTGAGACGATGTAGTACAAATCGGGGTGACCCGCGTCGTGCTCTTCCTCGGCGCGGACTTCTCCCGCTGTGGGATGCGACCCAACGCCTTGAAAGCCCGTGCCGTCCGCAAACCGCCAAGTTGCGCCTCCTTCATAGATGGCGTTGTTGGGACATTCGGGTTCGCATGCACCACAATTGATGCATTCGTCTGTGATCATGATGGCCATGGGCAAATACCTTTGGAGAACAAATGTACAACGCCAACAAACTCCTCTCGTCCCTTGTTCAACTCGGATCGTGGTTGCGTGAAGATGCCGTGTCGAATCATGATGTTCTGCAAATGGCAGAAGCACAAAACGCGTGGTTCACGCGTGAGAATGTCGGGATGGCGCTCAGGGCGCACGGCCAGGCGTTGACCGAGGCAGGGGTCGAGGCGTGGACGTCGGGGAAGACCTTTCCTGGCCAATCGAGCGGGAAAAGATTGGGCTTGATTTTGGCAGGCAATCTCCCACTCGTGGGGCTCTCAGACATTGTGGCAGGCGTGGTCGCAGGGCATGAAGTCCATGTCAAACTGTCTAGCGACGACGCTGTCTTGCCTCGTTGGGTCGTTTCCCGCTGGGCGGATTTGAACGAATACGTGTCCACTGCCGTGACCTTTCACGACGGCATGGTGAAAGGCATGGACGCCATCGTTGCCACGGGCAGCCGCAACACGAGCCGATACTTCAAAGCCTATTTTGGTCATCTCCCCCATGTGTTTCGAGGGCAAAGAACGAGTGTGGCCGTGCTGGATGGTTTGGAGTCTCCAGAATCTCTTCAAGCCCTTGGTAACGACATCTTTGCTCATTTTGGGATGGGGTGTCGCAGCGTGACAAAGTTGTACCTCCCTGAGGATTTTGACTTGAATCGTTGTTTTGCCCAGTGGATGTCGTGGGGGCACCTAGGCAACCATGCCAAGTATGCGAACAATTACGATTATCACAAGGCTGTTTGGCTCTTGAACGACGAAAATCTCGTCGAGAATGGATTCCTGTTGGTGAAGGAGGATGAAGCCTTGGTGTCTCCCATTGGCACCTTGTTCATCGAGCGCTATCGCGAGGCTTCCTCCGTGGTGAATCGGCTGGCTGAAGTGAAAGACCAAATCCAGGTTGTGACCCTCAGACCCCATTCAGAATTGATGAGGTCACTCCACGACGCCGGACTCCGAACGGCGGAGATGGGAGAGAATCAATGCCCCACCTTGACTGATCACGCGGACGGAGTGGATACTTTGGCATTTCTGCTCGGATTGGATGGAAGCCACTGACCGAGGTCTTGTATTTTTGCGCCCATGACAAAGACTTCGCAATTCAAACCACAATACACGGGGAGACAAGGTTGGATGGCATGTGCCCTTGTGATGGTCATGTCCATGGTGGGGTGGTGGGGGTGCAAAACAGAGGTTGACCTCACGGCCCCGTACGACAGCATCCCTGTTGTGTATGGATTGTTGGAGGTGGAAGCCGACACCCAATGGGTTCGTATCAACAGGACCTGGCTCGGGGAAGGAAACCAGCTGTTGGCAGCGCAAATTCCGGACAGCAGTGAGTATCCGGCGGGATCGTTGATTGCCTCCATTCATGAGTTGATTCCCTCTGGAACAGGCGAGGTGCTCGGCAACGAGGTTCCGACCGGGCGTAGTTGGGTGCTGCGGGACACGCTTTTGGAGACCAAAAGCGAGGATGGGGTGTTTTTCAGTCCCTACCACAGGGTGTATTTCGCTGCCACTGCGGACGGTTCAGGGGGCAACCTTCGTGATGACATGCTCTACCAGTTGAGAATGACGTTGCCCGATGGAAGCGAAATCCAAGCTGTCACATCCATGGTGGAGTCCATTGTGGGAGGAATCAATTACCCACCATCGGGACCCAATTTGCAAGGGTTCCCAATGGGTTTTGCCACAGTGAACAGCGGTGTGCCCAACTACGGCCAAATCCCATTCAATTGGGACGTCAGCCCAGGGGCAAGTTTGTACTCAGCGACCCTTCGCGTTCATTACGAGGAGCGTTTTTATGCGGACGATGCCCTGACACTCTTGGACAGTGTCAAATCAAGGGTCATGAGTATACCTCTGGGTACGCGAGATGTCACATCCATTTCTGATTTCGCCCAAGTGGAAGTCACATTTGATGGAGAGCGTTTCTACTCAGAAATGGCTTCTCGGCTCGAGGCCAATCCCCGCATTCGTCGTGTGCTTGGACGATACAGTCAGGCAGTTCAAAAGGAACTCGCCTTTGATTTTGTTCTTCAGGTGGCGAACCAAGATTTGGCCATTTACCTCGACGTCAACGAGACGACCAACAGCATTGTTCAAGATCGTCCGCTGTGGACCAACATTGAGGGTGGAATCGGTTTGTGGGGCTCTCGAACCACTTTTGGGGTGTATGATTTGGGCTACACCAAACAAACCATGCAACACCTGCAAGAAGGTGATTTGACGGCACCGCTGAACTTCTGTTCTCCAAGCCCCATCAGTGACTTTTACTGCGATTGATCAGAAACGGGGGCTGGGTTCTTGGGGGAGAAGAAGGTTGACTTTTCACGCGCAATCAGAGCGTTTCTGGAAGGAACGTTGTGGCGGCGCTTCTCCACAAAGCAGGTGTGGACATGTTTTCAAGCCTGACCTATGAGCTTTCCTTGGCTTGATGCAATTTGGACGTCATGGAACACGCATTGACATGCAACAATGAGCGAGCGCACTTTTCGTGGTCTTCTGGCATGTGCACAATCGAGCACAATCCCAGGCAAATCCTGGATGTGACCACGGCGATGCGAGTCGAACAAGACCGCAGAGAGTTGTGTCCGGATCACCGAGGTGTCGTGCTTCATTTGGTTCCAAGCAACATCGACATGATGGATCAAGAAGCGCTCCGCATCTGGATGGGTGAGGAGTGCATGGCCCAAGTGGTCGCCAGGGCCGTGGTTGTTCCTTCCGGAATTACGGCATTGAAGCATCGCATTCGATGGATGTTTTTCTCGTCAGACATACCGTTTCGCGTTTTCAGAAATCCTCAAGTGGCGAAGGGATGGTTGCAAGATTGTTGGCTTCGACACGTAGAATCGAGGGTGAACACCGAGGAAGTGGCCAGAGAAATGACCGACGCCATGTGAATCTCCTTGGGATTCTCGGTCGGGATTCTCGGTCGGGATTCTTGGCCGGGAATCGGTTCTGGTGGAAGCTTGTGTTCAGTCCGTCATTCAGTTCTCAGCGTATCAGGTCGCTGCCATGGCCATGCAAAGGATCGGTGCCATCGGATGCCAACGCCTTGTGTCGTCGAATTGGCGCCTTGCGTGATGGAGGATTGAGATTCTGAAAAGCCCGTCAGTTGAACAGATTGCTCCTCGTTCAAATGGTACAAGACGCGCAAGTCTTGAAGATGCGTGGCCGTGAGGGATTCCTGGGTCAAATCACGTGTGCCAAAAGAACCCTCAATTTCGAGTTGGTCATTGAGCAGGGTTGCCTTCATCGCAAGTTGCAGAGCGTCTTGATTGGCGGCTGCCGTGGACGCATCTCCTTGACTCGGGTCGTAGCTCACACCGATCTCAAGGTCGTCATTGATGCGACTGAGCCAGCCTGAAAGTTGGGATGTCAGAACATCGACACTGTTGTCTTGAAGACCCGAAGCACCGAGTTGCAAGGTGTTGACCTGTTGAGGAATGAATTCTTGCAAACTAAGCAGAGCAATGGCCTGACTCGTTTGTTCGCTTTCATCCATCAGGGCGCTTGCAAATGCATCCCGAGAGATGGCATCCGTCCTTGGAAGATCCAGGTCAAACGAAATCTGGGGACGAAGCATGGGGCCGTTGAGATGCAAAATGACATCCACTGCTTCCATTTGTCGCCCTCCGTTGGTCGTCCCAATCATCGGTGCGATGTTGGCGCGGGTTTGAAAGATTGCATCAAGATCCAGCGATCCATTGTAAGGGTCGCCATCCCAGCGCAACCGCCCCCCGGGCTGGGCAATGAATTTCTTTTTGATCCATTGTCCCAAGGCAAAGTCGTAGGTGCCCTCCACCACCTCCAATTCGCCTCGCAATTCCATCCGTTCCCAATCTTCCAAAACATAGGAGAGATTGCCCATGGTGCGACCCACAATGCTGGCTCCTGTGAGTTCGTCGGTGATCAGTTTGGCCTTGGCGCCTTTTTTGACATCGAGATTCATCTCCATCCGCAAACCCCATTGGTCTTCTTCAGGCAAAGCTGCGGCTGAAGGGGTTTCAGGTGTGACAAATCGAACGACGTCACCCCAATTCGATGTGGAGCCCGAGACGAGCGAAAGGTTGAATTCTGTGGGTGCATCGACGATGACGTCGGCCACCAAAAGCATCTGATGGTCAAACACGTTGAAGTCCAAATCACCACGGGCCAGCAAGGTACCGTATACCGCGTATTCCGGATTGTAGGGGAGGTCCATGATCAACAAATCCTGGGTGAAGTCACTGCAACCGAGGTTGAGGTTCCATCCATCTTCATCTTGGAAGGCCGCTCCCGACAAGCGGACTTCCTTACCTCGGGCATCGCGAAGCCGCCAGTCCTTCAATGTGACATCCTGGGTTTCAATCAACAGGTCGCCTTGTGCTGAGAAATGGGTTCCCAATCCCGGGACCTCACATCGAACGTCGAGGACGCGGCCGGTCCCTTGGACGTTGAGTGCGTCGAGCTTGCCCCACATGTGAAGATCTTCAATCTCGAAGGTTCCTTCGACCCTCGCATCTGCGCTGTCGACAAAGGACTGGATCCATGCCAGGGGGAGCATGCGACCTGTCGCTTGGAGAGATTGGAGTTCATTCTGGGCGAGGTCCCACGTGGCTTGGCCGGTGACGACTCCCTGTTCCTGACTGTTTCCTGCACGCATCCTCGATTGGAAATTGGATGCCAATTGGCCACCGCGCATCGCGAGGATCAATGTGGTGGTCGGGCTGTGAATGGTGTTCCAAACGGCGTCCGTGCATCGGATTTGTGCGTAGCCCTCTTCAAACCGATCGAGGGGGAAGTGACCCCTAATTTCAGTGTTCTCGACGGTGACCGGGAACCATTCTTGAGGGAGATGCTCTTGGATTCGAGGAAAGGCACCTTCCACGGTCAGGGCCATCGACGATGCGGATTCGGACAATGAAAAGTCGACTTCACCCCCCAATCCGGCCATGGTCCATTGAGGTGGGAGACCATGGTCTTGAAGGGACCATAGAATGGGGGTGCCAGTCATGGTCAAAGAGCCGTAGGAAAGAGGTACCTCACCCCGATGAATGATCATGTCCCATGGATGTTCAATCCCACCAGATTTCCTTGGCGGGATGGCTTCGAGCGACCAAGAGGCGGCAGGGGTGTTGGTCATCGTCCAACCAACATCAAAGGCCCAAGCGGTATCAGCTCGGATATCCACGGCCGTATGCATGGGAAGCCACGAGGGTCCATGTTCTCCTGACTCTACAAATGCATTGGCGAACAATTCATGGGGTGACCCATCCACAACACACTGTGTCTTGCCGAGAGAAATGTCGCCAAGGCCCCATGATTTGACCTCCACAAGGCCTGTGAGTTGAGAGGGACTCGAAGAAATGGAGGCATACAACGTGTCGTCCAGTGAAAGGCCAGGTGCCAACCATTGAGTCAACCAAGGAACGCGATCCAACTGCATGGCAAGATGCGCGTCGGGAAGGGGCCCCTTGTGCAGGCGATGCACCAAATCATGACCGTGTGACGCGAGTTCGTTCCAAGAGGCGCTGCTCGAGGCTTCGGCATGAATTCCGGCACCTTCCAAAGTCATTCTCCATCGTCCCTCGTCAAGAGGCAGGCTGACTCGAAAAGACAGCGCCTCGTTGTCCCATTGGGGACTTCGTGACGTGGCATCCCAGCGCAAGGTCGTGGCACCCCAAACACCCGACCCCTTCAACGTGCCTTTCCAAGGCTTGCCTTGGGCATCCCATCTTGCCTCCTGAACGTGCACATCGCAGGTGAACACTGAGTCCATCCACGTGCCATGACCATGGCCTTGTCCCCAGCGTGATCGCTGGTTCAGTTGCCAATTCAGCGAATCTGAATGTCCAGAAACCAGGAAGGAAAGCTCATCGCCGGGGGAATCCAACCATCCGGGCCAGTGGTGCAGTTGGACCGATGCTTCCCCTTGCAGTTGGCCGCTTTGAAGTTGGAATTGGTCCAGGTAGTGAATGTCCGTGGTCATGACAAGTCGGTCATCCACGGTCCACTCCAATCTTCCCGAAAGGACGTCAGACGGGCTGTTCATCGACACATTGGAACCCCCTGATTTTCCGGAGAAGGCTGAGGAATCACTGAACATATCGCCCTCGGCAAGGACATTCCACACGCGCGTTTCCCGCATCCATTCGGGGAGTTGGAACAACGCAAGCAGATCCTTGGGCCATGTCACTGAAGCGTTCACTGACCAGTGTCCGTCGCGTCCATCAGCCTGAGCTTCGATCCAAGATGGACCGTGCACATGGGCGGTCCAGTTGCCGTTTGTTTGGTCCCAAATGGCGGTGGTGGTGTCTCCCTGCAACAATTCCAAGAAGCCCAAGGCCTCTCCGCCAACCGCTTCCACCCAAGGCGATGCATCTTTCCATCCAATGTCCATCCGTCCCTCGGCAAACTGCAAGGGCCACGAAAGCGAGCCTTCCGCATGAAAACCGGGCATATTCAGCCCAGGACTTTTCAATTGCCATTCCCGCCCTTGCATATGGATCTCCAGTTCACTTCGGTCCAACGCGATGTCCAGGGAGGGATGATCGGATGCGTAGTGGCCGGAGTCCCATGCCAGCAGATTCACGGACAACGTGTCCTGGGCAATCTTTCCCGATCGCAGGTCACCAGCCCACAGCATGAGCGTACCCGCCTCCTCGTGCCACAATTCCAAGGTGTCCCAAGTCAGTGTGTTGAAGGTCAGATGGGGCAGAGAGGCTGTGACTTCCGACAATCCTTGAAGTTTTGAGGTGCTCTCGTCCTGCGCGTTGTCGGATGTGGGGTCCGTGTGGATGAGCATGCGGAGCGATTCCACGTGAACATCTCCCACACTCCAGATTTCGTCCTCGTGGCCCAAACGATTCACATTCAATCCCTGAATCCACAAGGTGTCCATTCCGCCCGGCAAGGCCCATTCAACAGCTCCTGCTCGTCCGCTCCAAGGAAAAGCATGGATTTCAAGGTTCTCCACATGAATGCCCAACTCCAGTTGATGGGAGATGCCGTTCACTGCATGAACCATCCATGCATGTCGACTCCACCAAAGCGCAACCACGCTTCCCACCATCAGAACGGTCAAGCCACCCCACAAGGCCAATCTGGACTTTGACCTTGGATGCGATGTCGTGGTTGAGCGTGACATGAAGGGAATGGGAAGACCAACGTGGGGTGTGCGAAACGGCTCTCGAAGATAGTGCGGTGCGGCGTGGGATGTATTTTTGCCGGCAATGCTCGCTATGGAAGATTCGTTGATTTTGGGAATTGAATCGTCTTGTGATGACACGTCGGCAGCCGTGATTCGCGGGAGCCAGGTGTTGAGCAATGTGGTGGCCAATCAGGCACTGCACGCTGAGGTTGGCGGTGTGGTCCCTGAATGGGCATCTCGGGCCCATTTGGCCAAAATCCAACCCGTGGTTCAGGCGGCTCTCGACAAGGCCGGAGTTCAAGCGCATGAATTGGACGCCGTGGCCTACACGTTGGGACCGGGCTTGCAAGGATCCCTGCACGTCGGGACGTCCTTTGCCAAAGCCTTTGCATGGGCGCACGGCTTGCCGACCATTCCAGTTCATCACATGAGAGCCCATATTTTGGCCCACGTGTTGGAACCCGGACCCACGCCCAATTTCCCCTTCCTTTGCCTCACGGTTTCAGGGGGTCACACCCAGTTGGTGCGTGTCAATTCCCCCTCGGACATGGTGGTCTTGGGCCAAACGTTGGATGATGCCGCAGGTGAAGCGTTTGACAAGGTGGCCAAACTGATGGGGCTTCCTTATCCCGGAGGCCCGCTGGTAGACACATTGGCGAAGGAGGGCAACCCGACGGCCTTTTCATTCACCAAACCACGTGTGGAAGGTTTGCAATGGAGTTTCAGCGGACTCAAAACTCAAGTGTTGCAATTCCTGCAAAAAGAGGTTGCGCGCAATCCGGACTTCGTCGAACAGAACAAAGTGGATTTGTGTGCATCTGTTCAGGCGACAGTCGTGGAGATGTTGATGGACAAACTCCGAGAAGCTGTCCTGAGAGAAGGAATAAGTGAAGTGGCTATCGCAGGCGGTGTCAGTGCCAATTCAGGCCTTCGCGAGGCGCTTCGGAAGGCGGAGGCTCAGGAGGGGTGGACAGTACACATCCCACCCATGGCTTATTGCACGGACAATGCGGCCATGATTGCGGCGGTTGGATGGCTCGACCACCTCGAGGGTTTGACTGGAAGCTGGGATGCGGCGCCATCGCCGAGGTTGCCTGAGCTCAAACCTTTGGCCTCACGCCGGGTAGAGTGATGCATGCTTGGGTGGACCAGGGCGCGTTGGCCCTCGTCAACTCCAGTTGCGCGTGTTTGTGAGTCGTGGAAAGCGATTCTCTCAGCAGTTCCATGCCGTGCGACCGATGACCACATGCTTGTGCCGGTTGAGCCCGAGTTGAAAGGTCATCCCCATGCTTATGGACCCGACCTAGATCGGTGGGCAATCCGGAGCCGTTGTCAAGGATGGTGATTGCAATCCAAGGCGTCCCTTGTCGTGGAGGAAGGGCTTGCCATTGGATGGACAGCAGGGGTGTGACTTGGTTCTCTGCCATCTTTGAAAACCCATGCCAAATGGCGTTTTCGAGAATGGGTTGGCACAACAAGACGGGGATGTGAAGCGACGTGTCCAGGGAGGGATCAATGTCCCACTGCACCTCGACTCGTTGAGCGATTCTTTGGTTCTCCAAGTCGAGGTATTTGCCAAGGGCTTCAATTTCCGCCCCGATGGAGTGAGTTGTTTGGTCTGCATTCATCCATAGAGCGTTCCACAACTCCATGAACGATTGGAAACTGGCCAAGGCCCGCTGACCTTGGTTTCTTGACCAAAGCCATTGAACGCTGGTCAAAGCATTGAACATGAAGTGCGGGCTGAGGTGAAGGTGCAGCCCTCGCGACTTGAGAATTTGGCGTTCTCGAGAAATCTGGGAACGGCGATGAGCCAATGCCCATTGGGACTGCAACTGTTGGTGACGTTCGAGCCACTCCTTGGGAGGCTCTTGAGCCGAGTGTGAGGATGAAACGATGCCCGTGCCTTGGATGCCAAATTCATCCGAGGATGGGTCAATTGGGGAGGTCGGCTGTGGGCTTGGAGCACCCGCTGACCAAGCTCGATCAGCCAGCCATCCGAGGCAAAGACCCACGAGTCCAATGAAGAAAACGACCATCCCCATCAATGCGAAAACTACACAGGATGGGCTCAGGAGCCTGGGTTTGGTGGACAGAACTTTGTGGGCGTGCACCCCGGATTGTTGCGTGTATCCCCTTGTTCATGAGAGGATGGAGAGCAGGGCCTTATTCCTCGGTCAGGAAAGCGTTTCGCAGCGCGGTTTTCAAATTGCGCGTGTATTCTTCCTGCAACCAATTCCGGTAATTCTCCGTGGCCTTGGCAATGCACTTGGAATACTGTTTCACACGGAACTTGATGTCATCCGCCAACAAATCCACCAGTTCAGAGGCATCCCAAAAATCCTCCGCAGCGTAGTGAATGATGGCCACGTGCTGATCAATGCTTCGTTTGATGGCATCCTTCGGACGCAAACCGGCTCGCGTCACTTCGAGGTACGCTTCAGCCATGTCAAACTCCGTTTCTGGCCCTCCCGCAAACCGCGGTGCCAATTCATCAGGCATTTCAAAGACAAACTCATTCTCGATTTCCTCATCTGTGTACAGACCGTCGATGTATGACTGGGGAGATTTGAAAATGTCATGCCAGTTGATGTGGGCATCCCAAAGCCCAAACCGACGAGCATTGTTTCCCAAATCAATCACGGTGAATTCCTTTTTATGGCTGAGCACCCTTGAACCTCGACCGATCATTTGGTGATAGAGGGTCAGAGACTTCGTCGCGCGATTCAGGATGATGGTTTCCACCGTGGGCTCGTCGAATCCCGTGGTCAAAATGGACACGGACGATAGCACGGCGTCGGGTGTTTTGTGGAACCACTCCAAAATATCCGACCGTTCCTTCTCGCTGTGGGTGTTGTCGAGGTGCATGCATGGATAGCCCTCCTCCGCAAACATCGCCTGCACTTGCTTGGACGTGTTGATTCCGTTGTTGAAGATCAAGGTCTTGGTTCCCTTGGCCTTTTCCTCGTAGGCGTACAACAACTTTTCTTGCATCAAAAAATTCCCGTACAAACGCTCGGAGGAACTCACGGTGTAATCCCCGTTGATTCCCACTTTCAGTGCCCGCAGATTCACGTCGTAGCTGTAGGTGCTGGCTCTTGCCAAAAAGCCTTGATCGACCAAACTTGAGATCGACTCACCCACGATGAGTTCAGCGTAGTTGTCGTAGAGAGGCAACTTGATGTTGCTTGAAAGCGGCGTGGCCGTGACACCGAGAATGACCTGGTTTTCGAAATGCTTGAACAGCTTGCGAAAGCTGTTGTAGTGCGCCTCGTCAACGACCACAATGCCTAGGTTTTCGAACTCAATTCGCTCGTCATTGAGTCGGTTGTTCAAGGTCTCAACCATGGCGACATAGCACCAATGGTCTTCGCTATCGGCCATTTCTTTGACCTTGCTGTTGATGATCTTGTTGGGAACTCCAATGTCCGTGAGCATCGAAGAGGTTTGGCCCAAAAGCTCGATGCGGTGGGTCAAAATGAGCACGCGTTTTCCCGTTTCAAGGATGTACCGCTTCGCCAACTCTGAAAAAATCACCGTTTTCCCTCCTCCCGTGGGCAACTGATACAGCAGGTTGTATTCCGTGGGAAATTTCCGAATCCGAGACATCATGGTCTCAATCGCATCGGCCTGGTACCCATAAAGCTCCTTGCCCTTCTTGGAGTTCAATCGGTCGATCAGGGCTTGGTGCATGGGAATGGCTTCGGTCATGGTGCGTTTGGGAAAGCGCAAAAATACCGCCTAGATTGGCGGAATGAAAGCGAGTGGCCAAGGAGCTCTCAAGAGGTTTTCCACATTGCCCCCAGAACCCTGGAGATGCGCGATCCCGACGTGGTGTGGTGGGCTTGTTGAAGAGCGCGTCCCTCATGGGTTGGTCGAGGCGTTGGAGCAGGCGGATCAACACGGCATGTTGTGCCCTGCCCGACATCAGATTTGGGGTGCCCTTGAAGGGTTGTCACCGCATGAGGTGAGGGTTGTGATTCTGGGTCAGGATCCCTACCATGGGCAAGGCCAAGCCCATGGTTTGGCCTTCAGTGTAGGGAGGCCGGGGTTGCGTCGCCCGCCGTCGCTGCGCAACATTCTGGAAGAATGCGCAGCGGACGTGGGCTCCGACCCACTCCGTTCCGACGACCTATCCGATTGGGCGATGCAAGGGGTCTTGCTTCTCAACACCGTGTTGACCACGACCCTGGGACAGGCAGGAGCCCACCAAGCCATGGGGTGGGAGTCAGTCACGCGCAACGTGTTGATTCACGCCGCCAAAGCTAGGCCGCACCTCGTTTGGATCCTGTGGGGCAAGCCAGCACAGAACCTCCATGCCAGCTTGGTCCAGATGTGGTTGGATTCTGGTGTCGATCGGAGTCAGGATGTGGTGTTAAGGTCAAGTCACCCCAGTCCGTTGTCTGCATACCGGGGATTCCAGGGAAGCCGACCATTTTCCGCCGCCAACAGGGCTTTGCAGGCATGGGGTGAGATCCCCATACGGTGGTGACATCCGCCTATGCCGGGCCTTCCAATCCCAAAGGACCCCAAACCTTGATGGATTTGTCGTCACTTCCGGTGACCAAGACATCCCCGTGAAGGCCTCCCAAGGCCATGGCGTTCACCGAACGGGCATGTGCGATGTCTTTCCGCGATTTGATTTCAAGGGTTTGGACATTCCATGCCTTGATGCTTTTGTCGCGACTTGCGGTCCAAAGCGTGTCGCCAAACACCAAGCCTCTGTAGACTGCACTTTGATGGATGGACAAATGCAAGAGGGGCGAGCCGTGATGGGTGACAATCAATTCACCGTCTTGTCCCGTGCTCAGTACAGCCTGTTTCTGTGGATGCCACCACGCCCAGTAACAGGCCCGACGATGAACCACATGGCTCTCCAAGATCGTTCCTTCAGGGCTCAGCACCGCCCAGGCCCCGGACCCAGTTGCCATCAACGTGCCAAGGGGATGTGGGCCAAAATGCCTGATTTTGCCCAATCCCGTGGCGATCTTGCCTTTCAAGATGGGAATGCCTTGGGATGGAAGGTGCCACATCGTGACCACTCCCTCGCCATCGCCGGCCACAAGGGTTTGGTCGTTGCAAGCATGCAGGGCGTAGATGGGGGCTTTGTGCGCAGTCAAGTTGCGCGATTCGCCACGACCTAACCACATCAATTCACCCGTCGAATTTCCGCCTACCACATGATCCGGACCCCACGCACTGACTGAAAAAAAGGCCGCGCTGTGTTGGGCGAGTGCCGTTGCATCGTCGACCCCGTCGGTCCAGAGAGCCAAAATTCCATCTCCGCCCGCAGACAACCATTGCTGCCATCCAGGATGCCATGCCACGTCATACACGGCCCCTTGATGACCACGAAACGTGTGAATGGGAGTGGCTTTCAGCATGCCACAAAAATAAGGTGCCTTGTGAACGCGCCTAGGCTGACATTGGGCCGTAGTTTCACGCCATGGGAAACATGATTTTCATTCCGGTCGCCATCCTGATTGTCGTCTTGTTCATTCAGTACCGTCGTCGCCTGAAGCGCTGACGATTCAGGGCTATTTTTGCCCACGATGAGCAAACCTTCCATCCCCAAAGGCACCCGAGACTTTGGCCCGCAAGCCATGGTTCGTCGACAATGGATGTTTGACACCTTGCGCGACGTGTTTGAGCGTCACGGCTTCGTGCCCATCCAAACGCCTTCATTTGAAAACCTTTCGACCCTGACTGGGAAATACGGAGAGGAGGGAGATCAACTCATTTTTAAAATTCTCAACAACGGCGATTACCTGGCCAAGGCCGACGAAGGGGCATTGGCGGCGAAGGACAGCAAGGGACTGACGGCTTCCATCAGCAAGAAGGCGTTGCGTTATGATCTCACGGTGCCATTTGCACGATTTGTGGTGATGAATCGCAACGACCTCACCTTTCCATTCAGGCGTTACCAAATCCAAAACGTGTGGCGCGGTGACAGACCAGGAAAGGGGCGGTATCAGGAATTTACCCAGTGCGATTGCGACATCATCGGGTCAGAGAGCACCCTGTGCGAGCTTGATTTGGTCCAAATCTTTGATGAAGCACTGACCGCCTTGGGTGTGCCGGGTTATCGGATTGTGGTGAACGACCGCCGCATTCTTCAGGCCCTCGCTGGATCGATTGGTGTGAATGAAGACCAGTTCCAAGATTGGACCGTGGCCGTCGATAAACTCGACAAAGTGGGTGTAGAAGGGGTGATTCGAGAGTTGGCTGATCGAGGATTGTCTGAGGGGGTTCAGGAAGCGATGAAGGGCCTTGTGACTCTTCGGGCATCCAATGCCGAGGGTATTCAATGGGAGGAATTGGCGCGACGTTGCGATGGAAGGGCAGAGGCCGAGCAGGGCTTGGAGGATATGAGAGCGTTGTTGGAACGCGCGCAAGCCATGGGCGTGAAGCCTGAGTCCATTCGAATCGACCCCCTGTTGGCTCGCGGGCTGGATTACTACACAGGCGCCATTTTTGAGGTGGTCGTAGATTCCGCACCAGTGGGAAGCATTTGTGGAGGAGGTCGCTATGCGGATTTGACAGGCATTTTTGGTTGGGAAGGCATGAGCGGAGTTGGCATCAGTTTCGGAGCCGATCGCATTGAAGATGTGCTCAATCATTTCGACGCTTGGCCTGAGCTCGTCAACCGCGGTTTGGATGTGATGATTCTCAGAATGAGTGACCAAACCTTGTCGTCAGAGTTGGCGTTGGCCAAGGAACTTCGAGAAGCTGGATTGGGAGTGGAAGTGTATCCGGAGACAGCCAAGTTGAAAAAGCAATTCAAATACGCTGATGACCGTCGTGCCCGATGGGTTCTGTTGCAAGGAGAGGAGGAGGCGGCCACGCAGAGCTTTTCCCTGAAGAACATGTCCGACGGCACGCAAAGGGTCATTCCAGCCTCCGCCGTCAGAGCTCATTTGCTGGGCTGAGAGGCCTGAAACTCCGTCACGAGATTGTTGGCCTCGGGTGCTGGTTGCATGCGTAGAAGGGCCAAAAGCATGTCGGGACCGTCGACGATGGCATCTTCCGAAATTCTCAGCCAGTCGCTGTTCCACAAATCTTGAGCCCTCGAAGTTGCTGGTGTTGGCCCCTTGATTGTGTTTCGCTCGTTGGTGTGGGCGTGCAAGGCTTCGAGCGTTTGGGCAATGTGCGTCAGTTTGGGTTGAAGATCCTGCCATTCCCACTCTTCCGAGCGGCAGATGTCCAAGGCGTGACGCAAGGTCTTGCTCGTGATTTCAAGCAACCATTCTACATGGTCTCTTGCCATGTCAGGATTGGATTGTGAAAGAGTCCGAGAAAGGGGGTGGGGAGTGACATCTTCGCCCGATTCGCGCACCCAGGAATCCATGGCTTGCTCCAATTCGATCAAAACCCGTGCAATGTGTTCGCGGATGTGTTCGAGGGTCTGCACCTGCTGCCATTCTTGGGCCTTTCGCTCAAATTGGATGGCCAACTCGCGATGCCGCATGCCCACGTCCCTTGCGTGCTGAAAACGGTTTTGCAGCAGGTCGAGCGGAGGATGAACTGCCGGCGCATCCATGTCTGGTCGGGGTCTTGACTGATCGATGGTTGTGGCTTTGGATGAGGTAGAAGTCGATTCATCGCCCTCGCGTCGCCGTGGAGATCGGTGTCGTGTCCACCAAGACAACCCCCAACCCGTGGCAAAACTCCCCAATAACACCAAGGCCAACGCCCAAAGTCCCACAGAATTCATGCGTTTGATTCATGCGAAGCGATCCACCTTCTCGCCGCTTCAAACGGTCCTTGCACCCCTTTTCTTACTTCATCTAAATATTTGTTATACAATTCTTTGTGTTTATTCATATGAACCTCAACAAGAATCTGTTTGGCATGCTGTTCAAACAAACTGTTTCGCTGCATGGCACGCTGTGTAACCCACCAACCAGAGTCTTTCCAGGTTCCCACCAAATGTTGGATGTGCGCCCAGAGTTCGGGGTGACCTTCTCCGGTAATGCTCGAGGCGAGAAGAACTTCAACAGCGGACCCGCTTGGCGGTGTCGGCAACACATGAAGCGCTTGGGAATATGCCACTGCCGTGGAGCGACATGCGGGTAGGGCATCCCCATCGGCTTTGTGGATGATCACCACATCGGCCATCTCAACCACTCCGCGTTTGATCCCTTGCACCTCATCGCCTGCGCCGCCAATCAGGAGCAACATGAAAAGGTCAACCATGGTTCGCACCGAAGTTTCACTTTGTCCGACGCCCACGGTCTCCACCAGGATGAAGTTGTACCCCGCTGCTTCACACAGTTGAATGGCCTCAGCCGTGGCTCGAGTCACGCCTCCCAACACATTGGACGAAGGGGAAGGCCTGACAAAGGCTCTTGGTTGTTGAGACAGCTGGTTCATGCGAGTCTTGTCTCCGAGCAGTGAGCCTCCAGTGCGCTGGGAAGAGGGGTCGATGGCCAAGACAGCCACGCGGTATCCTCTGGCTAAGGCGTCCATTCCCATTTTTTCGATCCATGTACTCTTTCCTGCACCAGGAATTCCGGTGACTCCAATCCGAATGCTCTCACAAGTTGGTTGGGCGTGTTGAAGCAATTCTGCGTTCCGGACCAAATCTTCCGCTCGGTTGCTTTCCACCCACGTGATGGCCTGTGCAAGAGCCTCGCGCTTGCCTGACATGACAGCAGCGGCCAAATCTGCTGGACCCGGGGGCTGGGAGCCTTGGATGTTGGCCATGGCAGCCTTTTGGGCGCGAACTTTGGCTTGCTGGGATCGTGATGGATCGACGGGCATAGGCTGAAGATACGTGAAAGGCATTCGGAGCAAGGGATGAAGCGGCTTTACTTTGCAGTCATGCACTCTCTCTTTGCTCGCGTCGCATGCTGGCTGGTGGTCGTCCTAGGATTGTGGGGGTCAAATCCTGTTTGGTCCCAGTCCTCGGTTTCGCGGTGTGATAGCTCGTGGGTACTTTCGGGCTCGGTGTTGAATGATCTGGGGCGATGGGTTCCGTCGTCCATGGTTGTGAATCGGTCCACGGGGGCAGGCGAGTTCGTGGGAAATGATGGTGAATTTCTCATCCGTGTCTGCCCCGGAGACACCTTGGTTTTTGGAGCGGTGGGGTACAAGACTGTCTCCAAGGCTGTCTTGCCCGATGGTACGCCGAGATGGGACATGCGTTTGGCTCCATTGAAGGTTGACATTGGCACAGCTGAAGTCATTGCCCCCAGAACCTTGCGCGAGATTGTGCGTGACATCCAGGCTTTGGGCTACAAGGAGGAGGACTTTCGCGTGTCAGGCGTCGATGCCTTTGAAAGCCCCATCACTTTCCTGTATGAGTCGTTTTCTCGGGAAGCCCAAAGCCGGCGCGCCGTGGCTGCAATGGAGAATGACGATCGGCGTCTTGCCTTGCTTCAAGAGTTGTTTGTCAAGTATGTCGACTATGACATTGTGGATCTTGAATCCTCAGAATTTGAAGCGTTTGCTCGGTTTTGTGACCCAGGAGACTCCCAGTTGAAACAATGGAGTCAATATGAATTTATTCTGTATGTCAAGCAACGTTACCAGCTGTTTCGCCTGCTTCCACGTGACCTTCCCGGAGACGAGATGGAATACCACAAAGACTGAGGAAGGGTGCTGCAGACCGAGCTGAATCAGTCCACCAGGTAGCTCAAACGCAGGTACAACACAAACCACTTGAACAGCATGCCTGCCACACAGATTCCGACAGCCAGGGTGCGCCAAGGCTGGTTTGTCTTTGGGATTTGGTCAAAGCGAACCACCAAGTCCACGAACAGAGACAGCACAGCAATCAGCTCCATGACATTCAGGAGCGATTGAAGGTCCGACAACGCCGAAGCCCAAGCGCGTGCATCACCTTGGACATGGAAGAAGAAAAATGCAGCATTGTAGCCTAGAAGCAAGAAAAGGACGCCTGTCAAGAGCCTGGTCGGGGACATTCCGCGAATTTAACGTTTGATTGTTCATGAAAAGGACGGTTGATGTTGTGAATTGCAGTGCTTTGAATAATCTTGCTCTCATGAAGAAGTCACGTCAAATTCCCGTGTTGGCCTGGTTGGTGGGGGCAGCCATCGCAGCTGCAGCGCTGTCGTCATGTGCTCCTCAAGGCCAAGCCTGCAGCGCATATCAACAGGTACAGCCAGTTCAGACTCGCTGAGACTTTGCGCCACCCGGTGGGGTGAGCATTTAGAACTGCCAATAAATGAATGGCTTGGACTCAGCGATGGGCCAAGTCGTGGTGACCAAGACGCCGGCAATCCATGCGGCCACCAGGAATGCCTCATGGCGCTGGGACCACCAAGTCACATGGCGGTCTCTCATGGCATCCGACCGCGCATGCAGGGCCCAACCCATGATCAAAAGGGCCATCCCAGCCATGAGGTAGGAATCGAAAGGAGCTTCAAACCCGACGGGCGTTGTCCAATCATTCAGTCGATTCCACAGCGCTGAGGCAGTTTCCCATGCGTCGTCCGGGTGTGGCCCTGTCTGGGATTCTTCCCACGAGATCACGGATCCCGCCCGGAACCAAATGCGCGAGAGAACAACAATGTGAAACGTGATCAACCACCCCAACCATCTCCGAACCCGATTGGATGGACTTTGTGAATTCCTAGGAGCCACCAGAACCCATCCAGCAAGGGCCACACCGTTGATGGCGCCCCAAGTGATAAAATTCATGTGCGCGCCATGCCACAATCCGCCCACCAACATCACGATCAGCACGTGTGTCGCTCCAGCAATCCTTGTCATCCATTGATTGGACATCAACACAGCTGCGGTGGCCATCAGGACAGCGCCAGTCAACACAAGCCAGCCCCCAGGCTCATTCCATGCCCATCCCAAGGCCCCCAAGGCCATGGCCACAAAGCCCAATGACACGGCTGTGAAATGGCGGTTTCCGCCCAATGGGATGTAGAGGTAGTCCTTCCACCATGTGGACAAACTGATATGCCATCGTCGCCAGAATGAAGATGGGGATGTGGCACGGTAGGGGCTGCGAAAGTTGACAGGCAAAGAAATGCCCAACAGTCCCGCCATGCCTTGGGCCATGTCCGTGTATCCACTGAAATCTGCGTACACCTGAAGGCTGTAACCATACAAGGCAAGCCAAACAGTCCAACCCGCTTGAGCCTCCGGGTCGGCAAATGCAGGATCGACCAACCAAGCCCCGAGCAAGTCTCCAAAAACCAGCTTCTTGAGGAAGCCTGAAACAATCAATGCCACATGCGCACGACCCTCTGAGCGACTTACACCATGAAATGGTTGGGTTAGTTGAGGCAAGAACTCGCGGGCACGGACGATGGGCCCCGCCACCAATTGAGGGAAAAAAGTGATGTATGTGGCGAATGTCCACCACCGGGCAGGACGTTCAATGTGGCCCCGATGGATGTCGAGGATGTAGCTGAGCGATTGAAATGTATAGAACGAAATGCCCAAGGGGAGCATCCAATGTTCGAGTCTCAGGGTGCCCCAAGGACCATGCGGCAACAACTCTGCGACAAAATAGGCGTATTTGAAGGCGCCCAGCAGCGAGACATTCATCGTCACGGCGATGGAAGTCGCAACAAATCGCCAAGTTCCATGACCTCGAGAAATCACATGGGCCATGGCATGGTTCACGGCAATCGATGCCAAAATGAGGATCACAAGATGACCAGCCGCCATCAGATAGAAGGCTACGCTGAACAACAGCAGGGCCCCCTGACGGAGGTTCCTCGTGGTGGAGGCAGAGAACCTTTGAGACAGCCAAGGCATCAGGGCGTGCATGGCCGTGAATGCCAAGGCGAAGAACACCCAAAATTCCAAAGATGTGAATGACATGGTCATGGCTTGCGATCTCGGGTGACTCGGTTTCTCCCTGCCTGGCGAAGCACCGCATCGAGTCTCTCACCGACAACACGTGCCCCGCGCGGGGTGAAGTGAATGCCATCTTGTCCGGCCAGTCCTGCGTTCATCCAAGTGGCCATGCTTCCAGGTCCACCCATGACCGACTGCAAGTCCCAAAAGAGGGCATCGTTTGAAATGACCGCCTCGCGCAAGGCGTTGATCACCGAGGAAAGCCCTGGGAAATCTGAAGGGGAGGCTCCCATGTCTGAAGGGCCAATGAACACAATGGGAATGCCTGGCAATTGATCTTGAATGTGTCGAATGTTGGTCTCGATGGCCCTGGCATAGCGCTGAGCGGCTTGCTCACCCTCCAATGAAGGCACAGCGTTGCCCCCAAATTGCAGAATGACCAGCCCCACGTTATGGAGCATCCTGAGGATGGACCAATCCTCCTCCGGAACATCGTCAAACAGCGTTCCGGAGCTCCCCCGCAATGGAACATTGTGGATGTGAACGCCTGAAGCAGACGTCAGGTTCACCCCCAACAGTGTGGAGTGATCGGTTGGACTCTCCAGGGTCAAACCGGAATGTTCCCCGATGTGAATCCATGTGGGGATGCGGTGAAGAGGTGCGTCGTGTTCGTCGTGTGCGTCGAGTTCGCGAGGTTCGTCGAGTTCGCGAGGTTCGTCGAGTTCGCGAGGTTCGTCGGGTTGGAGGATTTGGCCCAACATTTTGACGTTCCAAGGTTGGAGGGATTCAGACCAAACCATGGTGTGCGTCCAACCGTGCTGGGTGTCGTGCCCTGCGGGATTGGCTGAAACCTCCCATTGCGTTCCACCTGGGAGGTCATTGACGGCAAAGAATGGCAAGCGCAACGCAGACGGATCTCGGCCGCGCCCGAAACCTGCGCGCCGCCTGATGGAGCGTACGTCGGTGGGTTTCATGGCAAAACTGGGTGCGGGCATGGCTGGCAACACCCACCCCGGACCCGTTCCTCCCCAGGATTGTTGGAAACTGGCCCGCAGCGTTCCCGTGATGCGGTCGCCTTCAATTTGGCTGTCTCCCCAATGGAAAATATCCACGCCCGCATGGCTGGATTGAAGAAGTTTGCGAAACAACCCATCCATGCGAAACCACGCCTTGCTGTTTCCCTCCAACTGCCAGGGGTGACCCCATGTCACATGGAGTGTGTCGTAGTCAGGGGCCCATGACGACGTTTGGCCCTCTGGCATGGGCTGTTGCAGTCCTGTGGCAGCTTCCTTGGACACCGCATCAATGGCGATGGTGACCAGGGGAAGGGGTTGCAAAGGTTGAAGGTCGGGAGGACGTGAGGCTGGCCAGCTCGCGTCGTAGCCTCGAATCAACATCCATGGCAGCAGCACCGAGGACCACAGCAGGAACCATTTCCACACGGGCCAACTTGTCTTCTCAATCACTCTGCAAAAGGGATGAGAAGAGGGATGCCCGGCCGCAATTCATTCCAAACCCCATTGGCTTGCGAAATGCATGTCGGGGAAACTTTGTATTGACGACCCAGCTTGTACACCGTATCTCCCGGGCGAGTGAGGTGCACCATGGGCATGTTCAAGTTCTCCATCAAACGAATGCCGGTGCGCACGCTTGCTCCCCATGAATCTTCCGACTTGGATGAGCCTGCGGACGTTCCTGCGGACGTTCTTGAGTATGAGTCTTCGGACGTTCCTGCGGACGTTCCTGAGTATGTGCCTGCGGACGTTCCTGAGTATGAGCCTGCGGACGTTCCTGAGTATGAGCCTGCGGACGTTCCTTGAAGCCATTCGAGTGCACCAACAGGGTCATCTTTCCTTTGTGAAAGTTCAGACCAAAAAACTTCGGGAACCCCGCATTCGCATGGGGAGGTCGTCGATTCCGGGAGGGACATCCACAGGGGGAGCCATCCTGCCGACGGAGGAAGGCCGAGGGCCGTGGCTCGCTCTGTCCAATCGGCAATGCAAGGGGATGCGAAACGCCACAGGCCCTGCAAGCTGGCGAAATTGTTGGCTCGCCACGCTTGCATGGATTCCGAAATATCCGGCCAGGCCTGTTCCCAGCGATCCTCCCACTCATCGGGCATGCGGATGTCTGCCTTGAATTCCAAGGCAGCACCAGGACATTCCGAGGGAACCCACGAAGTGGTTTGGCCAAGCGCCGGAACAATCCATGCGCCAAGGCCGCACGAGGAGACCCACATCATGATCCACTGAACGGAGCGGACATTGACCCCTGAAGTCATTTGAAGCATCAGCCAAAATTTCCATGCTGGGCAGTTGCCTGCATGTGCAATTCAAAGGTATTTTGCAAGTCATGGAATCTCCTGACCCGCAGGGCATAGATTCTCCACGACTCTTGGGTTGGATGGAGGAAAACTTGAAGGAACATCCCGCATTGTGGTCGAGTTTTCAAGCGTTGCATGCGAGCGAATTCAAATACCGAAACATTTTGGAGGATTTGGATTTTGGGTACATGGAGGTGGATGAGGAAGGAAACGTCACCAAGGTTCATGACCGGTTTTTGGCCATGACGGGCTACACCCGAAGGGACCTCCTTGGTCGTTCAGGAGAACTGATGCTGGATGAAGAGGGACGCCGAATCATGGATGATGTCATCGAAAGAAGACAGGGAGGTGAGTCCTCTTCGTACGAGATTCCCATTCGGCATCGTTTGGGTCATCGCATTTGGATGTTAATCACCGGCGCTCCCATCCGAAATGTCAAGGGTGAGGTGGTTGGATCCGTGGGAATTCACTTTGACATCACGGAGCGCAAAGAGCTGGAGCTCGAGATGCAAAGATCTGCCCATCAAGAAGCTTTGGCGAGACAGCGGGAGCGCAAGTTGCTGATGAAAATGAGTCATGAATTGCGGACACCCATCAATGCCATCACCGGCCTGTTTCACTTGTTGGATTCGCGCGGTTGGTCTCAGGAGGAGTTGTCTTTGTGGCAGGGCGCGCAAAGGGCTGCAGACATGCTTCGAACGGCTGTGGATGACATCCTCACGTTGACCAAACTCGAGGAGGGCAGGCAAACCGTGTCTCTGCAATGCGTGGATGTGGTGGAGGTCACCTCCGGGCTCGCCCAAATGCATCATCTGTTGGCAGATCAAAAAGGGTTAACGCTTCAATGCGGCTGCCGTTTGGTCAACAAAAAACGCCGAATTGACACAGACAAATGGCTTCAAATTTTGACCAATTTGTTGGGAAACGCCATCAAATACACGTCGAAAGGTGACGTCGTGCTCGACATTTGGGAGGAGCCTTCTCGGCCCGATTGGATCTACGCGGAAGTCAGTGACACAGGACCGGGAATTGCGGAGTCGCACAGGGAACTTGTGTTCACGCCGTTTGGTTCCTCGGGAGAATTGGATTCTGCCAACATGGGAAGTTCTGGACTTGGCTTGTCCATAGCAAGGGAGCTTGCAGAATTGATGGGTGGAAGCTTGTTGCTCATGCCATCTGAGGTTGGATCCACATTTCTATTGGAATTGCCAGCCTCAACTTGGAGCGGTCCCGCCAAGGAAGTCGCCCAAGGCCAGGACCTGTCGGTTCCGTCCTGGGATGGCACCGGAACGCGTGTTCTTATGGCAGAAGACAACGAATTGAACGTCATGTATGCCAAGGCGTTGATGAATCAATGGAAGGTCGATCTGACGCTGGTCAGCAATGGACAAGAGGCCGTGCGTGCGTGCAGAGATCAGACCTTCGATGTGGTTTTGCTCGACATTCAAATGCCTGTGATGGATGGCCTGGAGGCATTGGCTCAAATTCGGGCTGCCGAAGGGTCAAACCTCCACGGTGTGCCAGTGTACATGGTGACGGCTTATGCCGACGAGGGCACCAGGCATCGCGCCTTGGTGTCTGGATGCACGGGTTTTGTGGCCAAACCATTCACGCCGACTGCACTTCTTGAGGCTATTTCATCGAGGAATAATAAATAAATGTCGATTAATATTGGATATTGAAAGTTCATCTTGTAATTTAGAAGTGAAGGTCTATCTGAATCATGGAGGACCTCGTTGTGAATCGTAGTGGAGCACCGGCAACGGCGGGTGCTCCATTTTTTTGCTTTGAACCTATCTCAGGGTGGACAGGTTAAGCCCACATGCATGAGTTGCGCACCTCCATGATCCTTTCCATGACGCTCGAAGAAGCGTGGGCATTTTTCAGCGTGCCAGACAACCTGGATGAGATCACACCCGCGGACATGAAGTTTGAGATACTCACGCGGAATGAAAAAAGAACCTATGCAGGTCAAATCATTCAGTACCGCGTTCGGCCGCTTTTTCATGTGCCCATGCACTGGGTCACTGAAATTACCCATTGTGAACAGGGCAAGTATTTCGTGGATGAACAGCGCTTTGGGCCCTATGCCATGTGGCATCACCAGCATCATTTCAAGCCCGTGGAAGGGGGAGTCCAAATGGACGATATTCTGCACTACAAACTACGCGGCGGATGGATGGGTGACCTGTTGACCGGTTGGCTCGTGCATGACAAGGTTCGGGCCATTTTCTCCCATCGAACGGACGTTTTGTTGAAACGCTTCGGTGGCGTGAACTTGACCATTTCAGAGTGAAAAATCACTGACACAGGACATTGGCAGCCCATGCTGCCATGAGCAATTCGGGCTTCACTTTGGAATGAAAACCCAAGGACGTGATGTAGCCTGCACTGGCGCTGACGAGTTTGTGGCTGGCGTGTTGGGCATCGCTGTTGAAGTCCAAATCGATTTGATGCACCCGAAGATGGCACTCCTCGAGAATCAAGGACGCCAAGGCCACCGATCGCTCAGTTTCTCCCCAAAGTTTGGTCCACATGTCAGCAATCTTGGGCACCCTCTCGCGACGGTAGATGACATGCGCCCCATTGTTGGGAAATCGAAACACGACTGTGGTGACATACACCGTGTGTGTTTTGTGGTTCTGTGAGTCGCACCCCACATGGACTTGAACATCGGATTCGCTTGTCATGGCAGTGATGTAATCGCATACGTCGTGCTGCATCTTGCCGCCCATGACCCTGAATCGTCTGCATGCTTCGTCCATGTCCCCCAAGCTAGCAAGGCCTCAGGGCAAAACAAAGCGGCGCCGAAGCCCCGCTGTCTTGTCTTATTCACATTCTGTGGATGAGTCGCGGATGAAGGGGTGTTGGCCTTCCGCGATTTCATCGTTTCTTAACGATCGAGCGCCACTTCAATGAGGTGACGTACGTGGGCGCGGTGGGCCCTTGTCATCCCATCAGGAGACGCCGCGTCGCGTTGTTGGCGATCGATTTGACGCAACTGGGCGAGCACGACGCTTTGCGCCACGGCATTCAGTTTGGACTTGTCACCGAGCGCATCCACCAACATCTCCGTGTACATGAGCTGCAGCCCTTGGCGGTACGTGTTCACCGAGGTGCGCAAGTCCGCCTTGAACATCATATCGGTCAGGTCGTCCATGTATTCGGCGAGGTCGTACGTGTTGCCGTAGAGCCCGCTGTCAAGAACGCGCATCAGCACGTTGGGGTGGACGAGGTGGGCCATGGCGGCGCTTTGGGCCCCGGCCACACGGGCATGGACCTTGGGGTCCTCCCCGCCACCAAAGAACCCAAACCCGCGACGCTGCGCCTGCAGGTAGGCCAACACGTCGGCCTGCGCCTCAAACGCATCCGGCGCAAAGGCATAGGTGGCCAGGGCCTTCATCGCGGCCTTTTGGTCGGCCTCCGACACGGGCGTGTAGGGGGCGGCCCCGTCGAGTTGGGCCGGGGTGGCGCGGTTGTAGCGTACGCCGGCGATTTGGCGGGTCATGATGCGGAGCTGGGTCGCGTATTCGCCGGTCAGGGCGTAGTACGCGCGCAGCACCTCCTGGTGGCTGTCCACGCCGGGGGCGAAGTTCTCGACCAAGGTGGGGAGGAGGTCGTTGACGAGTTCGCAACGCTCGGCGGCGTACGCCACCGGATCGCTGCTCAGGTCGTAGATGTTCACGTCGGGGTTGATGCCGCGGCCGGTGCCGCGCATGTCGTCCGCGTCGTTGCCAAACTGCAGCAGCGGATCCGTCGAGCGCTCCAAAATTGCGCTCAACCGCGCCACCTCAGCGTCTGCATCGTCAAGTCCCACGCTGTATCCGTACTCGATCACCCACTTGTCGTAGGGCCCGGGGCTGTCGTCGTAGAAGCGAGTCTGTTCGGTCTTGTTGCGGGCGAAGTTGATCGCGGGGTATTCCATGACGGAGTTGCACATGCCGTTCTCGGCCACCTTCGCGGCGTCCTTCAGCTCGTCCGGCGTCAAAAGAGTGCTGGCGTGCATGTTGTGGCTCATCCCGAGGGTGTGTCCGACCTCGTGCAAGACGAGGCGGTGGAGGGTTTGGCGCACAAACTCCGCGTGCTCTTCGTCCGTGAAGTTGTAGGCGCGCATGGCGGCGGCGGCGAGCAAGCTGTTGCGGCCCATCACGGTGCCGGCGTGGCAGCGACTCATTTGCTCGGCCAAGATCTCGCGCGACGAACGGCCTACCATTTCGGCGTCGAGCGCCGCGTACTCTTCGTCCATGGCCTCTTCAATCATGCCCGCCTTGGAGAAGACCTCGGCGCGCCAGAGGCGACCGACCATCCCGCCGTACTCGAGCATGATGTCCGCGCCGAGAATCTCCCCTGTGCGTGGGTTCACGAAGCTGGGGCCGTACCCCGAGAACGGGGGCGAAGGGGAGGCCGTCCAACGCAGGACGTTGTAGCGCACATCGCCGGCGTCCCAATCGGCGTCGTCGGGCTGGATTTTGACGACCACGGCGTTTTTGAATCCGAGGGGCTCGAAGGCCTGGTTCCACTTCTCCACGCCCGCCTTGATGATGGGGCGGAACTCCTCGGGGGTCGTGTTTTCAATCCACCACGTGATGGGCACTACGGGTTCGGACATGGCGGCCGAAGGGTCCTTCTTTTCGAGGCGCCACCGGTGGATCATGTCGCGCCACGGGGCCGCGCTGACGCCCGTCAAGTCGTCCACTTCCGTGGTGAAGAACCCGATTCGCGGGTCGTCCGCACGCGGCGTGAACCCTTCCTCAGGCATGGGCAACAACGCGTGGCGGTAGCCCACGGTGACGTAGCGGCCGTCTTCGAATTCAGGGCCGCCTACCGTGGGGCTGCTGTTGTCGTAGACGTAATCCACGGACAGTTCCGTGTTGGAGGGGTAGTTGGCGACGTCGACGACCTTGCTCTTGGATTTGCTGAGTTTGCCGAGCGCCGACTTGCTTCCGGGCCGCGATGGCGGTTTGATCATCTGCAATTCCTCATTCAAGAACAAGGCGTCTGCAGAAATCACGACCCCTGAGCTGTCCTCGGCCTCAATTTTGACGCTCGCAAGGATGGGGGTGTTGAGGTTGGCGTCCGCGGCCTTGATCAAGGCATTCGCAGGATCCACGTGGAAGTTGGTATTTTCCGCATGCACCTCGAGTTGTCCAAAGTGACGGTGGAAGGTCACAACCTCGCTTCCTCGGTAGCTTCCTCGGAAAAAACCGCTTTCCACCACGCCGTCTTCAACTTGCGAGAAGTAGATGAACTCGGTGTCCATGGCGCCCGCTGGAACGTGCATGTACATGTCTCCCTTCACCGTGTCCTGATAGAGCGTGAACAGCCCGTCCATGGTCCGAAAATCCTTGGTGAAGTCGGCGACGCTCTTCAGTTCGTCTTTTCCGCCTTTCTTCTTGCCGTCCACCTGTTCGGTGTCGCCTTTTTTCCCCTTCTTTTTCTTGCCTTTTTGGGCCAAACCTTCTGTCGGCATCACGCTCAACAGGGTGGCGGCGAGGGAGAGGGCCGCCCAGCTTGCAGTACGTTTCATGGGCGACAAGGTACGTCGCGGCGGGTGGGATTGGGACCCTCCCGGCCACAGGAGAGGCGGAAAATGCGTATCTTATGTTTCCCAAATCAAGATTGGCCATGAAACACTTTTTCACTTTGCTTTTTTCGGCGGCTGTGTGCCTGACGGCGACGATAACTGCAACCGCCCAAACAGGCTGTCCCAACCCTTACGACGGCAACGGCGACGGTGCGGTAACAATCGCGGACTTGTTGGACTTGCTTGGCCTGTATGGAGACACGGACTCGGATTTGGACGGGGTTTGGGACAGCGTGGACGCGTGCGTGGACACAGGCGCCTGCAACTACGCCTCGGACCCCACGGAGCCTTGCGGGTACATCGACGTGCTGGGCATCTGCGGCGGGGGCTGCGAGGGTGACGGCGACGACGACGGCATCTGCGACGACGTGGACACCTGCGTGGGCGACCTCGACGAATGCGGGGTCTGCAACGGCCCTGGCCCCACGGAGATTGTCATTGACCAAATCACAATCCTGTACGACAGCGTGTATGCCGAGCAGATTGATACGTGGTTCGTGTTCGAGGTGGGCGCCGACACGACGTTCAGTTACACCTGCGCGCCTTTCTTCGGCGACTGCGGCGACCCTGTGAGCTACCAGGGCTACGACTACGCGACGGTTTTGATCGGCGACCAGTGCTGGTTTGCGGAGAACCTTCGGAGTGAGAACTACGAGAACGGCGACGCGATTTCAGCGGGTTTGAGCGACAGCGAATGGTCTTCCACCACGTCGGGCGCCACGGCGGTGTTTGGGGAGGATGCTGGGTGCAACAATTACTCACCTGACATCGACGCGTGCGACCCTGCACAGTCTCTGAACGAATACGGCCGTTTGTACAACTGGTACGCCGTGGACGACGCACGAGGTCTCTGCCCGAGCGGCTGGCACGTCCCCACGGACGGAGAGTGGATGACGATGGAGATGGCGCTTGGGATGAGTGAGTCAGAAGCCAACAGCACAGGTTGGCGTGGCACGGACCAAGGCACTCAATTGAAGACGGACTACGGCTGGAATAATGGAGGCAACGGCACGAACTCAAGCGGTTTTTCAGGTTTGCCGGGCGGCTACCGCTACGACAACAATGGAAGCTTCAGCAACGCTGGAAGCAGCGGAATCTGGTGGAGTTCCTCGCCCAATGGATCCAACGCATGGAGCCGACTCCTGTTCGGCAACGACGAGGTTGTCTACCGCGACTACTACAATCTACGGTTCGGCT
>JAQBVN010000009.1 GCA_027622975.1 Bacteroidota bacterium | reverse complement strand
CTGTTTAGTTGTGCTGCATCTTTGAATAATAGGGGGAGCAACTTATAATGATAAAACGGTTATACTATTTTAGTTTAGCCGTTTTTTTATTTTAGGGTAATGAAACTACACATAACAATTCCTAAAAGTCTGAAGCCCTTCTTTTATAAAGAACTAGAGTTGGCCGAGTCATGTTTATCCAAGAATGACTTAAAAGCAAGTTGGCGTCATCTTGAACGCGCACACATCCTTGGGCAACCCTATCCGTACCACCACACATTAGTTCATTGGAAGATGTTACTTTTTGGCATAAAGATCAAAGACATTAGAGAAATATTGGGCCAAATTCCCAGATTACTTGTAGGTGGAGTTAAGTCTTTTGTTGGCGAAATTCCGGTTGGAAATACCGGGGGAGCAAACGTGCCTCCCTTAAGACCAATGGAGATTCCACAAGATTTACAACTAATAATCTCAGAATACAGATGAAACAGCTAGCTCCAAAGAAAATCAAGGCAATTATACTTTTTGTCGCTGTCGTCATTATCCATCTTGTCTTGGATTTGTATTATCGTCCAATGGCGTATTCTAAAAATATAAATGACTTCGGGTTAAAAGATTCCTTCACTCAAATCACTTCGGTGATTGGCATATCCTTGCTTATGATTCTTATTGAAAAAGAGAACTTCACAAAGGGAAGATCAGGCAAAGTTTTTTTGACTCTAGTGCCTGTGGTGGCTATGATTAGTTATGAGTTTGTTCAGTTGCTATTGCCTCCACTAAGGTTCGATATGCAAGACCTCATTTTTACGTTCGTGGGGGGCGTTTTTACATGGTTTATTCAAGGAGTTTTAAGTAAGACTCATAAAACTTAATACTTCTGGTCGACTAATTCTTGTCTACTTTATTCAGTTTTGAATAAAGTTCCAGCCGCAACTTCTGACTACAGGGGGAGCCACCCAAGAAAGCCTCGCGTTGTGCGGGGCTTTTTTTTGGTAATACCTGTGGTGAGGATCCCACTTACTTGTTGGAGCGCGGGTTGAAGCCCACGGACAACGTCACCCTGTAACCCGTCTCCCGCATCCGAATTTCTTCAAAGTAATCGGTGGCGTTGAGCATGTCTCCTAAGGCAGGGTTGCGCGGGTCGTCGCTAGGAGCCAACAAGCCTGTTTCTTTGCACCATGGGCCTTTCAAAAACACTCGCCTCGTTGTCATGCATCCTTGGGTTGGGGCAACCCTTGATGCTGGGGCAGTTTTGTGGACAACACCATCACGAACGTGTCGCTGTCATTCACTCCGCTGCCCAGCAATTGGAGGGTTCGAAGCCTCGCTTGGTCATGGTTGGCAGCAGCTCCTTTCGCTTGTGGCCTCAAACGGATACCGTGTTTTCCCATTTTGATGTGGTCAACGCTGGGTTTGGGGGATCTTGTTTTGGGGACTTGTGGGCGTTGCGCGACACCCTGATTTATGCATTACACCCCGAAGTCTTGTTGGTCTACGAGGGTGATAACGACCTTCAAGACGGCATGGAGACGTCTGACATCCTGCGTGTGGCTGACATGCTTTTGGAGGACATTTGTCAACGCATGCCTGAAACCCGGGTGGTGTTGATCGCCCCCAAACACAGCCCCGCTCGCTCCTCCCTAAGCGATCGTTACCTCAAACTCAACGAGGGTTTGGCCTTGATTTGTGAAAGCCGCGGGGTGGTGTGGGTGAATTTCTGGGGGCTCATGCACGAGGGCGACCGCTTGCGCGAAGAGTGGTTCATCCACGACCTACTCCACCTCAACAACGAGGGGTATGCGGCCTGGGTTCACGAACTCCGAAAGCAGGTGCCGTGGCTCGACCCGCATTCAAGCCAGACAACCACGAATTAAAGCAGGTTGATGCGACCCGCCAACACATCCTTGTACGAGCCTCCCACGGGAATTTCTTTCTCCATTCCCTCCATGGTGATGTTGGCGTACTTGATGCTCTCAATGGCATACAAATTCACAATGAAGCTCCGGTGAACACGAACAAACCTTGGATCGGTCAACTTGCGCTCCACCTCCTTCATCGTGCTGTGAATCGTGTATGACTCCTCGCGTGTGTGAACCACCACGTAATCTTTGAGAGCCTCTACAAAAAGCAAGTCCTCGTGCTTCACGCGCATCAGGCGACTGCGGTTCTTCACAAAGATGACTTCAGCATCTTCCTTGTGCTCGGCCAAGCTTCTCAAGAAATCTGCCTCGCTCTTCAACTCCATCTCCTTGCTGTGCTTGTGCAAGGCCATCTCCACCGCTGTTTGGATGTCTACCTCCTTGAATGGTTTGAGAATGTAACCATGGGGTTCCGCGAGCTTCGCCTCGGACAGTGTGTTTTCATCGGCGTAAGCGGTCAAGAATACCACAGGAATGTCCAGATTTCGCTTGATTTCCTCCGCTGCCGCGATGCCGTTCATTTCGCCCTTGATCATGATGTCCATCAAGGCGAGGTCTGGTTTGTGCTTCAAGGCCAAATCGATGGCCGCTTGACCGTTGTCGGCTGTGGCCACAACGTTGTACCCCAATTTGTCCAAACACCGTTCAATGTCCTTCCGAACAATGCTCTCGTCTTCCGTGACCAAAATGTTGATTGCCATGCTCTTTCGCTTGCGTAATGTGGTGAGATCATCCCTCCTTGGGCATCACTCTGTGGGGGTAAATCTAACCAAAAAGCTGCACCCCCTTTTCCCCTGCTCCGTGCTCGTTACCACCAACTCCCCGTCAATTTGTTCTGTCAGGGCCTGAACCAAATACACGCCCAACGAATCGTTCTTGGCAAAGTCCATCCCCACAGGCAATCCCACCCCGTCATCAGAGATCTCCAACTCCACCCAACCCTGTTCGCCATGGGTCAGCCGAACCGTGATGACGCCGCATTCCCTGTTAGGAAAGGCGTATTTCAGCGCGTTTGAAACCAACTCGTTGGTAATCAACCCACAGGGGATTGCTTGGTCCAAACTCAGAAACACCTCGTCAAAGACCGTTTGAAGGGTGACGTCACATCCCGATCGTGAATAACTCTGCACGAGGTTTGCGCTGAGGCGCTGGAGATACTCGGCAAAGCTGATATTCGCAAAATTGGAGGTTCGATACAACGATTCATGGATGAAACTCATGGTCGCAATTCGGTTGGTGCTCTCTTCCAACAGCATCAACGTGTCTGGATCCTTCACGAACGACTTCTGCAAGTTCAACATGCTGCTGATGACCTGCATGTTGTTCTTCACGCGGTGATGCACCTCCTGCAACAGCACCTCCTTTTCCTTCAGCGCACTTCGAATGGCCCGATCAATCTCCTTTCGCTCGGTGATGTCATAAGCAATGCAGCTGATTTCTTGCTCTCCTTCACCCAAACTCACTGGGTTGAGAAAGACTTGGTACCACCGGCTCTCCCCTGCAACCGTCCTCAGGGGAAGTTCAAACTGCTGTGGTTTGCCTGCCATCGCGCGCATGAACAAGCGAAGTTGGCCCTGGTATGGCTCTTCGTCCACAACACGAGAAACTGCGGAAATGAATGACTTGTTGGTCTTCAAATCAAGTCCAAACTCATTCTCAAACAGGTACTTGAAATTCTTGTTGTACGCATTCACGTGATCCGAGCTGTCCATGGTGAACATCACCAGGTTCGCTGTGGTGTCAAAAATGGATTCTAGCTTGGCGCTCTGTGTTTTCGCGCGCTGCTCGTGGAGCCTCATGTCGGTGATGTCCAAGAAAATTCCACGCACACCCGAGGGTTTGCCCGCATCATTGGTTTGAATGGTGGCTCCCCCGAGCATGGTCAACTCTTTGCCAGAAACACCTCGGAACCGGCGCTCCTCCCTCGCTCCTTCCAGCGCTTTCATCCATGTTTTGCCCCGTTTGGGAAGGTTGGGAATGATGTCGTGCACCGTCAGCTTGCTCAATTCCACTTCCGAGTGACCCAAGATCTCATTGAACGACGGGTTTGTGTAGGTGAAAAACCCTTGGTCATCCAGGGTGAAAATGACGTCGTTGGCACTTTCTAAAATGGTTCTGTACCTCTCCTCGCTCGCCAGCAGTTCTAGTTGCGCTTGTTTGGCTTCTGTGATGTCGCGAATCACAGCCATCGCCCCACTTGCCTCGCCGTCTTCAAGGTGCAGGGTAGCCAAGGTGATCATGACGGGGAATGTTTCCCCATTGAGGCGTTTGGCCTCTGCTTCACCTGAATAACTCGCATTCTCACTCAACGAGGTGAACACCGATTCGATTTGGTCTGGGTCCGCTGTGAATGATGAGATGTCATATTCCGCGGGGTTGCAGTCCAAATCAAGCCCAAATTCAATCGCAAAGGCGTGGTTGAATTGTACCAGGGTGCCCTTGGAATCAAACGCCACAATCATGTCAATGGAAGACTCGATGATGGACCTGTTGAATTTTTCAGCCTTGGCCAACCGTTTTTGGGTCGCCTTGTGGTTTTTGATTTCCTCCTTCAACAGCAGGTTGGATTCTTCCGCGAGGGTGGCTCGCAATTGTTCCCTCATCAATGCCACCCGCGTTCGCAAATCTGTCAAAGTCACCTGCACTGCGGGTGAGCGGTCGTGAAATGACAGTGTCATTCGGATCCCCGCCGCCACTTCATCACCAGCCCCATCCAACAACCGAACCTCTCGATAAGGCGGTCTCTCTCCTCGTTCCACCATCGCCATATCTTCTGCCAACACCCCTTGATCGTCCTCGTGAAACAGGGTGATAAACAACAGGTCATAGACGTCATCCTCCACGCGAATCCCCATCAAATCAAGCAACCCAGGGTTGGAATATTTGATTTTACCATCCACCGTCAACATCAACCCAATGGGGCTGGTCTCCACCAACATCCTGAATCGCTCTTTGGTTTGGAGCAAATCAAGTTCTGTGCGTTTTCGTTCGGTAATGTCATACACCATCAACACGGTTTGGTTGGTGGTTGCATCAGTGGATCGCGTGGCCTCTAGGTGAATGGTGTGGCCCTGCGCCGTGGTGCCTTGAAGCTCCACCCTTGACCTCGCGTATTTGCGCGCACCCAACCTCTGCCAATCCCTGGTGTGCACCAGGCTGAGAATATCCACTCCAATGGGCAGTTCCTTTTGGCCAAACAAAATGGCAAACTGGTCGTTGGCGTCCACAATCGTCGTTCCTTCCAAAAACGCAATGCCTTCCATCGCATGACGGGCCAAGGAGCGGAATCTCTTTTCACTCTCTCGAATAACCTGTTCATACAACATACGCTCACTGATGTCGCGGATTTGGAGAATGACAATTTCATCTTTCCATGGCACCGCTTTCCACTCCCCTTCAAAAAAGGAACCTGTTTGTCTCGCCACAATGCACCGCATTTTCGCTGCTTTGCCCTGTGCAATGCGGTCGAGTTTGGATTCAAACAACCCTATTTCATCTCCTTCGAGAATGAACAATCCTTGATCCAGCAACCAGACATCATCCACCCCAGCCTTGGAGGATGACCACTCCAGCATGCGGCACGTTAGTGAATTCCAAGCCAAGGGAACACCTCGTTGAATCAACAAGGTTGACTCAGGGCAGGCCTCTAAGAATGACCGAATCTCCTCCTTCATTCCTTCAACTTTTTGTCACGGCGTTTGTCTACCCTCATGCCATTGACCTTCCGAATCTTTCCATAACGATAAATGTACTCGTGCACTGTCAATCCCGCTTCGTCTTTCAGAACCCACTTGCCATGTTTGAATCCACCTTCAAAATTTCCCACTTCCTTCACCATGCCATTGGCATACCATGTCTTGTGTTTACCCTCTGGTTGTCCCAGATCAAAGTTTCCTTCAAACAGCAATTGACCATCCTGTGATGAAGCTTGCCACACACCGTGTTTAACTCCTGCCGTATACCAACCCTCTTCTTGGTAATCATGGACATGCCTCAGCCACAATCCCTCCTCCAGTCCGTCCATGTATTCACCTTGAACCAAGATGTTCCCAATGGAATCAAGTTCCAAAAACACGCCGTGAAGTTCGCCTCTACGGTACTGCTCCTCACGGTGGAGTGAACCATCCTCGTACCACCATTTCCATGTTTGGTCGAGCAACCCCTCCCAATACAACCCTCGCTGCTCCACTTGCCCTTCAGGCCTGTAATACACCCATTCACCCACAGGGACCCCTTGGTCGTAGGCACCCGTCACCCTGATGGAACCTTGGGGCCAATATTCAATCCATGGGCCGTGGCGTTCACCTTCTAATGTTGTGATCCCCTCTCCTTTCAACACACCATCCTCAAACCATCCACCACCCACCACCACACCTTCTTCATCAAATTGCCTTGACACGCCCTGCAACACGCCATCTACATACGTTTGCGTTGAAGCCAGTGTACCATCTTCCCTTCGAACTTCCCGAATCTCCACATCTGGTTGAACTTCTGTTGCATCCAGAATCCACTCGCCATGCTCGTAGTGACGAACCTCCACGAGATTGCCCCTGGCACCAAAATATTTGAATGTTCCGTGCGCCAACCCTTCCACAAAAAAACCCGTTTCCACAACCCTCCCTGATGGATGAAAGACTTTCCATGGACCAGACTTTAAGCCATTGTCGTCCAATCGATTGAACGATTCACTCGCCACCAATCGATCCCCCTTGTACCATCGAAACTGAATGGGAAGCCCTTCTGGGTTGTATTCTACGGCCTTTCCCTCTTTTCGATCATCGAGATACGGCATCACCCATTGAATGCTTCCGTCGTCTCGAAAACTCTTCGCAATCCCTTGCTTCAACCCTTGAATCCATTGGATGGAATCTGTGATCATTCCATCAACCCACAATGTTTGAACACCGTCTTTCAAACCCTGGTCAAAAGCTGTCCTTTCTTTCACCACACCCAATTCGTAAAATGTCCAGACGCCGACGGGTGCATTGTGTTCCCTTGCTCCTTCACTCAAGAGCAATCCTTGATCAGAAAAATTCTTCCACATACCCGTTGGAATTCCTTGCACAAGACAACCCTCTGACGCCACAGATCCATTTGCATGATTGAATTGTGTCCATTCACATCCAGGAAGATCGGGCTGAGCACACATCAGACGTTGTCCACACCAAAACACAATCAATATTCTTTGAATCAAAAAATTGAATGATGTAGTAGGCATGTGGATGACGGGGAAAACTCGTGGTAATTGAACGCTGGATTTTCGTTGTTCACAGGTTCTTCACAAAGGTCGTGAGGATGCTTTGAAGTTAATTCGTTGAAGATGAAGTGGACTTGAAGGCTTTGCACATGTTGTGGATTGGTAAGATTGTGTAGAAGAAGGGTCGTTTGATCTTGGTGAAAAACACAGGAGATTGTTTTGAAAACACGTTCAAAACAAGGTTCTAAGTTTTTTGGAAAAGCAGCTCTTTGCCGGGCTTACACCAATTGAGTGTGAACTACAAACGAAGTTGTCACGGGATTCCAACATCTCAAATCCTTCGAATGTGGGTATTTTCGTGATATGATTGTCAGTATTGGATGTGATCATGCCGGTCCGGCATTGAAGGCGCGCATTGCAGCGCATTTGGAACAACAAGGTCATACCCTTGTCAACAGAGGCACGGATACTTTGGAAAGCGTGGATTACCCAGACCACGCTCATGCTGTGGCCCAAGATGTTGGCGATGAAGTGGCGCGCATGGGTGTGTTGATTTGTGGTTCAGCCAACGGAGTGGCGATGACTGCAAACAAGCATAGCGGCGTGAGAGCGGCCATCGCATGGAATGTGGAAATTGCCAAATTGGCGCGTGAGCATAACGATGCCAACATCTTATGCATTCCAGCTCGATTTGTGACAGAGGACACCGCCATCTCCATGGTTGATGCGTTTTTCAACACGGATTTTGAGGGTGGCCGCCATGCCAGAAGAGTTTCGAAGATTGCGTGCGCAGTGATGGCTGTTTGCATGATGATTTCCTCCCCGTTTTTTGGTCAGAAATTCGGAAAGGAAAATGTCGGGGCATATCCAGAGATTCACTTGATCACACTCGACACCAACCAGATGAAACTTCATCTCAGTGTATTGGCAAGCGATGGGTTTGAAGGACGTGAAACTGGACAGTCTGGACAGAAGAAGGCAGCGATGTATTTGGAGGCTTATTACGCCAGTTTGGGATTTGAAGGATGCAACCGCGGTAGTTTCATTCAACAAGTACCCCTTGTGGACACACAAATTAGAGATGGATGGATGAAGGTGGTTGGCGACACCATGAGGATGGTGGATGATTTCCTGTTGTATCCCGGTCTGGATATGTTGTCCTTGGAAGAAGTCCCCATGTGGTTTGTGGGTTATGGAATACACGAAGGAAAGGTTTGGAACGATTACAAAAAGTTTCGGAAGGGCGGAGTGGTTGTGTTGCTAGAAGGTGAACCGACCTCTGAGGATGGGTCATCGTTGTTGACAGAAGACGGGACCCCAAGTGAATGGGCGGGTTCGTTGTCAATGAAACGAGAATTGGCGGCAGATGCGGGCGCCTCGGCAGTCATCGTATGTGTGCCCGACGAAGAGTTTGACATGCGTAAGAGCCGGATGCGTCGCTGGATGCTCCGTCGCAGCACAAGTTTGGACCAAGGCAGAGAAGGGGAAGGAAGCAACATTCCCACCTTGTTTGTTCGATCCTCGGTGGTGAATGGTTGGTTGGTTGAAAGCAAAGCAATGACCCTCGACGACTACGCTGCGCGTTCGCGCAAGGGAAAATCCCAAAACTCCTTGATGCTGACCAACACGTTCAGCATGGGAATTGATCAGTACAAATACGCGTATCAAGCTGAAAACATCATGGCTTTCCTCGAAGGAAGCGACCCTGATCTCAAAGACGAAGTGATTGTCATTACCTCACATTACGACCACGTTGGCATCACAGATGGGGAGGTATACAACGGGGCTGATGATGATGGATCGGGAACAGTAACTGTGATGGAGTTGGCACGCCAGTTCAAAAAGTTGTCAGACAAAGGCAAGACTCCACGACGCAGTGTTTTGTTCATGAATGTCGTGGGAGAGGAAAAGGGATTGTTAGGAAGCCAGTATTATGTGGAGAACCCTGTGTTTCCTCTAGAGAATACGGTTGCCAACCTGAACATTGACATGATTGGCCGAACAGACGAGAACCATCCTGACAACCCAGAGTATGTGTACCTCATTGGAAGTGACAAGCTCAGCACAGAGCTACACACCTTGAGTGAAGAGGCCAACAGGACATCTGTGCGGTTTGAACTGGATTACACATTCAACGACCCCGACGACCCCAATCGCTACTACTACCGAAGTGACCACTACAATTTTGCCAAGAACGACATTCCAGTCATTTTTTACTTCACAGGTGTTCATGAGGACTATCATCAACCCGGTGACGACGTGGAAAAAATCATGTTTCCCAAAATGGCAGGAATCGGAAAACTCGTGTTTCACACCGCTTGGGGGCTTGCCAATCAAGACAAGCGAATCGAAGTGGATGTGATCAATGATTTTCCAAGCGACCGTTGAGTCGTGCCAGTTGCGATTGAAAAAAGGAAACCTCAACTTCATACCCCTCCCCTGTTGCCGGGCCGTTGAATCCCTTGTGAATCACCGGTTGCCCCTCCAAAGGCCAAAACACCGTGGTGGGAAACGAGTACAGGGTGTCAAGAAAGGAAAGCGCAGCAGCAGCCTCTCCTTTGTTTGCGCGCCCACCGAGCAGAATGGGCCAAGACAAACCCATGTGGTGCTGAAAGGATTCAATGCGTCGCAGGGCCAAAGAGTCCGTGTGACGCTCAAAAGCGAGGCTCAGAAACTGAACGTTGGGTTCCTGGGAAACCAGAGATTGGAGGAGCCTGGTTTCGTCCATGCAGTTGGGACACCATGTCCCCATGATGTCAAGAACCAACCCCGTTTTACCCTCTGACCTCAACCTCTCGAGCGTCCAGACATCCACCTCACCTGTGGGAAGCACACCTTGGATCCGAAGCTCTTGAGAGACAGGCTGTTGGGTGGCGCTGTGCCACGAGACCTTGCGGGAAGGGTTTTTGACACCCTCAAAGGATGTGCGATAATGAGTCCCAGAAAGAAACGACCCATCCACAAGGGAGTCTCCACGAAGGGTTGCTTCGAATCGAAAGAGATGAGACCCGTCGAAATTACTGAAAATCAATTTATTATGCGATAGTGTTCCCGAAAGGAATCGGTAGTCTCCCACAGGTGTGGTGATGGTGGCCCACACAGAATCTCCCCTTGATTTGAGAACCAAGAGACCCTCAGAAGTATCCCACAAAGTGGTTTCGACTTCGCGGGGCGTTGACGTTGATTGGGTAGCAAGTGGGTGAATCTCGAGTGGAATGTGGTAATTGTTGGGCCGGAGCGAATCGGTCCAAACCCCCGTCCAAACCCCTCCCTCCCACTCCCCGACCCACGACCCCTGAAAGACAGGAACCTCAAACGAATTGGCAGTTCTCGGAATCAAGGTTACGCGTTCTTCCCCATTTCGAATCACCCAAGTTTTCCCTTGTTGTGCCACGAGGATTTCGGTGGGTGGATCTGTGGCGAAGGTGGCCACATAGAGTGGGGAATGAGGTGTTTGGGTGGGCGAGGCGCAGGCAGCGAGGCTTATCCCCAGACCCAAGATGCAGAAGCGACCAAGGCGGCTCATGGCCGCCTTGGTACAGAAAGTCGCACAGCCAATCATGTGCGAAAAGTACGGGGGTTTGTCAAAGATCGAATTTGATACCCTGCGCCAACGGAAGCGTTGTGCCGTAGTTGATGGTGTTGGTTTGACGACGCATGTAGGCCTTCCAGGCATCGGAACCAGATTCTCTTCCCCCACCCGTTTCCTTTTCTCCCCCAAAAGCACCTCCAATTTCAGCACCCGATGTTCCGATGTTGACATTGGCGATGCCACAATCGGATCCTGCGCTCGAAAGGAAGGTTTCCGCTTCACGCATGTTGGTCGTCATGATGGCTGAGGACAAACCCTGGACCACACCATTTTGCATGGCAATGGCCTCGTCAAGTGTGTCGTAGGTCATCAGGTACAGGATGGGTGCGAAGGTCTCGTGCTGAACGATGGCCAGATCGTTGGTGACTTCAGCGATGGCGGGTTGGACGTAGCAACCACTTTCGTAACCCTCCCCTTCGAGCCTTCCGCCCTCGACCAATACACGCCCACCCTGGGCAACCACATCGCGAAGGGCCTGCTCGTAAGCGCGCACCGCGTCGTGGTCAATGAGGGGTCCCACGTGGTTGTTTTCGTCAAGGGGATTTCCGATGCGAATTTGCTTGTATGCCTGCACGAGTTGGTCCCCGACTTGGTTGTAGATGCTGCGATGAATGATAAGTCGACGCGTCGAAGTGCACCGTTGGCCGCAAGTGCCAACGGCACCAAAAACCGTGGCGGGAATCACCATTTTCAAATCAGCCTCTGGGGTGATGATGATGGCGTTGTTTCCACCCAATTCGAGCAACGAGCGACCAAGCCGCGCAGCCACGGCTTGCGCAACAATTTTACCCATGCGAATGGAACCTGTCGCTGAAACAAGGGGCACGCGTTTGTCCGCGGTCATCATTTCGCCCACGGTGTAATCTCCGTTGATGATGCAGCTGACGCCAGCGGGAATGTCGTTGGCTGACGCGACGTCATTCCAAATGTGCTGACAAGCCAGTGAGCAAAGCGGGGCCTTCTCAGAGGGTTTCCAAACACAGACGTCTCCTGCAATCCACGCCAGAGCCGTGTTCCAACACCACACAGCCACGGGGAAGTTGAAGGCGCTGATGATACCCACGACACCAAGGGGGTGGTATTGCTCGTACATCCGGTGGTTGGGCCGTTCTGAGTGCATGGTCAGGCCGTAGAGCTGGCGGGATTGACCAACGGCAAAGTCGCAGATGTCAATCATTTCCTGAACCTCACCAAGACCCTCTTGGTAGCTTTTCCCCATCTCGTAGGACACAAGGGCGCCTAAACTGGCTTTTTTGGCGCGAAGGGCATCGCCGTATTGACGAACCACCTCACCACGCTGGGGGGCTGTCCAGGTTCGCCACTCCACGAAGGCTTCCGTGGCGGCCGTCATGACGCGTTGGTAGTCGTCAGCGGTGGCCGTACTCAAAGAGGCAATGCGTTGTCCATCGACGGGCGAATGGCTGTCAATGGTAGACCCAGAACCGAAGGACTCGGCGCCTATCATGACGCCAGGGTTGTGATCGTGGATGCCGAGGTCGGCGAGGATGTTTGAAATGTTCATGGCGGTGCAAAGGTAGGTGCTACCGCCCGAGGTAAATCATGAGGACACTCAGGTCAGAAGGGCTGACACCAGAGATGCGCGAAGCCTCACCGAGGGTTGTGGGCCGCCGGTCTGACAATTTTTGTCGGCCCTCAAAACTCAAGGATGTGAGACGGTGAAAGTCCAAATCAATGGGAATGGCCAAATGATCAAGCCTGCCCAATTTGTCTGCCATGTCTTGTTCTTTGGCGATGTACCCCTCATACTTCACCTGAATTTCAACCTGTTCAAGCACATCAGGCGCGTGGTGCGCACAAAGTTGGGCGACCTCCGGGATGGTGGAAACCATGTTCTCCAGAAGGACGTGAGGTCGGGCGAGGACTTCTTGAGCTCGCACGGCGTGTTTCAAGGGAGAGGAGCCCACATCGTTGAGCACCGGGGCGGCTTGGGTGGGGGAGAGGCTGGTTTGTTGAAGTCCCTTGCGAAGGGTTTGGACACCTTGGAGTTTGGCCTCCAAGGCAGCCATACGTTCATCAGTTGCAAGCCCCATGGCATGGGAGAGAGGCGTCAACCGCTCATCAGCATTGTCTTGTCGAAGCAGGATCCGGTATTCTGCGCGCGAAGTGAACATGCGGTAGGGCTCTTCCGTGCCCTTGGTGACCAAATCATCAATCAAGACCCCGATGTACGCTTGGCTGCGGCCGAAGGTCACGGGCTCTTGGTTCCACGTGGAACGGGCTGCGTTGATGCCGGCCATCAATCCCTGGCATGCCGCCTCCTCATAGCCCGTGGTGCCATTGATTTGACCGGCGAAAAAGAGGCCAGGCACGAGGCGAGTTTCAAGGCTGTGCTGCAGCTGGGTGGGGGGGAAGTAATCGTATTCGACGGCATATCCCGGACGAAACATCTTGGCATGTTCAAACCCGGGAATCTTCCGCATGGCCCTCAATTGAACGTCTTCCGGGAGGCTCGTACTGAATCCATTGACATAGATTTCACAGGTGTTCCAACCCTCAGGTTCGACAAACACTTGGTGGCGGTCTTTGTCGGCGAAGCGGTCGATTTTGTCTTCAATGCTGGGGCAATAGCGGGGCCCAAGTCCCCGGATTCGTCCGTTGAACATGGGGGACCGATCAAACCCCTCTCTCAAGAGGTCATGAACTTCTTCAGAGGTGTAGGTGATGTGACAAGGCACCTGCCGGGTGATGGGGTGATGTGGAAGGTAACTGAATCGCCCAGGCTTGTCGTCTCCGGGCTGCTCAGTCATCTTGGTGTAATCGAGAGAGCGGCCGTCGACGCGCGGAGGTGTGCCAGTTTTCATGCGCCCACTTTCGAACCCAAATTCGACGAGTTGTTCTGTGATTCCTTGAGAAGCCCGTTCGCCGGCCCTTCCTCCGCCAAATTGCTTTTCTCCAATGTGCATGAGACCATTCAAGAATGTGCCGTTGGTCAACACCACGGAGCGCGCGCGAATTGTCATGCCCAACCCGGTGCGCACCCCAACGCACCGCCCCCCCTCGGTGAGCACGCCCACAACACTGTCTTGCCAGAAATCAAGGTTGGGTGTGGCTTCGAGCATTTCTCGCCACGTTTGGGCAAAGAGGTTCCGGTCGTTTTGCGTTCGGGGACTCCACATGGCGGGCCCCTTCGATTTGTTCAGCATCCGAAATTGGATGGCGCTTCGGTCAGAGACAAGTCCGGAGTATCCTCCCAGGGCGTCCACCTCACGAACGATTTGGCCTTTTGCAATACCCCCCATGGCTGGGTTACACGACATCTGACCGATGACCCCCATGTTCATGGTGATCAGAAGGGTAGAGGCACCCAAATTGGCTGCGGCCGCCGCAGCTTCATTGCCAGCATGGCCCGCACCAACCACCACAACATCGTAAGACTGAATCATGCCCACAAAGGTCGGGAGAAGAGGGTTCAGCGCGCGTGTTCCACGTGGAACATGGACAGGGCTTCGTTTTCAGCTTGGCGCATGGCTTTGGCGTCAGATTGGGTTTTGTCCTTGAATCCAGCGAGATGAAGAAGCCCATGGACAATCACCCGGCGCAACTCCTCCTGAAAGTCAACGTGTTGACTTTCAGCATTTTCCAAAACCCTTTCGAAGGAAATAAGCAGATCTCCTGAGAGTGTAGTGCCCTCGCTGTGGTCAAACGTGATGATGTCGGTGTAGGTGTCGTGATCGAGGTATTTCCTGTTGTACGTGAGAAGCTCCTCATCGGAACAGGCCACAATGCTCACATCTCCCAAGTGGCTCCCATGGTGGTTGGCCACCTGTTTCAACCACGACTTCACCCGACGTCGACCCTCGACGCGACACGACACGTCCCCATCGACAAACACCACCATGGATCAGGCGAGCACGTTAGAAAACGTCAGCTCGACAATTCGACCGTCGTCCTCGAAGGCACATCCATCGGCGAGATGGCGCATCAAAAAGACACCTCGACCGTGGGGTTTTTCAATGTTTTCAGGAGCCGTTGGGTCCGGGAGGTTCTCGTAATCAAACCCAGGGCCCTCATCAGACACGCGGAAGACGAGGCTTTTTTCATGCACTGCGCACGAGACACTCACGGACTTGGCTAGATCGAGTTTGTTGCCGTGAACAATGGCGTTGTTGACCGCTTCTGTCATGGCAATCAACACATTCCCGTAATGCTCTGGGATGATGCTGTGGGCGTCGCTGATTTGATCAATCAAACGCTCAACAACAGCAATGTTCTCAGGCTTGGAGTCGAAGCGAAGCTCGGGGAGTGTGGTCGTCATGGGTTCAGATCGGGTTGGTTTCCGCCAGAATCAAGGTCCAAATTATTGAAATAATCGTTGACCCGCGCCCTGTAGTACGGGAGAAGTTCTGCAGGAACCGTCTTCAACAACTCGAGTTCATTCATTTTTTGGCGGAGGTAGTCAGAAGCTTGGGGTGGGGTGGCCTTCAAACCATCATCCCCGGACCGCGAAGTTCGCTCCTCTTTCTCACCACGAATGCGCTCAGCATTTTCAGCTTCCAACAGCCGCGTGATCAAATCTTGTTGCCGTTGCAGGGTGGCCTGGTCGACGCGTCGGTTGACCAAATCACGCTCCAACTCCTCCATTTCTTGGGCGATCTTTTGCATTTCGGTGCCCTGTCCCGAACCGTCTTCATTGAGTTCCTTGGCTTTCTCCTGAGCCATTTTTCGCAACGCGGCTTGTTGAGCGGCCATCTGTGCCAACTCCTTGCTCATTCCCGTACCCCGCTGACCAGCCTTGCCTTGGTTGGCTTGGTTGCCCATTTGTTGCTTCATCTGCTCGAGTTTCTTGCCCAATGCCTCTTGCATTTTCTTCATGTCACCAGCCTTGGGTGAGCTGGAAGGGCTGCCGGAACCCCCGGGCTTTTCACAATTCCCACTTCCCGGTTGCTTTTCAGCTTGTTGCTGTTGCATTTGTTGGAGGGCCTCATCGAGCAACAGCGCGAGGTTGTTGAACGATGTCATGACATATTGCTGATTCATGGCAATCTCCGGGGTTTGGCGTTCACCAAAACCCTCAAGCGCTTTGTCCATGTGACGGTTGACCAACCCAATTTCTCGGTTGACAGCCGAAGCGAGCTGCGGAATGCGCATACTCAGGGCAAACAGACTGTCTTCAACCATGGCCGATGCGTCTTTGAGGTTCCGCTGCGTTTGGCCGTGCCCAATGTACCGAGGGTCTTGTTCTTGTGTGGTTTTGAGCTCGGCCATCAACAATTCCTCGTCGAATGAGAGGGCGAGAATGTTTTCCAATAACGCCCGAAGCGCCTCCATGTCCTCTCCTTGGGACTCTTCTTCAGCCTGCTGTTGCATGGCTTCCATGCGTTCGGCAAGCTGTTGCATTTGGTCTGCAGCCTGTTGCTGCGATTCGGAAGCCTTCTTGTCTTTCCCCTTCTCCAACTGTTCCGAACCCTCCTCCATGGCATCTTGGATGGATTGCTCCTCTTCGTTGCTATCCATCATGGGGTTGGGGTTGGCCAATTCTTGGTTGTCCTTTTCCAGTTGGTCCAGGTCTTTGCGCAATTGGTCAAACTTGTTGTTGAGGCTGTCCTGTTTGGCCTTCAAATCTTCGGAATCCATCAACCCCAAATCCGCCTCTTCAGCCAATCGTTCCTGCTCTTCAGCCAACCTCTTGAGTTCCTCAATGGTCTCGTCCATCTTGGTTTCCCATTGGAGCTGACGAAACTGTTCAAGTGCCCGATCAAGTTCCTTTTCCATGGCCTCGTGGTTGAGCTCCATGTCATTCAATTGCTCTTGGATTTTGTCAGGATCCATCTCATCCATGAGCTCTTGCATCTGGCGGTAGATTTCGCGAAGTTCTTCGCTCATGACCTCATTCATGAGCTGCTGAAGCTGGTTTTGCTTTTCCAAAATGCGCTCCTCTTGGGGGTCAAACTCATTGGCTCGCTCATCCTTTCGCTGGTTCTCCTGCTGCATTTGTTCCAAGCGCTTTTGCAGGTCTTGTTGCTGCTCGAGGAGTTGTTCCATGGCTTGTCGGTCTTGCCAGGTCATCTCACCCTGTTCTCGAAGTCGCTCCTGCATGGCTTCCATGGCCTCGCGAAGTTCATCGGCATCTTGGATGGCCGCCTCGAGGTTGTCCTCAATGTTCGAGGCGGCCTCTTCCCGTTCTTGACGGATTTCCTCCTGGGATGGGGCCGCAATTCGGGTGGTCGCGGAACGAACCATTTTGGCGCCATTCACACCGTCGTTGTCCCACACTTCAAACCAACACTCAAGGACATCCCCGTCACCCCACACCAAGTCGCGCATGTCCCACGTGTGGAAAAAGGACCCTCGCAACCCTTCTGGGACGTCCAGGTCTATTCGACCCCCTCGGCCATCCAGGGCCGCCGGATCGGCGTCTGCGGATGGGTTGGCGGAGGAAGCGTGGTTCCAGACAAACACCAATCGACTGAATCCGTAGTCGTCCTGGATGGATCCCGAGAAATATCGAAGTTTTCGAGAGGTGGAGTCGAGTGCTTCGCTGACACGTATGGAGGGCCGACCATCTCGCACAACGTGAATGCGATGCCTGATGGAGTCTCCCTTGGCCTCGGGTCCGGTAGGAGTGATCCAATACGTGACGTCTTCACTGGCCACCCATTCCGTGGCGAACACGTTGCCAGCGGCCTGCCGAATCGACTGCTGACGCTCACCGATGCGCATCAACACACCATCCCCGTCTTGGATGTGGATGGACCATTGGATGGGTGTTCCCTCAGGGACCGTGAGGTCTCCTTGGTTTCGTTGTTCGATGGGGGGGAGACCGGTGTATCGAGGCGGGGTGGCCGTCAAACGCAACTCTGCAAGGGAGGGCATGGCGAAGGGCCGGACGACATACTCTGAGGAGCGCCACCCGTTCGCCAGGAAATGAAATTCAGTGGAATTACGAACCGAAGGCAGGGAGTACCGATACACGTGGTTCCTCACCCGCTCCATGCGGAAACGCCCCCCCATCGTTTCCACGACGACCGAGCTTGGAAGGTCGTTTCCTCGTGTTTGGACCTCGATGGTGAACGGGTCACCCGCCGCCACCCGAAGGTCGTCGTTCAGCAGGACAAATTCAAAGGGTGCAGGCTCGACAAACTCGGTCCGGTGCTGCACCAGGCGCGTGGTTGGCTCCGTCACCCACGCGGGCCGCCACAACCCCAATCCCACCCCCAATACAGCCACAGGGAGGGCCATTTTCAAGGCGCGCAAGGCTGGACGAACATCCACAGCCTTGGCAAAGGGAAGCGGCCTCAAGGATTCTGTGCGTTGCTCGATGCTTGCTGCCAACAATGTCACATCGGACCCAGCAGCGCCTTCGACCTGCTGTTGGAGTTGGAGGGTGTTTAGGAGTTTGTCTTGGACCTCGGGAAAATGGTTGCCTACAATGCGAGCAGCCTCCTCGTAACTCAAACCCCGGCTCACACGAAGCCACTGCAAAATGGGCCAAACCACCCACAAAGCCAACATCCCAATCGACGTGAGTGTGAAGGCATAGAACAACACGGTACGCCCCGCCACCCCAAAGCGCCCCACATGTTCCAACAGGGCCACGAGCAACAAGCCAGAAACCAAAGTGGCAAAAGACAACAGAAGCCCGCGAAGGGCTTTGTTTCGGTGGTACCTCCGGATGAAGGCATCCAGCTTCTCAATCAATGAAATTGTCCCGCTCATCTATGCTCAAGAAAGGTACGCTACCTTCGCCACCCAGTCATCATCAACGACCATGAAAGGAACCGGATTCACCCTTTTTGTCAGCTTTTGGTCTCTCATCACGCTCATCCCTCACCTGGGAGCTCAAGTGGTGTTGAACGAAGCCAATCTCGTTCTCGGCCCTAACATGGGGCAGTTTGTAGAGTTGTACGGCATCCCCAACACACCGTTGGATGGGCACGCTTTGGTCATTGTGAAGTCCGCTTCGATTGGAGGAGGTGTCTGGTCAGCCCAAACCCAAGCCGTGGTTGACCTCGATGGAATGTCCTTGGACGCACAGGGCTTCGCGTTGATCAACGGCGAAGGGTGGCAAAACACTGTGGCAGCCGTCGTTTTGGCGGCCCAACCAGCCGAAGAATTCATCCCCAACGTGCCTCCAGCATTCACAGACATCGCGGATGCATTCCTGTACGGCAACACGAGTGTGACCAACCCTCAAATGGCAGCCATCGTGGCCGTGGTCAACCCAGCCGCGACCGCCACGGTGTACGAAGGAGGAGCTGGTGTGAGTTCAGGACCGGACGGATTGTCGCGCGTTCCGGACGGCGGCGTTCCCCTCGACCAAAATTTCGTCATGCAGGCCTTGAGCCCTGGCACCACAAATGTGTTGCCATGTGAAGGCGGACATCTGGCCCTGAACAACCCCAACGTGACCACGTTTTGCACCGATTTGGGACCTCAAATCGTAGGGTTTAACCACCAATCGGATGCGGCAACAGCTTCGGTGAGTTTGGCCATTGTGGACCCCAGCAATGGTTCGATTGTGAACGTATTTCTGGGCACCGCACTGAACCTTGAGGGCCTTGGAGATGGGACGTTTGAGGTCTTTGCGATTTCACACGACACCCCCCTGTCATCCGAGACAATGTCTTTGGACGACTTGGATACAAACCCGGCGGGCGGGTGCCTGAGCATCGCCCCAGTGCCTGTGGTGGTGCAAGGCGAGACCTGTGAGGTCCCGTCGTGCGATGGCGGCACCCTGTTGACGGCAGGTGCTGAACCAGATGTGCAGGCATGCCTCACAGAAGATGGGGCGTTGGTATCGTTCGGCTATTACAGCGATGCGGTGGAGGGGGACTACCTCTTCATGATTTGCAACACCGAAGACACGATCTTGTCCACTACCGATGAGCCTTACTTCGATTTTGCGCTGTTTGGAGAGGCGGGTGACTATCACGTGTGGGGATTGAGTTACCAAGATGGATTGGATTCCGCCACCGTGGAGTCGGGCCTGTCAGTCTTTGGGGCGTCTTCTTTGGGTTGCGACAGCCTGTCTGCCAACTTCCTCCTCGTCGAGATTTTGCAATGTGGGGCAGCGGGTTTGTGTGAAGATTTGATCATCAGCGAATACGTGGAGGGCACCAGCAACAACAAGGCTCTGGAAATCCACAACCCCACACCCTTTGACATTGACCTGACGCCTTACGTCATGGAGGTGTACAACAATGGCTCCAGCACCCCAATCCAAACGCTGGACCTTGAGGGGGTCATCGCGTCGGGTGGGGTTCACGTCATGGGGAACCCCCAGGCCGCGGCGCAAATTGTGGCAGTTAGCCAAGTGTTGAGCACGGTGACGTGGTTCAATGGCAACGACCCCATTGTGTTGCGGAAAAACGGCGAGATCATTGACATGATGGGAACCATAGGCGTGGATCCCATGGGTGCTTGGCCTGTGGGTGAAGGCGCCATGGCGGAATACACCTTGGTCAGAAAACCCAACATTGGCGAGGGCTCCACCAACTGGAACGAGGGACAAAACCAATGGGATGTGTATCCCCAAGACACATTTGATTTCTTGGGAGAGCACACGGCATCTTGTGGTGGCTTGGGAACCATGGTGGTGGGTTTTTCCGCCCCGGAATTGTACGTTTCAGAGGGCGGAGGTGTGCCGGTGGAAATGCAGGTGAGCTATCCCTTGGAGGATGTGGAGGTCCAAATTGCGGTGACCGGTGGTGATGCCACAGCCGGCACGGATTTCCCCGCAGTGTTCCCCTTGTCGTTTGAATTTCAAGCGGGGTTGCTCAACAGCCAGTCGTTCAACTTCGTGGCCATTGATGAAGAAGACCCGGAGCTGCAAGAGGATGTGGAACTCACCATGACGGTTTTGTCGGGAGGTGCTGTCATTGGGATCGAGACGGTTGTGATCCACATTCTTCCCTCGGATTTGACTTACCCTGTGTACGACATCATCCAGGTTCGTGGGGTCAACAACCAAGGGGTCTTGGACAGCATTGACACAGCGTGTGAGTTGCGCGGCATAGTCCATGGTTGGAACGACTATCCCCAAGGCCTTCGCTTCACACTCATTGACCCCACCCATGGCATCAATGTGTTCAGCCCCATCAACAACTTTGGTTACGAGGTTCAAGAAGGAGACAGTGTTCGTGTTCGTGGGGTGGTGGGCCAGTTCAACGGTTTGGCCACAATCTACGCGGACACAGTCATCGCGGAAGGAAGTGGATACGCCACCCAGGAGCCCATCTTGGTGTCCGAAATGGGGGAGGAAACAGAAAGCCGCATCATCAAGCTGAAGTGCGGGAAGCTCATCGACCCCGAAGAATGGACCAACAACGTTCCGTTTTTTGACGTGATGGTGAATTACGGCGTGGGTGAGGTGAAGATTCGAATCGATGCCAACACGGATATTTTTGGCACGGATGCGCCACTGGGAACTTTTGGAATTTCAGGCATCGGCGGTCAATACGACCCCGGAATGCCCTTGCTCGACAGCTACACGCTGATGCCTCGGAGTTTGGAGGATTTCACAGAGCCCGTGCTTGCAGCGTTTTCTGTCCCCGACCCCTTGTTGTTGGGAGGAGGCATTCCTGTCTATGTGGAGAACAACAGCAGCGGCGCGGCCTACTACCAGTGGTCGTTTGGCAATGGAACCTTCAGCAATGAGGAGGAGCCTGAATTGCCTTACACCGAGGCAGGGACCTACAACATTTTCTTGACAGCCACAGACCCTGAGCTGGAGTGTTCCGACCAAACATCCCTTTCCGTCAACGTGGAGTGGGTCGATGGGTTGATGGATCTCGAGGCACAGGGGATTCGCATGCATCCCAATCCTGCGAACTCGGAGGTTGTGGTTCTGACCCCACAACAAGGAAGGTGGCACGCCATGGATGGACTGGGCCGTGTGGTGATTTCGGGTCAAGGGGGTTCGGGTCGACACATGCTTGACGTCTCGTCATGGGCACCGGGCGTCTACACCTTCGTGGTGGACAACGGCGCTTACCCGGCCAAGCTGGTTGTTTCACCACGCTGATCGTCCACCCCAGGCCATGCAATCCCGAACCAAAAGCCTGCTGCTTTTGCATGGGGTTGTGGTCATTTTTGGCTTCACGGGGATCTTGGGAAAATTGATCACCCTGCCTTCGGAGCCCCTCGTTTTTTGGCGCGTGAGCCTTGGTGGATTGACCACCGCGTTGTTTTTGGCCTTTCGTCGCAAGTGGCAGCGTTGGGAGACTCGGGATCTGTGGCGAGCGGGCCTTGTGGGGTGTTTGGTGGCCTTGCATTGGGTCACCTTTTTTGCCTCCATCAAAGCGAGTTCCGTAGGACTTGCGTTGACCATGATGGCGACAGCACCCATGTTTGTTGGTTTTGTGGAACCTTGGGTATTTGGAAGACGCTTGGCCCTGCGCGAATTGGTGATTGCAGCCGTCGTTTTTGTCGGAATCGCCGCGGTTTTCCAAGCCGAGGCAGACCAAACCACCGGCATTCTCCTCGGTCTTACGAGCGCGCTTTTGGCCGCGGTCTTCAGCACCTTCAACGGGGTGTTGATCAAGCGTCATGAACCGGTGAATTTGAGCGCCGTGGAACTGCTGTCTGCCAGCGTGGTCATGTTCGTATGGTTGGGTTTGCGCGGTCAATGGGATGCCTCGTTGGTCCAGATGTCATGGGTTGACGGGGTGTGGTTGCTCTTGTTGGCGGTTGTGGCGACATCGTTTGCCTTCATGGTGAGCATCCGGGTGCTCAAGGATTTGACACCTTTTGAGTCCGCCATGGCCATCAACCTTGAACCGATTTATGCCATTGTGTTAGCGAGTTTGCTGTTTCACGAGCGTTTTGACCAAACATTCTACGCAGGCGCCGCCTTGGTCATCGGCGCGGTGTTTGTGGACTCTTGGCTTAGGTCTCGGAAACACAAAACAGGGACGCAGCCACCTGGTCCCCAGTGATCCAGTGTACCTCAGGAATGCGGTATCGGCCCCCAGAGAGTGCTGTGAGCCGTCCCTCGCGAACGAGCCGCGACCACACCTCAGCCTCTTGCACATCGGGTCGCATACCCCAGGCCTGAGCGAGAGATTGGGGCGAAATTCCATCTGCGGTTCGCAACCCCGTCATCAACGCCTCGTTGTATCGATCGACATGGGAGAGATGCTCCACCGTTTGCGCCAGCACACCCTGTTGGATGGCTCGGATGTACCTCGGGTTGTTGGCCACATTGGCGTAGCGCGTTGTGTGATGGAACCCATGGGCGCCGGGACCCAAGGCCAGGTACGGCTTGCCGGACCAGTAGGAACTGTTGTGGAGGGCGCGATGAAAAGGGCGGTCCACCATGGTGGAAGGCGCCGCCCAATTGCTGGTCTCATAATGTTCCCACCCGGCGGAATGCATGTGGTTGCAGAGCATGTCGTAGGCCTGAACCACATGTGACTCCGGTGCCTCTCGTTGTTCCCCCTTTCCAACCCGGGAGCCCAACACCGTGTTGGGCTCCACCATCAAGGCATAGGCACTCAGGTGCTGGAGGGGCAAACCGAGTGCCGTTCGCACATCGAATTCCCAGTTTCTTGATGTGGGCACTCCGTAAATCAAATCCATACTCATGGATTCCACGCCACAACGTTGGGCGCGAACCAACGCATCCACGGCTTGTTGGCCCGTGTGAGCGCGATTCATCCATCGCAATGTGGGGTCATCAAAGGTTTGGACCCCAACACTCAACCGCCTCACCCCGAGGTCGATCCACGCCTTGATTTTGTCCTCACTCATGTCCTCGGGATTGGCTTCCAAGGTGAATTCATCCAGCGCATCATGGTGGATGCCCATGACCTGGGTGACCTCCAGGACCATGCGTTTCAAAAGGTTTGAGGGAAGGAGAGAAGGGGTGCCCCCACCGAGGTACAAGGTGTTGAATGAGATGTCGTTCCACGAACGGTCCATGTGCAGCCTCATGGAGGCTTCTGTCACAATGGCCTCCACCAAAGCTTCCATGGTGTCGAGGCGCGTGGAGAAATGGAAATCGCAATAATGGCATGCTTGCCTGCAAAAGGGGACGTGGATGTACAAGCCGGCCATGGTTCAAAGGTCGTCCTCTCCACACTACCTTCGTAGCATGGCTCGTGAAATCCAATGGGACAATGTGCGTGTGGAGCGCGATGAACACGGGGCGTCGATCATGGATGCCCAGTGGACTGCGCTAGGACCCAAGACATGGTCTGTTCTTCGCGATGGAATTCGTTACCGCGTGGAGTGTGTCCAAGGCCCTCACAGCGACGGGTCCATGGTGATGCGCATCAATGGTGTTCGGCGCCTGGTGAAGGTCCTAGACGCCCGGGCAAAATTGCTCGAGAAAATGGGAATGTCCATGGACAGCGCAACGACCAATGCAGATGTTCACGCCCCCATGCCTGGCAAGGTCCTTCAGGTTTTGGTCAGGCCAGGAGATGAGGTCGAGGAGGGCATGCCCTTGCTTGTGTTGGAGGCGATGAAAATGGAAAACATGATCAAGGCCCTGTCTCAAGGCAAGGTCTCAGAAGTTCCTGTGGATGAGGGGCAGGCCGTAGAAAAGGGCGCCTTGCTCGTGGCTTTCGAGGACTGAATGGGGTTCTTGGGAGCCAAGTCGTGCTGGTGGATGTCACCGATTCGTTGTTGAAGACATGTCAATCGATGAATGTTGTGCGTTCAATGCCAAACTACCTTCGACACATGACTGCTCTTCAACACGTTTCTTTCGCATGTCTTGTCCTGTGCTTAGCCCCTATTTCCGCGTGGGGCCAAAGCGCTGCATGCGACGCAAGGGTGAATTTATGCGGACAAGTGGACTCGACCTTGACAATGTCTTCGACCCTGGATCTCCCAAACGCGGTGGGTCTTCAAGGGGTCTTTGAGGCAAACCATGTTCAAGTCGTCGTGTTCCACACGACCTTTCTGCCCAACGACGGGGAGGGAGTGGAGGTCGTGTTTTCAGCGCCATCTTGTGGTGGGTCATACCAAGCCATGGTTTTTTTGCCCAACCCGTTTGACGTGTGCAATGCGCTCGAATATGTGCCAGTTTCGCCTCTCCTGGTGGCCAATGCAGACACAGTGTTGGTCACAGACCCGTTGTATTACAACACAGACTACGTGTTGCTTCTGGGTTCCAACACCCCTGGCTGCAGTGTTCAAGTTGCCTTGGAGGGAAGAAGCATGAGCATCGATGCCTGCTGCGCGAGCAACATTGATTATGGGGAGACAGCCAATGTGACGGTGTTGGGCTCGGACCCCCAGCTTGGATATGATTGGGTGCCCTCGGAGCTTGCGGTGATGGTTGACAACCAGCTTGCGGAGCTCTCCCCCTACGAGACCACCACCTTTCAGGTGACGGCCTATGTGGAGGGGTGTGCTTACTCCGATGCGGTGTTGGTGGCCGTGGGTGCGCCGGTGGAGGTCCCCAACGCATTTTCTCCCAACAACGATTCATTCAACGACACATGGGAGATTGCAGGACTTTCGCAATTTGAATATTCTGTCTTGGAAGTTTTTGATCGGTGGGGGCAACCCGTGTTTCGGTCCGTTTCTTATCCCAACCCCTGGAATGGAACGCACCGAGGCAAACCTGCTCCTGCAGGGACTTATTATTACGTGATCCACCTCAACGAACCCAACGCCAACCTTGCCCCAATCACGGGCTATGTCGCCATCATCCGATGAAACATCCAATTCTATTTCAAGCATGGGTGACCGCGATGTTGTGGTCTGTTGTGGCGGTGGGGTGGTCTCAGTTTTATGGGGTCAGATCTCATTTTCTGATGTCTGGATTTTTGGACAATCCGGCGGGTGTCGGAAACAACCCATGTTTGGATTTGCGGCTCGGTGTGCGGAGTCAATGGGCAGGCTTTGAAGGGGCACCAACCAGCAGTTTTGCCTCTCTGTCGGGCAGGCTCTCTGAGGGCACTGCGGTGGGACACGGCTTGGGGGGGGTTGTCCAAACGGACGAAACAGGGCCTTGGTCCAACACCCGATTCAGCATGGCGTATTCTTCCAAGATCAGGTTGTCGACAGGTGCGAAGCTCAGCGCTGGCTTTGCTGCGGGCATGACGCAGTACAAACTCGACGTTGAAAGCCTGGATTTTCCGGTCTACGCAGCTTCCGAGGATCCGGTGTTGTTTGGAAGCAGTGGCAGCCAGGTGGTCTTTCCAAGCTTGGATTTTGGTCTTTGGTACGAAGACGCAGCCACGTTCGTGTCATTCAGCGTGTTGAACGTGATGGCCACGACTTTGACAGAACTGTCCATGACCACGTCCTCAGGACGAAACATGGTGCTGACGGGCGGAAGGGTGATCCGCCTTGATCGAAGGTTCAGTTTTCGCCCGGCGGCTCAAATGCGTTTGGCCCAAGGCCTGCCCGCTTCCCTGGATATCCAAGGGATGTTTACCCTTGAAAACAAGGTGTCGATGGGGTTGGGGTACCGCACAAGCTCTGCCCTCGTGGCGGTTGCGAGTTTCAAAGTTTGGGATGCCATGACCTTGGGATATGCTTACGATTTTGGCGTGTCTCCCCTGCATGTGGCGTCCAGGAATTCGCATGAGATCGTGCTTTCGTTGACCGCGTGTGATTCGAAAGACCCATACATTGGGCCAGGAGGCCGCTGTGCCGCATACGACTGATGCAGGAAACGCTTCCCAAAAGACTCCTATTCCTTGCAGCCGCGGCGATTGTGGCCGTGACCATGATGTACACCCAACATCTGGCGGGAATCATCCGGGCGGAAGAACAGCGCAAGGTCCAATTGTGGGCAGAAGCCGTAAAGCAGCGCGCAGAGCTCGTCACTTACACCCAAAAACTCTTCGAGGAATTGGGTTCGGAGGAACGAAAAAAGGCGGATCGGTTGGGCGATGCTTACCGGATTATCCAAACCTCACCGCCGGGCATGGATTTGACCTTCATTTCGGATTTTCTGTTTTCCAACAAATCCGTCCCCGTGCTCATCTACAACGATGAGGGAAAGGTGTTGTACAACGTCAATGTGGCACCACCTCCTTCCAATGTGAGCAGGCAGGAATACTTTGACAGCCTGCGCATCAACGTCATGGGCAAAAACCCACCCATTCGGTTTGAAGAGGTGGGTCAGACCATATATTACGCAGAAAGCCTTCGGTTGACAGAATTGAGGAAGGCCATGGCCGACCTGATCGAGTCGTTCATTTCTGAAACAGTGATCAACAGCGCCTCCGTCCCTGTGCTGTTGGTGGATTCAACGGGAACCAAGATTGTCAAATCGCAAGGGTTTGATTTGACCTTGTTGGGCGACTCAGCGGCCCTGCATCGCAAGTTGTACGACTTGGCCAAAACCAACCTCCCCATCCCCATTGTGTTGCCCCAAGGCGGAGCGCATTTGGTGTTTTATGAGGAGAGTTGGGTGCTGACACAGCTTCGGTTTTTCCCAGCAGTTCAACTTCTGTTGATTGCGGCATTTCTGTTGGTAGCGTACCTCGTGTTCAGTTCTTCGAGACGGGCGGAGCAAGACCGTGTTTGGGTGGGGATGGCCAAAGAAACTGCCCACCAATTGGGCACGCCGCTCAGCTCTTTGATGGCGTGGTCGGGCCTGTTGGCCTCTCGGGGGGTCGACCCGGAAGCCTTGGCTGAAATGGACAAGGATCTGTTTCGCCTTCAGACCGTTGCAGAGCGTTTTTCCAAGATCGGATCAAAGCCAGATTTGACAATGCAAGACCCTCTTGCGGTTGTGCAGGAGACGGTCGAATACATGCGTCCCCGCATTGGCAAGCACGTGGATTTGGTGTTTGAGTTGGGCGAACCGCAGGGTCAAATCAAGGTCAGTCGCCCCTTGTTAAGCTGGGTGCTGGAAAACCTGTTGCGCAACGCTGTGGACGCCATGGATGGGCAAGGAACCCTGACTGTGCGCGCGATGTGGTCAGGAGACGAGGTTCATGTGGAGGTCGAAGACACGGGCAAAGGCATGTCCAAGGCGCTGCAGCGCAAGGTGTTTGAACCGGGTTTTACGACAAAATCAAGGGGCTGGGGATTGGGACTGTCATTGGCCAAACGCATTGTGGAAGAGATGCATCGCGGGAGCATCTACGTGGCGAGAAGCGAACCTGGTCAAGGCACCTGCTTTCGCATCGTGTTCATTCCTTAGCCCACGGCGAGGCAATCAACGAATGACAGCGATGCTCCCCACGCGTTGTTCCCGATGCAAGATGCCATCATCGGAATAAGTCCAACGGCACAGGAATGGGTAGACGCCATCGGGAACATAGTGCAATCCTTCGCCACGGTAACTTGCGCCACCCGCCCATGGAGTCTCAGGGTCTGAGGTCTCCCATAGAATCTCACCCCACCGGTTGTACAGTGTGAACGAGAACTCCACAGGATCGCAATTGGTTACGATTCGTAAGCCCTCATTCAAGCCGTCGTTATCTGGTGTGAATGCGTTGGGAACCCACACATCGCAGCCGCAATACTCTTCCTCGACTTCGACCCCAGCCACCACACCACCACAAGCGTTGACGGCGGTAATGAGGTGTGTGCCGCCTACGACCTGAGATGACCACCCGCTCGCACCCTCCGTAGACCAGTAAAGGTCAAAGGGGATTTCATAGGGGTCCGTATCCAGGACGGGAACCAATTCCACCCGCACTTCCGTCGAATCGCCGATGCAGATCAGGGGGTCGGCGACAGAGGCCACCAGATTCAGGTTGGGGAGGACTTCCACATGCATCATGTGACTGTCACTGCAACCAGTGGCGTTGTCTCGGACGATGAGTTGGTAGTTTCCTTCTTGGGACAGGAATGCACCAGCATTGGCGGGAGCGCCATTCACCGTCCACAACCACGTCCCCACAGCGGGAACGTTTTGGGGGACCCAATCAATGGTGTAGGGAGCCGCAAGGACACACCGTTCCACTGAATCTGGCAAATTTCCAATGTTGGGGGTGGGCCACCACGTGACATGGGCGGTGTCTGTTTCGGTGCAATACCCCAAAGTGACGGTCGCCACAAACGGGCCTTCTCCCATGGAGTTGACCACTTGCAAAGACGGACTGCTTCCTCCAACATTCCAAGAAATGTTATCCATGGGCTGGGTGATTTGAAGGGTGGCGACAGAGGCGTCACACAAGGGGTCTGGGTCTACGAGCCCTGTGGCAATGGGCGGGAACATGTTGACCACCAACGATTCAGAATCTTCACAACCATTGTCTGACACAAGTTGGGCTTGGTAGAGACCCGGGCCTGCGGCGTTCAGGGTGGATGTCCCAAAGGGCAGGCTCCAAGACTGGATGTAGGTTCCTTGAGCGGGCGTGGCTGAGATTTGACCTGTTGTCCCCCAACACAACGTGGGAGGGGTAGCCACCAAATCGACGGAGGGAAGGGGAAGTAAGTTGACGTGGATGAAGTCTGGGTCGGCAGAACAACCATTGATGGAGGCCTCAGCCCAATAGTCACCAGAAGAATTGATGGTCAACAAGTTGGAGTTGCTGTTGTTCCACGCAGCAGCGGCTCCCTCTGTGGCCAACACCTCCATCGTCAGGGACTCCCCAAAACACACCTCAGCTTCATCGACCACAACCTCTCCATTGATTTCGAATATCAAGTCGGGGATGGGCTGGAAGAGCACATCGACGACGGCCGTTTCCACGCATCCATTCAATTGGGCAACCACATTGTATTGTCCGGTTGTGTTGGCCACCAAGGTTGAGCCGTTGTTTCCATTCCATTGAATTTGCGCATTGGGATTGACCGATGCTGAAAGTTGAATGGGGGTTTCTCCGCAAACGATGATGTCTTCGTCCACCAGGAGGGCCAAGTCCGGACCAGGGGCCTCTCCGACTACAATGTCGTTGTGGGTGGGACACCCTTGGTTGTCCTCTCCGTAGAGAGCGTACACACCCTGACCAGCTGTGGTTAACAATGTTGTTCCGGTGGACACCCATTCGGCCGTGACAACGGGAGAAATCGGTTCAGCAGTCAGTTCAAGCTCGTTGTCTCCGCACACCTGCCACGGCCCCTCGGGAGAGGCCTGAACCATGTTGATGTATGACGAATAGTACGCGTCAACAAAACAAAATGTATGGATGTTGGTGGCCCCCCCAGTGGTTCCCGTAAACCCCCAGTACACCAGCGGGTCGCCCCCAAAGATGCCGTTGATCAAATTGATGTTGAGTGTCTTTCGAAGGATTCCGTCGAAATACACTTGGAGGGTGGTCGATGCGGGGTCCCATGTGACTCGAAACGGGTAGGAGAGCCCTGTTTCAACGTTCGCGTTGTTGGGATGAGCTTGTACGGGGGCGCTCAAGTTGTGATTGTTCTGGCCGTTGCTTTGAATGGCGATGTGGTCGTAGGCGGGGTCTCCGACATCCCCATTTTGCCAAGTGTCGATTTCCACAGCGACTGAGGGGTTGAAAGGCCCTCCATTGTATCCGATCGAGCCACCACTGTCTCCGATCAGGTTGTTCCCCACATTTCCAGCTTGTTGCAACACGAAGCACATGCCATCGGCCCCTCCATTGTTGTTGCCCAAGTTGACAGTGAATTCCAAGTCAAATGGCGCACCCAAATGGATGGGACAATCGTGCCACGCCGCCCCGCGTTGCGTAGGGTTGGCATTGGTGAGTCGGATGCAAGTGGGGCTTTGTTGGGTGGCGTTTTGGACCAAGTTCCACTGGGCATGACCCTTCCCCGTGGCCACAACAAAGCACAATAACCAAAGGCATTGAGACAGGTGGCTGAGGCGGAGTTTGTCTTGCATGGGTGAAGGCCAGTCGGCCCGAAGGTCGGGCTGTTTTCTGTAGAAATCAACAAATTCAACGGGCGTCACTCTCTCCAATCGGAGCAATCCCACCCCAGCATCGACTCGATGCGCTCGATGTCCTTGTGGTAAAGGCGAAGCAACGCTTGACGCGTTTCCTCACGGAGGCCGGTATGATAGGACCTTTCGTGCACCTTTTGGGCTTTGGTGCCGTGGTGTGATACGCCTAAAAATGAATGAAGGTCACGGAGGGTTTTTTCGTGATGATGGAGAAGATTGGCATGTTTGATGATGTGCACATTGGCCCGCCCAAACTTCCTCCAAAGCCGTTCTACTTGGTGGGCATACAGACCTCTCTGGACGAAGCTGTAGACCTTGTCCAGAGCTTCGTGGGTTTGTTGAAGGGTGCTGAGTTCTTGTTTGATTGCTGTCTCGAAGTCGGTTTGAACCAAACCACGCTGCCATTCCATGTTCCAATGGGAAAATGCTCGCGCGATAGGGTTGCGAAGCACGGCCACCACCCGAATGTTGGGGTTGTAGGTGTGGATGCGGTCCAACGCCACGTCCCACGTCATGTAATGCGGTGTGGCCTCCCCATAAATCATGGATGGCTCAGGAAAGCCAGGAAACGCATTGTGGAACAGCAACCGCTTGCGGTCTCTCCACAATGGCAAAGAGAAGTCTAGCGACGATGTGCGGTTGAAGTAATGCATCTCCTTCTTGACCGGCATGGAAATTTGAGGATGCTGGGTCAAAAAGGCATGAAGAACCGACGTGCCGGCCTTTTGGGCGCCGACAATGACAAAATCAATGCATTGTTTGGGCTGGGCAATGGTCATGTATGAGAGAAATCTACCCCAAGACTGAATCTAGGAGCCATAGGTTGACATCAAAGCCTCAAGATACTCGAAGGATTTGCGGATGGGATGATTGGTGACCCGCGGAAGTTCAATGTCTTGATTCTGCACTCGGTGGCTGACGGGCGTACATTCGTGGGGTCCAATGGCATCCGAAGTTTTGCATATCGTTGTGGTGTTTAATGGCTTGAAATGGCTTCCCCAACTCGTGGAATCTGTGCAAGCCTCTGGGACAGGGGAAGTGTGGGCCATTGACCATGGGTCGACAGATGGTTCTTGGGAATGGTTGACCACTCACCTTTCCAAACCCAATTGTCGCCAAGGACCGAATGATGGATTTGGTTCAGGAAACAACCGGGGCATGGAAGAGGCGCTGCGCCGAGGCGTGGATGCGGTCCACCTCCTGAACCAAGACGCCCGTGTGGATCCGGAAGGCATGAATGTTCTTGCCAACTGGGTGGTTCAACGGGAACGTGAAGGGCACACACTCGAGGTGGTGTCCCCCATCCATTGGGACTGGAAAGGGGAGGAGCCCTACAGGCACTTTGACCAACGGTACGCGCCCCAATGGCGAGATCACAAAGAACCTTTCGAAGTCCCGTTCGTTCACGCGGCCTCGTGGTTGATGACGCTCAACACGGTGCGCCAAGTGGGTGGGTTTAACCCGGCGTTTTTCATGTACGGCGAAGACAATGAATGGGCCCACCGCCTGAAGAAGGTCGGAGGCGCGTTTGTGATTCATCCAGACGGCGCGTTGTACCACGATGAAAAATCCAAGCCATGGCCCAAACCGGTCATCCTTGAGCGCATGGCCTTCGCGGCGGAAGTCACCGGATTTTTTGACGGCCAGGAGACTGCATCAACGTGGCTGCGAGGCGCTCGAAAGCGGTCCTTGTCGAGGGCGCTTCACCCGGACCGTTGGCTCGACACCCTCACAGGCTCGATGTGGCAGGGCGAGCGTGCTGCCATGCGCCGTGTCCGAGAGGACATTCATTCGTGGGAGGCCTCGAGAGGGGACCTTGCGAGCCAAACCGTTCCCCACTTAAACCCTTGAACCATGCCTTTTTGCTCATCGCGTAAACTCGCGTTTGTCCACATTCCGAAAACTGCCGGATCAAGCGTCACCAAACTTCTTGGCATGGACACCAAGGAACACTTCTTCGAGGTGAATTATCATGCGTACGAGTTTGAAGGGGTTTCTTATGCACCCCAGCACTTGACCCCTCGGTGGCTGAAGGAATTGGTGCCAGATTTTGATTCTTACACGACGTTTTGTTTCACTCGCCATCCCTATGCCAAGGCGGTGAGTGAATACTATTGGCTTCGGAAAGAGATCAGCAAAAGAAAGGTCCGCGTGTTCATCGAGCCTTTGTTCCGCCGTTGGATACGCCATGAGTTGGCGTTGATGGACATGGACCACAAGCTTCCGCAATCCCAGTATGTCGAAGGCTGCCAACATGTCTTTCGCTACGAAGATCTCGGCGTTCAATGGGAGGCAATAACCCAAGTCATGGGTGTTGACCCCCAGGTTCAGCTTCCCCGGGTGGTGGTGGGTCGTCAAAACACATCGCGCATTGTGTCGGGATTGAGCGCAGAAACGAGACGCATGATCCAGGAATTGTATCCAAACGACTTTGAAGCGCTGGGGTATGACCGCTAAGCGTTACATGCCCGAGACAGCTGCGTCGCCCGAGACAGCCTTCAAATAGCGAGAAATTTCAACATCCCAACGATACACCTGGTCGACGGCCAGCTTCCCCCGCTGTCCCATTTCGTTGGCTGACTGCGGATCCAATCCTAGAGAAATCACGGCTTCGGCAAATGATGTAACGTCTCCCGCCGTGTGGACCACCCCGGTGGACGTCTCTCTAACCAAAGCCGCTTGTGCAGGACAGTCACTGACAACCAGAGGCAAACCGCCGTGCATGAACTGGAAAAGTTTGTTGGCGTGGGTGGTGTCGTGGTGAACGTTCCGAACCAAGGGGGAGATGCCAACGTGGGACACCTTCAAGTAGGAGCCCAGGCGCTCCAGGGGCTGGAATCCTTCGAGATGGATGTGATGTTGTACGCTCGACTCCTCCCGCAGTTGGGCCAAAAAAACGTCCTCCCGGTTGTTTTTGCCCACCACCACCAGGTGGGCGTTGGGTATGCGCGCCACGATCTGAGGCATCGCGCGTATGGCCAAATCAGTTCCTCGTCGTCTTGAGGTGTCTCCGAAGTACAGGATGACAAAATTCCCCCGGAACCGATCCTGAAGTTGTTCTTTGCCCTCCACCCCGATGTGGTCTTGCCAAGGAACGTTGTTGCATGAAATCGCCTTGCCTGGAGCCAACCCCAGCCTTTGAACATAGTCTTGAACAGCCGTGGGTGTGACCAACACCACGTGGTCCGCTGCGGCCATGGCTTGTTGCTGCAAGCGCGCCCAAGCTCGGGGCCAGATCAACAAGCGACCCAACCCGCGTTTGACATGGTCATATTCCTGCATGATTTCGGGAAGGTTCTCAGCGATGTCGAGAACCCAACGGACTGAAGAATGATGGATGGAGCCGGACTTGGAAGTAGCCATGGCCCTGCGAGCGCCTGTCCACACAAACAGGTTGTGGACGTGGATGACATCCGCATGACAACTGTGCATCACGGGCCTCAAGACCCGCGAGACGGCCCAAGCAAAGAAGGGTGTTTCAGCATTCAGAACCCTCGCCCAATGCGTCCATCGGGGCATGCGATGCTCATGAACACGAACCCCATGCCAGTCAAACGTGCGCGCCTCACACCAAGCATCCAATGCGTGAACCTCGACATCACACCCCGCTTCTGCCAAAGCTCGAGCTTCATTGGAGACGCGGATTCTGTCAAAAAACGCGCCATCGGTAATCATCACGATTCGAGTCATTGTAGACAAAGCTAACTGACTTACCTTTGCGCACCTCCAAAGTTTAGATGCCCGGGTGGCGGAATTGGTAGACGCGCACGACTCAAACTCGTGTTCCGCAAGGAGTGTGGGTTCGATTCCCACCCCGGGTACTGAAAAACCCCGCACGTGCGGGGTTTTTTGTGCGTTGACGCGGAGGTGCAGTTGACGGCTTGTTTGATAGGAGATGGCGCAGCGGAGGGGTTATGGCTGTTTGTTCAGGATGACCAAAGCCGCCAAGACTCCGGGAACCCAACCAGCAGCTGTGAGCAAGGTGACAATGACCACGGAACCGCACCCGCGATCCCAGACCGCAAGGGGAGGAAAAATCACGCACATCAAGACTCGGACGCATCCCATGAGCCGAATGTAGGAGTCTTTCAGCTACCTTTCATGGCATGAATCAGAACATGTTGATGTCCCTGTGTTGTTGGGCAATCTTCGGGGGTGCTTGGGCGCAGGTGACCGTGTCGGAGGGTGATTTGCCCCAAGGAGGCACGGATTACACCTTTCAAAATGTGACCTTGGACCCCTTGTTGAATGTGGAAGAATCGGGACCAGGTTGGGTGTGGGATTTTTCAGAACTCGTTCCCACAGACTCTGCTGTCGTGCAAGTCCAACCCATCTCAGCGGCCTCGTTCACCACGGGACTGCTCTTCAACAGTCCTTGGAACCCAACCTATCAGGCGGACCACTTTTATCCTTTCCTCAATCTCCCAGACCTCTCGGATGTCGGACTTCCTGTGAACATTGAAAATGTCTTTGGCTACCATCAACTGGACAATGGGATGTATACCCAGGTGGGATTGGGCATGACCGTCTCTGGCTTTGAAATCCCAGTGACGTTTGACGATGTGGATGAAGTTCATCCCGTGCCGTTGACGGCGAGCTCCACGCACAATTCCACGGCGGCTTATACGGTTCAAGTTCCTCAAACGTTGACCTATGTGGTGGACCAAGAGCGCGAAGCGCATGTAGATGGTTATGGCACACTGCTTCTTCCCGACGGAACCTCTCATGACGTGCTGCGGTTGAAATCAACCATCTTGAGTGATGACAGCGTGTACCTTGAGGCCTTGGGTCAGGGTTTTGCCTTTCAGCGAGAAACAGTGATGTATTCTTGGCTTGGGGATGGTGGAATGCCTTGGATGGAGGTGATGACAACGCTAGGAATACCCTCGGTGATGCGGTATCAAGGAACCATTCCTCCTGCTGAACCGGTCGATACGACAGAAACGAATGAGGTGTTGGACCGTGTTACGAGGGGGTTGAGGCTTTACCCAAACCCTGCACAACAGGGATCCCGTGTCCGGCTGTTTGAGGGCAATGGCCTCGAGTCCACATGGACGTTGCATGCCCTGACCGGGGAGGTGGCCCTTCGGGGTCGTGGGGCATGGATCGATACACATGGCTTGCCTCAGGGTGTGTACCTCCTTCGGGAGGATGTCTCAGGCCAAACGCACCGCCTCGTTATTCAGCGCTGATTCAAGTCCGGCGAGGGGTGCGGCTTCGGGGAGGGTGGACCCTGGGGGGGGGTAGACCCTGGGCCTCGCAATGACGGTTCAGTGGGGGAGCTTGTCCCTGAGCGCAGCGTAGGCTAGGACCCCTAAAATACCCATCACAACAGCCAATATCATGACCGTTGTGCCGCTTCCAATCAGTGCGTACATGGGCCCAGGACACGCGCCTGTCATGGCCCAACCCAACCCAAAGAGGGTGCCACCGAGGTAGGCACTTTTGTACCGAGGTGCCTTGTCTGCGAGCTCGATCACATTTCCTTCGAGGCTTTTGACCTTGAAGGTTCGAATCAAAAAGACACTCAAAGCGCCAACCGCCACGGCGCTGCCGATGATGCCGTACATGTGGAAACTTTGGAACGCAAACATCTCCTGAATGCGGAACCAAGACAGCACCTCCGCTTTGACCAAAATCAAACCGAAGGCCGTCCCCAAAATCAATGCAATGACGTTTTTCATGGGTCAATTATTGGAGGATGAGGGGAAGAAGGATCCATGACATGAGCAGGCCGCCTGTGAAGAAGCCCAGCACAGCCACCAAAGAGGGAAGTTGAAAATGACTGAGGCCCATGATCGCATGGCCGGAAGTGCAGCCACCGGCGTATCGCGTGCCAAAGCCAACCAAGAAGCCTCCGAGCACAATCATGACCAAGGTTTGGAAATCCCCCAACCGATTCCATGCGAAAAGCTCCGCGGGGTGTTGTCCTGAGAGATCCTGAATTCCGAGGTCATGCATCCGAGACACAGCGGCTTCGCTCAACGCGATGGGGGCATCTGAGGCGAAGTATTGGGCGGCAAGAAAGGACCCCAACAACACCCCCACCACAAACACGAGGTTCCATGATTCCGCCTTCCAGTCGTATTTCAGGAAGTCCAAATTGTTAGGCACACAAGCAGCGCACATGTGCCTGAACGAAGAGCTGATGCCAAACGTCCTGTTCAGCAAGATGAGGTGCAGCGGCACCATCAAGCCAATGATTGGTCCGGCAACATACCATGGCCAAGGTTGGCTGATCCATTCGACAAGTGAGTTCATGATGGCAAATGTACTTCGACGACTCTCTCCATAGGGGACACCCAAGTCACACATCGACGTGGAAATTTCCCTTTCACGGAGAGGCGAATTCGTCAAAGTCGGCACCCTTCGTTGCGTCCCCACAAAAACCGCGTTTGAGCCACCAAAGCATACCCCCAAGAAGGCACGAGCCGCAACCACAAGCTCCATGGTGCAGAAGCATGCAGGGCCAAGGCGTGCAATGCTCGATGGCCGACGTGGATACCGCCCTGAGCATCCACAAAGACGACGCCAATCAAGGGAGGTGTCGTCCATACCTTGGGCAACTTTGTTTGGGCCTCCTCGCTTTGGAGGGGAATGCACGCAACGCCTGGCGCGCGACGATGCACCCAACGAACGGATCGTTGACACAACCGACAGGGTCCGTCGTAAAAAAGCTGGGGAGCGTCCACAGGGCAAAGTTCGTTTGTTTCTTGCCGTTGTAACTCGGTGGAAAAGGTATCTTGGCAGCATGAAACCAACGATCTCAGGGGTGTCCCTTGCTCTGCTCATGGCTTGGATGGAAGCCCCAGCGTCCTTAGCCCAAACAATCGACCAACCCGCATTGCCCGATCATGGGTTCACCTTCACATATGGAGTGACAAACGTGCAGCCGGAAGGGTTTGATTGGTCTGCGGCATTTTCCGTTCAAAACGTCAACTTCGACTTCATCCCAACTGACAGCACCGCGTACGCCGACATCTTCAGTTTGTCGGACTTTGGGCAGCAAGTTCCTGCCCAAACCGGTGGTGTCAATCTGTCGTACTATGCCTACACAGAAAGCAGCATGGAGTTTTGGGGCGGTGTGGACGCCACGGGTGTACAGGTGGTGCACCCTGAGCCATTGCACTTTTTCCCGTACCCATTCAGTGTGGGTGAAATGCACCTCGACTCTCTGTCCTTTTCCTTTTCTGCATCGGGACTTTCCGTGTCGAGAGACATGCGGATTGAGTTGGAGGCTTTGGCAAGCGGCACCATGTTGCTTCCCGGGGAGATCAGCTTTGAGAACACCCTGCAGGTGGCCCACACCCAATTCGTCGAAGACAGCACAGTGGTGAGCACTGGGGCCATCTTGATTGAAGGCATAGGCTATTGGGCACAGGACATGCCTCTTCCCATTGCCCAAACGTACACGTACACTCAAATTGTGGATGGCGACAGCACAGTGCTATTTGTGGGTGCGGAATTTTTGGTCGATGTCGTGGCTGGGCAGAATCCACGAGGTACGGCAGTGTTGTCTGCGTTCCCTTCCCCCGCTCAACACACGCTGACGGTGATTGGGCAGGCTGGTGATTGGATTCAAGTGTTGGATGTGCAGGGCCGCATCGTCGAAAGACGCCAGCTCCAATCCGCGCGCGAGTCATGGGATGTGACCGGTTGGCCCACAGGAGTGAATTTCTTGAACATCGAGGGTTCCGCCACCACCCGTCGTGTGTTGATCACGCGTTGATTACGCCTTGAAGTTGCGTCAATCACGATTGGATTGAGCGGTCAGGACGATCGATTCGTCAGTACGCCCGGGCAGCGTTGCCTTCCATGTAGTAAACAAAGGCCTTGTTGACCACGCGATGTCCTCCTGGGGTGGGGAAGTCGCCGGTGAAATACCAGTCACCCCTGTGGTTGGGGCATGACGCGTGAAGTCCTTCGATGCTTTGGAAAATGATCTTGACCTCGGCCTGCATTCCATCCGGGGTTAGAAGTTGGCTGATGCGGTCGCTGATTTCCTCTGCCGTGAAGGGGTCATAAATGGCCTTGACCTGGTTGAGGTTTTGGTCCAAAGGCAGGGTTAACTGATGCTTGCAAGCCTTGTAGGTCTCTTGCAAAATGTGTTCCATGCCCCGCTCGTGCAGCAAGGAAACTGCGGCTTGAAACGCAATGAAATCGCCCATGCGTGCCATGTCGATACCGTAGCAGTCAGGATATCGAATTTGGGGCGCACTCGATGCAACCACAATGCGCCGGGGACCGAGGCGGTCGAGGATGCGCAGGATGCTTTTCTTCAAGGTCGTTCCACGAACGATGCTGTCATCAATCACGACGAGGTTGTCTACACCTCGCTTCAAAGTTCCATAGGTGATGTCATAGACGTGGGCCACCAAATCGTCTCTGGAACTGTCCTCCGTGATGAAGGTGCGGAGCTTGGCGTCTTTGATGGCAATCTTCTCGATGCGGGGACGCTCGTTGAGAATGGATTCGATCTCTGCGTGATCGGGGTCAGATCCCAACCCTTTGATTCGGGCAATTTTACTCGCATTCAAATGTTCCTCGAGCCCTTTGATCAGGCCATAGAAAGAGGATTCGGCGGTGTTGGGGATGAAGCTGGTCACGGTGTGGTCGAGGTCGTGTTCAACAGCCTCTAGCACCCGTGGAACAATGGCACGACCCAATGCTTTGCGCTCCTTGTAGATGTCGGCGTCGTTTCCACGGGAAAAGTAGATTCGCTCAAAGCTGCACGCGCGGCGTTCTCCCGGAGGCCGAATTTCGGCCATGGACGTTTGGCCATTTCTCTTGATCAACAAAGCATGCCCCGGGTTGACCTCCTTCACGCATTCCGCGGGGACGTTGAAGGCGGTTTGGATCACAGGACGTTCCGACGCCGCAACCACCACTTCATCATCTTCGTACCAGTAGGCAGGTCGAATGCCATGTGGGTCCCGCATCACGAAAGCATCGCCGTGCCCCAACAGTCCACACATGACATATCCACCATCAAAATCAGAGGACGCGCGTTGCAGCACCCGCTGGACATCCAAGGTGTCTGCGATGTGTTCTGAGATGGTTTGATTGTCCAAACCCTCAGCTTTCAAGGCGTCAAATCTCAGCTGGTTCTCTTCGTCCAGAAAGTGACCAATTTTTTCGAGAACAGTGACGGTGTCGGACTTCTGTTTGGGATGTTGTCCGATGCGCACAAGAACATCAAACAATTCGTCGACGTTGGTCAAATTGAAGTTGCCGGCCACCACCAAATTGCGCGTGCGCCAGTTGTTTTGTCTCAGAAAAGGGTGGCAATTCTCAATTTCATTCTTGCCGAAGGTTCCATAGCGCAGGTGTCCCAAAAACAACTCTCCCGTGAAGGCATGTTGGTCTTGGAGGTCAAAGATGTTGTGAAGCTCCTCAGCCGACATGTCCTGAAAACGAGACATGATGCGCTGGAAAAGGTCTTGAATCGGCCTGGGATCGACGGAGCGCATGCGAGAGATGTACCGCCTCCCCGGGCTGACGTCCAGTTTGATGTTGGCAAGCCCCGCGCCGTCTTGGCCCCGGTTGTGTTGCTTTTCCATCAACAGGTACATTTTGTTCAGCCCGTAAAATGGCGTGCCGTATTTCTCGGCGTAATGCTGCAGAGGCTTTTTGAGTCGCAGCATGGCTATGCCACACTCGTGCTGGAGAGAATCGCTCATGGACGGTCGCAAAGTTACTCATGGAAGCCAACGGAACTTCGCTTGATTCAGGGGCATTCTTAAGGGGTCGGATGGCCTTAATTTTGGGCTTGTGAATACGACCAATCCAATCGGACCTGCTGAAGTGACGGCCTTGCTGAAGGCCAAATGGCCCCTCGCGGTCAGCATCACCCAGCACCTTGACGATGTCCTCGCAGCCATTCCCAACCCAGACGAGGACGCCTACCCCTATGACAAATACATCCCGATCAACCAACAGCGGGCTCGACGCGTGCGAAAGCAGATGGCTGAGGTAGGCCTGCGGGAGGATGCTCTCCAGGCTGCCTCAAGGGTGGTGCCAGGGACAAGAATGCTTGTGCTGAATGAGGTTTGGTGTGGCGATGGTGCTCAAATTTTGCCGGTGCATGAAGCCTTGGAACAAGCGTCAGGCGGGAGGTTGGAGATTCGCGTGTTGATGCGTGATGCCCACCTGGACATGATGGACTTGTTCCTGACCAATGGAGGTCGTGCCATTCCCAAGACGGTGCTGCTTGATGAATCCATGCATGTGCTTGGATCGTGGGGACCTCGACCCCAAGAGGCTATGGATTTGGTGAAGCGAATCAAGGCAGACCCCGCCATTGCGCACACTTATGGTTCCGCGGTGCACAAGTGGTATGCGGAAGACAAACAACAGAACATTCAGCGGGAGTTGGCGGTATTTTTGGGACATGCCCAAGGAGCTTGACCCCGAGGACTACTACACGACCCCCGAAGGCTTCATCGTCTTCACGGAGGCGTACCATCTGAAGCGAGGCCACTGCTGTCAAAGTGGGTGCAAGCATTGCCCTTACGGCTTCGACAAACGCACCGGCCGCTTCAAGAAAAACACACCATGACCCTGACCCCAGCTCAACTTCAAGCGGCCATTCGGGAAGGCCTTCCTGCACTGCTGCCCCCCGCGGTGGAGCGCAACTCGGAATGGAGCCACGCCCCTGTTCGGAAAGACATTTTGACCGTCAAGGAGAAGGCGCTCGCCCTGAAGAACGCGCTGCGTTACTTCCCTGTGGACCAACACGCGGAATTGGCTCCAGAATTTGCCGCGGAGCTTCGCGCGTACGGGCGCATTTACATGTACCGGCTTCGTCCAACTCACGCCATGAAGGCGTACCCCATCGAGTGGTACCCCGCCAAGTGCCAGCAGGCGGCCGCCATCATGCTGATGATCCAGAACAACTTGGACCCGGCTGTGGCTCAGCACCCGGAGGAGCTCATCACGTACGGCGGAAACGGCGCCGTGTTCCAGAACTGGGCGCAGTACCGTCTTGCGATGAAGTACCTGAGCGAGATGGAGGAAGACCAAACCCTCGTCATGTACTCCGGCCACCCGCTCGGCCTCTTCCCCTCGCACCGGGAAGCCCCGCGCGTCGTGGTCACCAACGGCATGGTCATCCCCAACTACAGCAAGCCCGACGATTGGGAGCGCATGAACGCGCTCGGGGTCAGCCAGTACGGCCAAATGACCGCCGGCTCGTACATGTACATTGGCCCGCAGGGCATCGTGCACGGCACCACGATCACGGTGTTGAATGCGGGACGAATGATTGACCTCAAGCGCGGCGTGACCGACACCACAGACGGCCTTGCAGGCAAGCTCTTCGTGACGGCGGGCCTCGGTGGCATGAGCGGCGCGCAACCGAAGGCCGCGAACATCGCGGGCTGCGTGTCGGTGACGGCCGAAGTCAATCCTGCGGCGGCCTACAAGCGCCACGAGCAAGGTTGGGTCGACCACGTGGTCACCGACCTCGACGCGCTGTCGTCTAGGGTGCGCGACGCGGTGGCGGCCAAGCGCGCCGAGTCGTTTGCCTACCTCGGCAACGTCGTGGAGGTTTGGGAGAAATTCGACGAAGAAGGCATTCTCGTGGACATGGGCTCAGACCAAACCTCGCTCCACAACCCTTGGGCGGGCGGATACTATCCCGTGGGCTTGGACTTCGATTCGGCCAATGCGATGATGGCGGAGGACCCCGCGACGTTCAAGACCCACGTGCAGGCGTCGTTGAAGCGGCACGCGGCCGCCGTGAACAAACACACGGCACGCGGCACGTACTTCTTCGATTACGGCAACGCGTTTTTGCTCGAGGCGAGCCGCGCGGGGGCCGACATTTTGGCCGAGGACGGCGACGGGTTCAAGTACCCCTCGTACGTGCAGGACATCATGGGCCCGATGTGTTTCGACTACGGCTTCGGCCCGTTCCGGTGGGTGTGCTGCAGCGGGGATCCCGCCGACCTCGACGTGACGGACAACCTCGCGGCCGAGGTGCTCGAGCGCCTCATGGTCGAAGCGCCGGCAGACATCCAGCAGCAGATGCAGGACAACGTGCGGTGGATTCGGGAGGCGAAGGCCAACAAGCTCGTCGTGGGTTCGCAGGCGCGCATTTTGTACGCCGACGCTCAAGGGCGGGCCGAGATCGCTTCGGCCTTCAACGACGCCATCAAGGACGGCCGCCTGAAAGGTCCGGTCGTTCTCGGACGAGATCACCACGACGTCAGTGGCACGGACAGCCCCTACCGCGAGACGTCCAACATCTACGACGGGTCGGCCTTCACGGCGGACATGGCCGTGCACAACTTCGTTGGCGACGGCTTCCGGGGCGCGACCTGGATCAGCCTGCACAACGGGGGTGGCGTCGGGTGGGGCGAGGTGATGAACGGCGGGTTTGGGATGTTGATTGACGGCAGCGAAGACAGCGAGCGCCGCCTTCGGTCCATGCTGCATTGGGACGTCAACAACGGCATCGCGCGACGGAGCTGGGCCCGCAACGAAGGCGCCCAGTGGGCCATCGACCGAGCCATGGACATGGAGCCTCGCCTGAAGGTCACGCGCGCCAACCACGCGGACGACGAGCTCATCGCAAGCGTGCTTTCCTGAGTTCTCATGGACGCGTACGATCAGCGGTTCACCCGGGACACGGAATGGGGTGACTTGAAAGATGCTCGCTTTGAGGCATGCACGTTTGAGGGCGTGGACTGGAAAGGCAAGGACCTGAGAGGGGCGCGCTTTGAGGAATGCTCCTTCGTGGAGTGCGACTTGAGCAACGTCCGAACCTTGGGGCTGGGCCTTCAAGACGTCACGTTTCAGAGGTGCAAGCTTTTGGGAATGGATTTCGCGTCGTGCAACACGCTGGGGTTGGAGGTGCGGTTGGAGGAGTGTGTGGTGGACAGCGCGAATTTTGAAGGAATGGATGCCAAAGGGGTGGTTTGGCGGGGAGGCCGCGCACGGGGCGCGGATTTCACGGGCGCCAACCTCGAAGGCGTGGAGTTCCACGACTTGGATTTGACGGATGCGGTGTTTGAGCGCACCCGCCTGGAAGGGGCGGATTTTCGGACCGCGACGGGCTGGCGCATTCGGCCGGACGAGAACCGCGTTCGCGGGGCGAAGTTCCGCCGTGACGACTTGGAGGGTTTGGTGTCGGGATGGCACCTCGATTTGAGCTGAAACGCCCACTCCAACCTTCACGAAGAATCCACAGGAAACGATTTGCGTTTTTTTCGTTTCCTGTGCGCGCATCGCGTTGTAGTTTTGCGACCGCATGTCGCAGACCTCCTTTTCTTCCACCCCCGCCCAAACCCTCGACGAACGAGGCACAGAGCTCCGTACGCGGTGCACTCAGCTCTTCGGTCGGTTCGGGATCAAGGCACTGAGCATGGACGATTTGGCGGGGCATTTGGCGTGTTCGAAGAAGACGCTGTACAAGTATTTCAAGGACAAACGCGACCTCGTCTCCCAGGCGCTTCACAGCCACATTGACGGGTTGGAGGCGCAGATGACCGAGCTCATGACGGGAGAGGGAAACGCCATCGATTTGGCGTTGCAGGAAATGGAGAAGAAGCACAAGATGCTTTCAGCAATCAATTCGACCGTGTTGTTCGACTTGAAGAAGTACTACCCCAAGGTTTTTGACGCGACACACGCCCGACGCCGCGACATGATTCGCCGGGTGGTCGTGCACAACGTCACGCGGGGGATGGAGCAGGACATGTACCGCAGCGACTTGAACGTGGATGCGGTGGCGGACTTGCATTTGGCCTTGGTGGAGGACATGGTGCGCCAAGCGGAGAACGGGACGCTCGAACGCCCGCTCGCTGAACATTTCAAAGAGCTTTTCACTTACCACATCCGCGGCATCGCCAATTCTAAAGGCGTGGCATACCTCGAATCGAAACTTTCGACGAACAGATGATGAATCCACACTTGGGCCGCCGGTTGGCCCTTACGCTTGCCTCGGTGAGCTTGACGTTGGGCAGCGTTGCCCAGCGTGAGTTGAGCCTGGTCAAAGCCCAAACCCTCGGCGCAGAAAACGCCTACGCCATGCAGCGCGCCCGCATCGATGTGCAGGTGGCTGAGCGCGACGTCAAGGAGTTGCTTGCGTCCGGACTGCCTCAGGTCAAGGCGTCGTTTGATGTCAACCACTTCCTCGACATCCCTACCCAAGTGGTCCCGGCATCGTCGTTCGACCCGGAGGCCCCGGAAGACCTGGTTTTGGAGCTCTCGTTTGGGACGACCCAAACCGCAACCGCAGGATTCAACGCGACGCAGCTGATTTTCAGCGGCAGCTACCTCGTGGGGTTGAAGGCCTCGCAGGTGTTTGCGGACGCCAAGGCCTTGGCCGTGGACGCCACGGAAGTGGAAACGCGCCGCTTGGTGGCGGAAGCGTACGTCACGGCGCTGGCGGCCGAGGCCAACGTGGAAACGCTCGACCGCGCTCTGACCTTGGTGACGTCTTCAGAACAGGAACTTCGCGAGTTGGCCAACGAAGGATTGGTGGAGTCGGTGGACGCCGATCAGCTGCAACTCACGCGCCAGACCCTCGAACAGCAGTTGGGCACGGCGCGACTGCAAGCGGAGCTGACGAAGCAGCTTTTGCTGTTTCAGTGCGGCCTTGATGTGGACGAGGACGTGGTTCTGACCGACGACCTCGAGGCCCTCACAGCGGTGGCCGTGCCGGAAGCGGTTCAGGCCACGTTGAACCTGGGTGGGATTCCTGCGCTTGAAGAGCAGCGCCGGTACTTGGCCCTGGCCGAGCTCGACGTCCAAAACCGCCGCGCGGAGGGCTTGCCGCAGGTCGCCGCCTTTTACTCCAACAGCGCCCAGGCCTTTCGCGACCCGGAATACCCGGTCCTGGCCGACCAAAACAACTGGTATCCCTCTCAGATTGTCGGGCTGTCGGTGAACATGCCGATTTGGACCAGCTTTGGCGGCAAGCAGCGCGTCGAGAAGGCGAAGCTCCAAGTGCTCACAGCCGAATCGGGCTTGGAGCAAATGGAATCGGCCGCTCGGCTTGAGCACGCCAACGCGAAGGCCACCTTCCTCGACGCGCAAGCCGCGCTGGGAACGGCGAAAGCGCAACGCGATTTGGCCAGCCGCATCCTCACCCGCATTGAATCCGGACACAAGGAAGGCGTCCGGAGCAGCTTTGAACTCAACACCGCCCAAAACCAACTCCTCGAAGCCGAGGGGAACCTCATTGGCGCGCAGCTCACATGGCTGAACGCCCAACAACGGCTCATCGCCTCCAATCCTCGACCATGAACTTGACCTTGAATTCCACGGGGTTTGCCGCAACCCTGACCGCGCTTGTGCTTGTGCTGGTTCAATGCGGCGCGCCTTCGGAAGGTGCCAATCCAGTGTCTGAAGACAGCTCTGCGCGTTTGACACGAGTGGGCGTGACGACGTTGACGCCTGCGCCATTCTCACATGCTTTTGCTGTGCAGGGCAACGTGGAAACCGACCGCATCGCCAACATCCTTGCAGAATTTCCCGGCGTGGTCCAGGAGGTGTTTGTGAAGGAGGGCGCCAAGGTGAGTGAAGGCCAAGCGTTGTTGCGCATCAACTCGGACGTGTTGGCCAAACAGCGTGCTGAGGTTGTGACACAACTTGAGTTGGCGCAGAGCTTGTTTGAGCGCCAAGAGCGCCTCTGGAACAAGGAGATTGGATCGGAGGTGGATTTCCTTCAAGCCCAAACAGGCGTGGAAGCTCTTCGTCGCAGCCTCGCCACGCTCGACGAGCAGATCGGAAAGGCCACGGTGCGCGCACCGTTCAGCGGCGTGCTCGACAGGGTGTTCGTCAATGTGGGCGAAATGGCGTCGCCCCCGATGCCTGTGGTTCGTGTGGTGGACTTGAGCGACCTGTATGTTCGGGCCTCCGTGAGCGACCATTATGCAGGCGTGGTGAAGGCAGGTCAGCCGGTGGTCTTGGAGGCGCACGGCATGGAGCCTGTGGAAACCCAAATTCGGCGTGTTGGCCAATTCATCGAAGCGGCCAACCGGTCCATCGACGTGACGGTGGACCTGCCCAAGGGCGAGTCGTATGGATTGCCCAACATGGTGGTGACCGTGAACATCACGGACCTTGCTCTTGACAGCGCCCTTGCGCTGCCCTCTGCCCTCGTGCAGCAGGACGCCAACGGCCAGGAGTTCGTCTACCTCCTTCGCGGAGATCAAGCGACCAAGCAGCCCATTGAGACCGGCGTGGTGTCGGAGGGGATGCTCCTGATCACGAGCGGCCTCAAGCCGGGAGACCAGGTGATCGACCGCGGAGCCACCCGCGTGGTGGACGGTGAACGCGTGACTTTGATTGAATCCTGATCGGCACACCATGAGCGAAACGACCCCCAACACGAAGCCTGAAAAGGGCGGAGGGAAGCTGCGAGAGTTTGGGCTGACGACGCTGAGCATCCAAAACAAGACCACGGTCTTCGTGCTCATCGCGATCATCACCCTCTCCGGCATCAGCAGTTACTTGTCGGTGCCGAAAGAGGCTTTCCCGGAGATCGTGGTGCCCGAGATCTTTGTCAGCACGGCCTATCCAGGGAACAGCCCGGCGAACATGGAGAAGCTGATCACGCGGCCGTTGGAGAAGGAGATCAACACCATCTCGGGAATCGACGAAATCACGTCCACAAGCGTGCAGGGCTTCAGTGCGATTGACATCAAGTTCAATTTTGACGTGACGCCGACCGAGGCGCTCCGGAAGGTGAAGGACGCGGTGGACAAGGCCAAGGCCGACCCCGACTTCCCAACCGATTTGCCGGCCGACCCGAGCATCATGGAGCTCAACTTCAGTGAACTCATGCCGGTCATGAACATCAACCTGAGCGGCGACTACCGCCTTCAGGACCTGAAGAAATACGCGGAATATCTCGAGGAGAAGGTGGAAGCTCTCCCTCAAATCAGCAAGGTAGACATCCAAGGCATCAGCGACCTCGAGGTGGAGATTGAGGTGGATTACCTCCGAGCGGAGGCGATGCAGGTCAGCTTCAACGACATCGCGGGAGCCATTGCGGCGGAAAACATGACGGTGTCGGGCGGGGATTTGCTCGTGGACGGCGTGCGTCGAAGCGTGCAAGTGGAAGGCGACTTCACCAGCATTGAAGAGCTCGAAAACGTCATCATCAAGGCGGAGAACGGATTCATCGTCCACTTGCGCGACGTGGCTCACGTGGCGTTTGTGGAGAAGGAAAAGGAGAGCTATGCCCGCGAGTACTTGCGCCCTGTGGTGTCCCTCGACGTGGTGAAGCGCGCCGGCGAAAACCTCCTCGAGGCGTCGTCGGCCATCAACGCGATCATCGAAGAAGCGAAGCGCGACGTGCTGCCCCGCAACCTCAACGTGTCGATCACCAACGACCAAAGCGACATGACCCAAACCCAGGTGGAGGAGCTCCAAAACTCGATCATCTTCGGCGTGTTGCTCGTGGTGGGGGTGCTCCTGTTCTTCCTCGGGTTGCGCAACGCCCTCTTCGTGGGGGTGGCCATCCCTCTGTCGATGTTCATGAGCTTCCTCATCCTCAATTCGTTGGGCGTGACGTTCAACACGATGGTGTTGTTCTCGCTCGTGTTGGCGCTGGGCATGCTCGTGGACAACGGGATTGTGGTCGTGGAGAACGTGTACCGCCTCATGGACGAGGGGTACAGTCCGTTCGATGCGGCCAAATACGGTGTCGGCGAGGTGGCGTGGCCGATTGTGGCATCGACGGCTACGACCCTCGCCGCCTTCCTGCCCCTTGCGATGTGGCCGGGGTTGATCGGGGAATTCATGAGCTACTTGCCGCTGACGCTGATCATCGTGCTCGGGTCGTCCCTTTTTGTGGCGTTGGTCATCAACCCCGTGTTGACCTCCGTGTTGATGAAGGTGGGCGAAGAACATGTCAATCGCCGTCGTGCCCACGTGGTGTCGGCCGTTTTGATCGGAGTTGGAGCGCTGTTTTTGGTCCTAGGGGCCACGGGTTTGGGCAACGTGCTCGTCGTGGCTGGGGGCCTGACATTGCTGAACCTGTACGTACTCACACCAACGACACGATTCTTTCAAAACGCCTTGTTGCCCCGGCTGGAAGAGGCCTACGAGCGCTTTTTGAAATATGCGCTCTCCGGCTGGCGGCCCTGGGCCTTCTTCTTCGGCACAGTGGGCCTCCTTTTCCTGTCCGTCGTGCTGATGGGCCTGTTCCCACCCAAGGTGTTGTTCTTCCCGGACAACCAACCCCAGTACCTGAACATCTTCATTTCGAAGCCCATTGGGACGGACCTCGAGGAAACCAACGAGGTGGCCAAGGAAATCGAACACGTGGTGCTGGACGTGTTGGCGCGCGACGAGTGGAAGCGCCCCAACCCCGAGACCGGGGAGCTCGAGAGCTTCATGGTCAATTCGGTCATCGGCACGGTGGGCAACGGCACGAGTGACCCCAACGAAGGACCCCAATTGGGACCCACCCCTCACAAGGCGCGGATCGTTGTCAATTTCGTGAAATTCCAAGACCGGCGGGGCCTCGCCACAGGCGACGTGCTGTCGGCCATTCGGGAGGAGTTGCGCGGGTACCCCGACGCGGAGGTCGTGGTGACCAAGAACTCAGACGGGCCGCCTCAGGGCGCGCCGATCAACCTCGAGCTCGTTGGCGACGACTACGACGAATTGCTCACCGCGAGCGAAGAGGTTCTCCTGTACTTGCGTGGCAAAGACTACGCGGGGGTGGAAGAGTTGAAAATTGACGTGGACAAGCGCAAACCCCAAATGCCTGTATCCATCGACCGTGAGAAGGCTCGCGCATACGGTTTGAGCACGCGTGACATCGGATATGCGCTTCGGACAGCGTTGTTTGGCCGGGAAGTGGGCACCTACAAAGACGGGGAGGACGATTACCCCATCAATGTCCGGTTTTCGGAAGAATACCGCCACAGCAGCGATGCGTTGATGAACCAAAAGGTCATTTTCCGCAGCCAAAGCGACGGCCAAATCAAGGAGGTGCCCATCAGCGCAGTGGCCACGGCAAGCCGAGCCACCACGTTCAGTGCGGTCAAGCGGAAGGACCTGAAGCGCGTCATCACGATGACCTCCAACGTGCTCGAAGGCGCCAACCCCACGGAGATCATTGCTCGCATGGAGGCGGACATGACCAAGGATCTTCAGTTGCCCTCCACCGTGAGTTGGGCATTCACCGGACAGCAGGAGGAGCAGCAAAAAGAAATGGCGTTCCTGTCCAAGGCACTGCTCATTGCACTGTTCCTCATTTTCCTCATCATCGTCAGCCAGTTCAACAGCATCACGACGCCTTTCATCATTGGCTTCAGTGTGTTCTTCTCACTCATCGGGGTGTTGCTGGGGTTGGTCATTTTCCAAATGGAATTTGTGATCATCATGACCATGATTGGCATCATTTCCCTGGCTGGGGTTGTGGTCAACAATGCCATTGTGTTGATTGACTACACCGACTTGCTGCGCGCGCGCCAACGGGAGGCCTTGGGTCTTGAAGAAGGGGAGACGCGAGATGCCGTGACCAAACTTCCTTTCCCCGAGGTGGAAAAGGCCATTGTTCAAGGTGGAAAGACCCGTTTGAGGCCTGTGCTGTTGACGGCCATCACCACCGTGTTGGGGTTGTTGCCCTTGGCCATCGGTTTGAACATAGATTTTGTGGGCCTGATGACAGAATACAGTCCCAACATCTACGTTGGTGGAGACAACAATGTATTTTGGAAACCCATGAGTTGGGCAATCATCTTTGGATTGACGTTTGCCACCTTCTTGACCTTGGTCATTGTGCCGGTCATGTATTGGTGGATCGAGCGTTCTACGTACCGGTTGGCCGGAAGAAAGGTGTAAAGGGTCTTTGTTTTTTGGCAAACCAAAAGGGAGGCAATCGCCTCCCTTTGTTTGATGGATTGTTCATGAACCCCGTCAGGGGATTCAACCACCTCAACCCACGACCTCGTGGGTGTCAAGGTCGATGATGACCGTGTTTCCATTTCTTGTCACGGTGGCGAAGTTGTCGCAGGTTCCATCGCCAAAGTCGATCACCACGTCGTGCACGGGACGGTCCACCGTGATGGTTCCTGACACGGGATATCCGCATGGTCTGTCGTGCACCACAGCTTCGATCATGCGTGTGGTCGTTCCCCACGCGTTGTTGGTTGTGTGCGTGGCAAGGCCATCTCTCTGCACCACATTGTCATCGCAATCTTCAGTGTCGAACCCTTCCAACCAAGCAAGGGTTCCGTCGTACATCCGATGCATGGTGTGACCGTTGCGTTCGATGGTGAAATCGTGATGTTGAGCGTAGGTGGGTTGACCATCGGCATTGTCTCCGAGGAATGTCAGGGTTCGTGTTCCAGACATGGTGATGGGACCTGCGCTGTATTCCGTGAAGGTAATCGTTCGGCTTGCGCCAATGACCTCGCGCAAGTCACCCGTGACCACCACGTCGATCACCCCCGAACGGTTCCAACCGCCGGGTCCGGTGCACCCGTCCCCAAAATCCAAGGTGAGCGTTCGAGGATACACCCCCTCACCTGAGTCGGTGATTGTGACGCACTCTGGCAAAAAGGGACTGGAGCCTTGGCCGCATGGACCGAATTGGCTGCTTCGCATGGTCAGGGCGTCGGCCGGACCTTCAATGGATCGATCTGCGAAATCGACCATGCTATCATCGGCCGCGAGGGCACGGGTTTCAAGGGTGTTGTCCGAATGTTTTTGGCAGGAAGCAAATCCCAAGGCCAATCCGGAAACCACAAGGATGAAAGGTAGATGTTTCATGAAATGTTGAATTGGTTTCAGGCAGATGACGGGACGCCTTGGTCAGGGTTGAAGCCGCGGAACGCTTTTAACATCTGTTCAATCCAGCCCAAACCTTGGCTTGGGCGCCCGAATCAACGTTGGATGACGCGTTGGACGCGTGGCCCCAATCGGGTCAGAAGCTCATAGGAAATGGTGCCGGACGCTTCGGCCAACGCGTCGAGGTTGGGGGCCTCTCCCCACAAAGTCACGGAATCTCCTTCGTGGACGTCGTGTCCTGTGGCGTCGACCGTCATCATGTCCATGCAAACGCGCCCCACGGTGGGCAGGAGTTGGCCGTTCCACATGACGTTGGCGCGCCCCTGCCCAAGGTTTCGAGGGTACCCATCAGCGTACCCAACGGACAGGACGGCCAAGGTCCTGTCGTGACTTGCTGCGTCTGTCCATCCATAGCCTGCTCCCTCCCCGGCTTGGAGGTGCACGAGCTTGGCAACGACCGTTTGAAGGGTCAGAACAGGGCAAAGGTCGAGATGCGCGGAGGCACACCCGAGCCCATACATGCCCAATCCCACACGAATGGCGTTCAACCCAGGATAGGAGGGGACCCCAAGAGTGGAGGAGCTTTGTTCAAGGGCAGGGGCCAAGATGGTCTCGATTCGGGCAACGCCCGCCGAATTCAGGATGTGGGCTGGGACACCCGGGTAATGCGCCGACACCCTTCCTCCGAATTCGACCAATTGCCGTCGCGTTTTGTCATCCAAGGAGGGGTCATCTGCCGCCGCGAGATGGGACATGACACTTGCTAGGGCCAGGGATCCTTGACCGAGAAGCTGAGCAGCGGCCAAGTCGTCCGCTCTTGACAAACCCAAACGATGCATTCCCGTGTCGAGTTTCACGTGCACGGGCCATGCGTGAATGCCCCGACGCAAAGCCCAGTCATGCACTTGGTGGAGGTGTGTCAAGGAGACGACCTCAGGTTCGAGCTGGTGGGCCCAAAGCGTGTCAAACGTAGAGGGGTCGGGGTTCAGCACCAAGATCCGAGAAGTGATGCCGCCTTTCCTCAGGGTGACACCCTCCTCAGCGTAGGCCACCGCCAACCAATCCACGCCTTGGGCTTGCAACAAACGTCCCAAGGTTAAGGGGTCCGTGCCATAAGCCAGGCCCTTGAGGACGGCAATGACGGTTTGGGCGTTCACCCTGGCTTTGAGGGCCCGCAAATTGTCGACAAGCGCTGTGGCGTCCAAGGTCAGCGTGGTGACATGACGCGGAGGCACCAAGGCGTTGACCACGGGTTGCCAACGAACGTGAGAACTTCCCTTGATGAGCACATAGGCGGCCTCCAGGTTGGCCAATTCCTTGGAGAGGCCTTCGAGGGTCGACACGAATGTGGTGAGGACAGCCCGGCCTTCGAGGGACAGGGTGTCTTGCCATTGACGTTGGACTTTCTCTCCCCATGCGGGCACCCACAACCACACGCGTGAAACCGATGAGTTGGCGAGGGTCATGGCCAATCGATAGGCCCGCTCTTCTGGATCCAAACCAGATTGAGGGACGTCACCGAGGATGGCCATTTTGGGGAGGTCCTGAGGGAGTTTGTCCAGGGCGTCCAAAGCCACTTCAAGTGCCCCGAAGTCGTGGGTGCGATCGTCGAGAATCACGCACCCACCTTCGGGGCGAGCCAAAGACGACAATCGTCGGTCCAGCCGATGCAAGGCGCCGAGTCGTTCCGACAAGGCTTCCGGCGTCACTCCGCAATGCAGGGCCACCAACGCGGCCGTCCACGCATTCCGAACGGAAGCCACATCGCCGAACGGAAGAACCGCTGGAACGTTCCAGCCCCCTGAGTCATCATCTCCCCCCACCTTACTTTCCAAGGTCCATTTCCATGGGTTTGACCCTCCCGCCTTTCCATCACACGGGGACACCAACAAAGCCGGGCAAACCTCCATCCCGTCTACTGTCCGTGGGCTTTCCTCATCCACATGGTGCCACGTAACCCACACTGGAGGTTTCACCCCTTGGGCAAGACAAGCTTGAAGAAGATCTTGGGTGGCACCAAGTTCATGCAATTGGCGCAAGACGTCCGCGGGCAGGAAGACACGCTTGCACCCCACAAACAGCTTCACCTTTTCACATGCGTGTTGCGCGCGGTTTTGGAAGTTCCCAAGGTGGGCATCTCCCAAGTGTGTCATCACCCCATCCGTTGGATGAATGCAATGTGCCAACCTCTCCATTTCACCGGGCATGCTGATCCCCGCTTCGATGAGGCTCACATCGTGGTGCGCGTCCAAGGTCCAAACACTTAGCGGCACGCCGAGTTGGCTGTTGTGACTCAAGGGGCTTCGGTGGACAGCACAATCTTCGGGCAAGAGGGCAGCAATCCACTCCTTGACGGTTGTTTTGCCATTGCTCCCGGTGATGGCAAAGACCAAACCTTCAAAAGACGCCCTTTGGGTGCGTGCCATGGCTTGCATGACCTCGAGGCCCTGAGGTGCCCACAACACATCGCACCCAGCCACGTGCGGAGCCACCTTCCTGTCGGATAGGACAAACTTCGTGACTCCTTGTCGCCGAGCTTGCGCCACGTAGTCGTGCCCATCGTGCCAAGGACCGCGCAGGGCAAAAAAAACTGTGGAACCGGGGTGGTGTAGGGTGCGCGTGTCGGTACTGAGCCTCCACAGGGGTGCTTGGCCTTCCGTTGGGGCGGTCCCAAGCGCAGGGTTGGATCGTTCTTCGATCGACAGACCCCCATGCCCTGGGCCAGTCACGGCTTGTTGAAATGCGCAAGAAGGGTGTTCCGCAGCATAGGCAGTGCACCAAGCCCGCCAACGTTCCGTGGACCAACCCCGACCAGTCATGCGCAATCCACCTTCTTGGCCGCCACGTATGCATGACGAGCCAAGGGTATGTATTGTTCTTGAGCACCGAGCTCCACCTGGGCGTCCCCTCCAGCAATGCGATGTGAGAAATGCGCCGCCCGCCCAGTTTCCATGCACACGGCATGGAGTTTGGTCACTTCTTCTGCCAAGGCGAGCAGGGTGGGCATGGGGCCAAAAGGCCGACCTTCATAGTCCAAATCGAGCCCAGCCACAATGACGCGATAACCTCGGTTGGCCAAGGTGTTGCATACGTCGGGAAGTCCTTCGTCAAAAAATTGCGCTTCGTCCACGGCAACGATGGCAAAGCCCTCAGTTCGTCCTGGCTCACGTCCTTCAGCCGCATTGATGTGGACCAAGAGATCCGCACTTGAGGCCACCACCCAAGAGTCCATGGCATTCCTGTCGTGGCTCACCACCTGCACTTGGTCGTAGCGAGTGTCTGTGGAAGGTTTGAACAAGGCCACTGGAAGGCGAGCGATCTGGGCGCGTCGAATGCGACGCAGGAGCTCCTCCGTTTTGCCAGAAAACATCGGTCCACAAATGACTTCGAGTCGCCCTTCTCCTGCGGGCAAGCCATGGGGAGAGGGAAATTGATCTGAGGCGTGCATGGACCCGCAAGTTAGCGCGTGACCGGGTGTATGTTTGGGCCTATGAAGTCAAATTCCATGGAATCCTCCAAGGAGGTCAGCAGCGCCTCGCCTTGGATACGTTGGGCAAGTTCAATTGGAATCGTCTGTTTGGTTGGTCTTGGCTGCACCCAAGTACCAGGCGACGGTGGTCGGGCGAGCATCCAGGGTCATGTGGAAATCGAGCCGCGCTCTGTGTTGACCAACCCAGCAACGGCCGGTGCCCCTTACATGGCGGCTGACGAACAAGTCTTTGTGATTTATGGAGACAACATCGGGCCGGACGATCAGGTCGAAACCAATCACGAAGGCGCCTTTGTCATTCCGTGGCTTCGTCCGGGACATTACACCTTGTACGTGTACAGCGAGGACACCACAGGGGTGAACCCCCCACGCGACATGGCTGTCATTCGGGAAGTGGTTGTTGAGGGTGCTCGCGAGGTGGTGGTTTTGGACACCCTCCGCATTTACAAGCGTCCCTGATGGACACCCCAGGCATTCGTGCCGGAGCGAATGGTGGGCGCTTGCCCAGGCTTGCCATGTGGCTTGCCTTCTGGATCGTGACCAACCAAGCGTTTGGCCAAGCTTGGACGGGGGGTTCAGTTGCCCAAAAGTTCCGGAACGATTGGTCTTGGTCCACGGAGGGACAACTTCGCTCCGATGCATGGAGGGTGCAAGAGGGGCTGATCGATGCAGGCGTTTCTCGGGCCGTGGATGCGGTCCATGGCTTGGATGTGTCGGGGCAATGGCGGACGGCGTGGTCATTTCCTATGGATGGAGGGTGGAAGACATCGTGGCGGTGGGCCACCTCGGCGCAATACAAAGTGTCGTTTGGGAAGGACGATGCATCCATTCGGTTCCGTCATCAGTGGGGCGGGGATTGGATGAGACCATGGGATGAGGCCAAATGGCGCGCGCGGATCAAATGGACACACGACCTGCCCGATGGCTGGAAACTCGTTCCCTCTGCGGAAGGGTTTTGGGGGCGATCCACGCATGGGTCCCTCAACGGTCCGGACCTTGAAATGCGCGCATTGCGCGGGCGTTTGGACGTGGACAAGAAACTCGATAAACGCCGCCACCTTGTCGTGGGATACCAATGGCAAACCAACCCACAAACCTTCGCCTCGGTGGAGCACCGCCTGATTCTATCCTTGGATGTGGACTTGAAGAAACCCAAAAAGCGCCCCTCAGACTCTTCTGGGGAGGATGCGTGAAGAGGGCTTCTTGCCAGCACGACAAAACTTTGTCCACGAAGACGCTTGGGTTGTCCACATCATTTCCTATCTTCGCACCCCCAAAATTTGGGGAATCTCAACTACGCAACCCGTTCGCTGTGGATACTTTGAGCTACAAAACGCGTTCCATCAACAAGGAGAACGCCGACAAAAAGTGGTGGTTGGTGGATGCCGAAGGACAAACCTTGGGCCGCCTCTCTACCCAAATTGCCACGTTGTTGCGCGGCAAGCACAAGACCAATTTTACCCCGCACGCCGATTGTGGTGACTACGTGGTGGTCGTGAATGCGGAGAAGATTGTGCTCACGGGCAACAAAATGGAATCCAAAGAGTACATCCGTCACACCGGCTATCCCGGAGGTCAGCGTGTTCGCACAGCCGCAGAGCAGTTGAAGCGCAAACCCTTCGCCTTGGTGGAGGATGCGGTCCGCGGCATGCTCCCCAAAAATCGTTTGGGAAGCGAGTTGTTCCGCAACATGCATGTTTATGTAGGCCCCGACCACAAGCACGAGGCCCAGCAACCCACGCCATACCAATTGAACGCCTAATGGACGTCATCAACACTTCGGGTCGTCGCAAGACTTCAGTCGCCCGCATTTACCTGAAGCCCGGAAAGGGCGAGGTGACCATCAACAAGCGTCCCCTCAACGATTATTTCACGACGGGTACACTGCAGTACAAAATCAACCAGCCGTTTTCTTTGACCGAGACGGAGGGACAGTATGACGTCAACGTCAACGTGTTTGGCGGAGGCATCACTGGCCAGGCGGAGGCAGTTCGTTTGGCTGTGTCCAAAGCGTTGATTGAGATCAACCCCGAGTGGAAGCCTGCTCTGAAGGCAGAGGGTTTGACCACCCGTGACCCACGGATGGTGGAACGCAAGAAATTCGGTCAGAAAAAAGCACGTAAGAAGGAACAGTTCTCCAAGCGTTAATCGCTCGGCGGGAGTTCTCTTCCCTCTGTTTTCAATTTTGTTTAGAATCCAAACGGCGCAGACCTGTCTCGCAGCTACCCCGCCGTTGCCAATCCAAGGAACGTAAACACCATGTCAAGAGTCAATTTCGACCAACTGCTTGAGGCAGGAGCCCAGTACGGACACCTCAAGCGCAAGTGGAACCCCCACATGGCCCCTTACATCTTCACAGAGAAGAAGGGCATTCACATCATCGACCTTCACAAGACGGCGATCAAAGTCGACGAGGCAGCATCAGCCATGAAGCAGATTGCCAAGAGCGGCAAGAAGATCATGTTTGTTGCCACCAAGAAGCAGGCGAAGGAAGCGGTTGCAGAGCGCGTCAAAGCGGTGGGCATGCCCTACGTGACTGAGCGTTGGTCAGGTGGTATGTTGACCAACTTTGCCACCATCCGCAAGGCAGTTCGCAAAATGAGCACCATCGACAAGATGGAGAAGGATGGCACGTTGGCAACCATGTCGAAGCGCGAACGCTTGCAGGTCAGCCGTCAGCGCGCCAAGTTGGAAAAGAACTTGGGATCCATTTCGGATTTGACCCGCATCCCAGCAGCGCTTTTCATTGTGGATGTGACCAAAGAACACATCGCGTTGGCCGAGGCCAAAAAATTGGGCATTCCCGTGTTCGCGATGGTGGACACCAACAGCGATCCTCGTGACGTGGATTTCGTGATCCCAGCCAATGATGATGCCACAAAAAGCATTGCCTTGATTCTCGATGCCGTGGTGGGTGCTGTGGCTGAAGGACTGAACGAGCGTAAGAACGACAAATCTGTATCTGCTGAAGACAGCGAAGCAGACGCGGCAGAGGCAGCTGAAGTCGATGCGCCAGAGGTAGACGACAACGAGGAGGACGACAACGAGAGCGAAGATTGATCCCTTCAAGCGACTCGCCCCACATTGAATCACCAAACCAAAGACCAATTCCGACATCATGAGCATCACAGCAGCTGAAGTCAACAAGCTCCGCCAACACACCGGCGCGGGCATGATGGATTGCAAGAAGGCCCTGACCGAGGCCAACGGCGATTTTGAAGCCGCCATTGAAATCCTGCGCAAGAAGGGCCAAAAAGTGGCCGCAAACCGCAGCGACCGCGAAGCGGGGGAGGGAGCCATTCTCTCCGGAGTGAACACAGCAGGCAATCAAGGCATCGTGTTGAGCCTGAACTGCGAAACGGACTTCGTGGCCAAAAACGAAGCGTTCATTGGTGTCGCCCAAGCGCTTCTCGATTTGGCCTTGAGTGAAGGCGTAGAGAGCAAGGATGACTTGTTGACGAAGACGTTCCCAGGAGGGTCCATCAGCGTGGCTGAAAAAATCACTGAAGAAGTCGGAAAGATTGGAGAGCGCATCGAAATTGGTGACTTCCAAGTGGTGAAAGGTGACTCTGTGGTGGCCTACATTCACCCCGGGAACCGTTTGGCCACAGCCGTTGCGTTCTCTGGCGCAGTCAGCCATGATGTGGGTCGTGATGTGGCCATGCAAGCGGCTGCCATGGCACCGGTGGCAGTGGATGAGTCGACCATTCCTGAGGATTTGATTTCGAAGGAGCGTGAGATTGGCAAGGAGTTGGCAATCCAAGAAGGCAAGCCAGCAGAGATGGCCGAGAAGATTGCCGAAGGTCGCTTGAAGAAGTGGTTCAAGGAAGTCACCTTGGTGAATCAAGCGTTCATCAAGGACAACAAGCTCACCGTGAGTGAATACGTTGCTTCCAACGGAGGAGGCAAGGTCACGGATTTCGCACGCGTTGCGCTGAGCTGATTCAGTCGAATTGCACGAAATGTGACGAAGGCTACCCATGTGGTGGCCTTCGTGCTTTTGTGGCGATATTCGCACTGCAATGAAGTACAAACGCGTTCTCCTGAAGCTCAGTGGTGAGGCCCTGATGGGTGACAAACAATTTGGCATTGACAACGGACGCTTGGCCCAATATGCTGGTGAGGTCAAGGCCATTGTCGAACGAGGCATTGAGTGCGCCATTGTGATTGGAGGCGGCAACATTTTTCGCGGTGTACAAGCGGAGGAGGGTGGCATGGAGAGAACCCAAGGTGATTACATGGGCATGCTGGCCACGGTGATCAATGCCATGGCCTTGCAAAGTGCCCTGGAGGCAGAGGGCGTGGACACCAGGCTGCAAAGTGCCATTGAATTGAAGCAAATTGCGGAGCCATTCATCCGCAGAAGGGCTGTGCGCCACTTGGAAAAGGGACGTGTGGTCATTTTTGGAGGCGGAACGGGCAATCCCTTTTTCACTACGGACTCTGCGGCCTCACTTCGCGCCATAGAAATCGACGCCGACGTGATTCTCAAGGGCACTCGTGTGGATGGGATTTACACAGCTGATCCCGAGCGCGATCCCACAGCGGAGCGTTTTGATCGAATCACCTTCCATGAGGTGTTTGAACGCGGATTGAAGGTCATGGACATGACGGCCTTTACCCTGTGCAATGAAAACAACCTCCCAATCGTTGTGTTTGACATGAACAAACCGGGGAATTTGATGCGCTTGGTCGAGGGAGAACCCATAGGCACAGTGGTTGAATTTTGACACGGCAAAACAAGAATTCACAATGAGCGAAGAGATTCACATGGCGCTGGAAGATGCGCGCGAGAAGATGACCAAGGCCATTGAGCGCCTCGAGAGCGAGTTGAGTAAGATCCGAGCAGGAAAGGCCCATCCGTCCATGCTCGAATCGGTGCGCGTGGATTACTACGGTTCATTGACCCCCGTGTCACAGGTGGCCAACGTGAACAGCACGGATGCCCGCACGCTGGTGGTGCAGCCTTGGGAAAAATCCATGCTGGACCCCATCACCACAGGAATCATCAATGCCAATTTGGGATTGAACCCCATGAACAACGGTGAGGTGTTGATTATCAATGTTCCACCACTGACGGAAGACAGGCGCAAAGAATTGAGCAAGCGGGCTCGCTCAGAAGGAGAAGGTGCCCGGGTGGCCATCCGGAATGCCCGCAAGGATGCCAATGACTATTTGAAGGATGCCAAGAACGACGGGCTGAGCGAGGATGAGGTCAAGAAGGGCGAGCAGCAAGTTCAGGAATTGACCGACAAGTATGTCGGGAAGGTGGAGTCTGTGCTGTCGGCCAAGGAGGCGGACATCATGACGATTTGACGGAGCGCCATTCTGCCGCGACGCGGCGGGCTTCAACGTCTGAAGCGATCAAATCGTCGAGTGAGGGCTGATTGACATGGCTGACGCGTTCCATGGCGTGCTCTACCACGCGTGGAAGGTCCAAAAAAGCCACGTCATCCGTCAAGAAACGAGCAACTGCAACTTCATTGGCAGCATTCAGAATCGCGGGGGCGTTGCCACCGCGGTTCAGCGATTCAAAGGCCAAGGTCAGATTTCGAAACGTTTCAGTGTCCGGGGCCTCAAAGGTGAGTGAGGGGTAGTCCATGAAGCTGAATCGAGGAAAGGTGTTGGGAAGTCTCCGTGGGTAAGTCAGGGCGTATTGAATGGGGAGCTTCATGTCGGGTAGTCCGAGCTGTGCTTTGATGCTGCCGTCCTCGAATTGGACGCAACTGTGCACGATGCTTTGGGGGTGCACCACCACGTTGATTTGATCTGGACGCAAGTTGAACAGCCACTTGGCCTCGATGACCTCGAGCCCCTTGTTCATCAGTGATGCGCTGTCGATGGTGATTTTGGCTCCCATGTCCCAGTTGGGGTGCTTCAAGGCATCGGCCTTGGTGACTGTGGCCAGAGATTCCAGGGATCGCCCTCGGAAGGGGCCGCCGGACGCGGTGAGGATGATTGTCTCGATGGGGTTGTGAAACTCGCCAGCAAGGCATTGGTAAATGGCACTGTGTTCGGAGTCGACGGGGTGAAGATCCACACCGCGTCGCCGCGCCGCGCCCATCACCAATTCGCCGGCCACCACCAAGGTTTCCTTGTTGGCCAAGGCGATGTGTTTTCCAGCCTCGATGGCGCGGAGCGTGGGCTTCAGCCCAGCGGCCCCCACCATGGCCGTCAGGACCATGTCAATGCCGTCCGTCTCCACCACTTGCTCCAAAGCCTCAGAACCCGAGTACACCTTGATTCCGTGGTCAAAAAGGGCTTCGTGAACCTCCTTCCACCGAGAGTCATCACCGATGACCACCGCGTTGGGCTTGAATTCCAAGGCCTGCTTGACCAGCAGGTCCGCATTGCTGTGGGCGGACAACACCTCCACGTGAAGAGCGTGCTTTTGGTCCCGGATGACATCCAGTGCCTGGGTGCCAATGGATCCCGTGGAACCCAAGACCGCGATGCCCCTGGTCGGCGCTTCGTTTTCAGGCTGGCGCATCACAGGAATCCGAGTTCGAGTTTGGCCTCCTCACTCATCATGTCCTGGGTCCATGGAGGGTCAAACACAATGTTCACCTTACACCCTGTCACCCCACCCAAGGTGTTCACTTTGTCCTCCACATCCTTGGGAAGGCTTTCTGCCACGGGGCAGTTGGGGGAGGTCAGTGTCATGTCGATGTGCACAAAGCCATCGTCTTTCACGACGATTTCATAGATCAGACCCAGTTCGTAGATGTCCACGGGGATTTCAGGGTCGAAAATTGTCTTCAGGACGTCGATGACATCTTGTTGAGTGGGCAGGCTCATGAGGCAGGACTTTCCGCGTTTTGGGACCACGCGGTGACTTCTTCCAACGAAAGTGCTGGGATGTCCAATTTGTTCTTTTTGCGGTACCCGTTCAAGCGCTGATGCACCTGGGTAGGTTTGGCTCCCATCAAATCTGCAGGGGTCGAAAACCCGGCAGCGACCAAATGTTGTTCCCATGCCTGAGGGACGCCCAAAGCGCTGAAATCCGCGTGGCCAGCGGAGCGTTCGAATGCTTCTGGTCTCATTTGGGGGAAGAACAGGACCTCTTGAATGGAGGTTTGGTTGGTCATCATCATCACAAGTCGATCGATCCCAACCCCAATTCCGCTGGTGGGAGGCATGCCATATTCAAGGGCCCGAAGGAAGTCGTGATCGATGAACATGGCTTCGTCATCACCCCTCTGGGAGAGCTGAAGTTGTGCTTCAAATCGAGCGCGCTGGTCGAGGGGGTCGTTCAATTCGGAGTAAGCATTGGCGACCTCCGTCCCGTTGATCATCAGCTCAAACCTTTCTGTGTATCCCGGCTTGTCTCGATGCGCTTTGGTCAAGGGAGACATGTCGGTGGGGTAATCCATGATGAAGGTGGGCTGGATGTAGTGGTGTTCGCACTTCTCTCCAAACAACTCATCAATGAGCTTGCCCCGCCCCATGGAATCGTCGGTGTCGATTCCCAGCGATTCGCACGCTGCGCGAAGCCCCGCTTCGTCCAACCCATCAATGTCCACCCCAGCATGCTCGAGGATGGCATCGCGCATGGTGACACGGGCATAGGGCGGGGCAAAGTTGATGACGTGCGAACCAAGGGGGACTTCCGTGCTTCCGTGGACAGCTTGGGCAATGTGGCCAAACAAGTTTTCCGTTGTCTCCATCATCCAGTGATAATCCTTGTACGCGACGTACAACTCCATCACTGTGAATTCTGGGTTGTGTGTTCGGTCCATCCCTTCATTTCTGAAGTTTCGGCTGAATTCGTACACACCATCAAAACCACCCACGATCAGACGCTTGAGGTAGAGTTCGTTGGCAATCCGCAAATACAAAGGGATGTCCAGGGCGTTGTGATGGGTTGTGAAGGGGCGCGCCGCTGCACCACCTGGGATGCTTTGCAACACAGGGGTGTCCACTTCCATCCACCCTTCAGCGTCAAAGGTGTCACGGATGGTTTTGATGATCTTCGACCGGGCCTCGAACGTGGCTTTGACGTGGGGGTTTACCACCAAATCCACGTAGCGCATTCGATACCTCAATTCGGGGTCATTGAAAGCGTCGTGAACGGTTCCATCTTCATCAACTTTTACCGAGGGGAGAGGCCGGATGGCCTTGCTCAACACAGTCAAGGCCGTCACCTTGACGGAGGGCTCTCCCACTTGGGTCATGAAGGTCTCCCCTTCAATGCCAATAAAATCGCCCCGATCGAGCAGCTTCTTGAACACATCGTTGTAGAGTCCCTTGTCTTCCCCGGGACAGAGCTCGTCACGGTTGAAATACAGTTGGAATACACCTTCGGCGTCCTTCAATTCGCCAAACGAGGCTTTCCCCATGATTCTGCGGTTCATCAGGCGACCGGCCATGCGCACCTTTTGCCCCTCGCCAAACGAGGCTTTCAGTGAGGCAGTGCGGTGCGTAATGTCAAATGCAGCAGCGGGATAAGGGTCAAGGCCGCGCTCTCGAAGCGCTTCCATGGAGGCAATGCGCTGGCGTTCCTGTTCACTACGAATCATGTGTTCAAAGGTACGTCGGGAGGGGGTGCGAAAAGGATTCTGGAACGTGTAGGTTTGTCCTCGGATGTTCACATTGACCTCTCAATCAACTTCCAACAAACCTCATGATAGCCAACATGTTCTCTCTCCATTCCAAGACCCTCTTGTGCACCCTGTGCGCTGCGCTGTACGCAAGCACGACCCTCTGCGCACAAACGACGCCTCCAACATCATCCGACTTCGTGCTTGCTGACACGACCTTCATTGCGCAGGCCGCGGTCACAGGCGGATTCCAGACGGTAACGCCTGAGAATGCTCCTCGCGCTTTGGTGGTCTTGAATGCTGAAGAGTTGGGCCAAACCGGTGCATCGACTGTTGTCGAGGTGTTGGAGACAGTACCTGGTGTGGACATGCGTCAGCGGGGGCCGCTCGGCATTCAGACGGATGTGAGCATACGTGGCGGTTCATTTGAACAGACGGCGCTGTGGGTGGATGGGGTTCGGTGGAGCGCACCCCAGACGGGTCACCACTTGCTCGACTTGCCATTGGATCCTGAGGACATCAACCGCGTGGAGGTCTTCCGCGGTGGCGCATCTCACGCGCTGGGTGCCGGTGCCATGACCGGGGCTTTGTCCCTGCGCACCGGACCGGGCGTCGACAATGGAACCTTGGTGGTGGCCGAGAGCGGCACAAATGCCTACATGAAGGCCAAAGTTCGCTGGGATTTCGGGGATGAATGGCGGCGGCACCGGATTTCGATCAGTCGGACAGGAACCCATGGCACCTTGGGCCGCGGAACCAACACGGATGCAGCCCTTGTTCGTGGCCGTTACGTGGGGATGTTTCACGGCGATTGGGGGGTGGTGAGAACAAGTTTGGGCCTGGCGCAAAAGTCGTTTGGTGCGCAAAACTTCTATTCTTCCAACTTCCCAACCCAATACGAGCAAACGCTGACCATTCAAGGGCAAGCGACCTACGAGAAGCAATGGAACGCCATGAGGATTGAGGCGTCGCTGCACCACCGCACGCACGTGGATGAATTCCACCTGTATCGGGAGCACGACGATTATTACGTCGCTTCCGATGTGTTGGATTCTGCAGGCCAAACTGTGGGCCAAGTCCTCGTGATGGATGGTGACACGGCCGCTTCGTGGTACCAAGGACCCAACAACCACTTGAGCCAATCGGATGGCATGCGTCTTGTGTGGAGGGCCAACAGCCGTTGGGGGGAGACGTTTGTGTCTCTGGATGGCCGCGACGAATCAGTGCTCAGCAATCTGCTTGGCGTGGACAGTCTGGGCGATTCGACACCCGATTCACCTTATGCGAAGGGTGATACGCGACGCAATCTCGATGCCGCAGTGGGCCACCGATTGGAAGCGGGCCGTTTTGCGATGTCAGCCACTGCGGCTTGGAATATGAACAGCATGTTTGGCCGTCGTTTTGTGCCTGGTGTCGACGCTTCGTTGCGATTGAACGATGCGGGTTCTGTGCTGTTTGCGTCGGCCAACCGTTCGGTGCGACACCCGTCCTTCACAGACCTGTATTACACCCTTGGAGGCGCCGTGGGGAGCCGGGATCTGATGCCGGAATGGGCCGACCACTTCGAGGCCGGAATTCGGGTGTCGTTGCCCACCACATGGGGCATGGCGTGGTCCCTTGAGCAATCGCTTTTTCACCGCATGGGACACGACCTGATTGATTGGGCGCGTCCCAACGGGTCGTGGACCACCTACGCCGTCAACTTGCGTGAGGTTCAGTTCTCAGGGCTTGAAACAGTGCTGACTGTCGGCCCGCTGTCAAGGGGCACTTCTGACGGGGCCGCCGAAGGCATGTGGCAGGTTCGATACGGCCGCTTGGCATGGACTACGCTTGAAGCGAGTGAAGAGAGTTTGGGCTTTGAGAGCAACTACGTGCTCGATGGATTGAAGTCCAAACTCGACATGTCTCTGGGGCTCACTTTGCCGGGACAACTGCTGGTTGATGCACGGTTGTCGTGGCAAGACAGGATGGGCGGGTATGTGGCGGGTTCCACTGGCGAGGAGGTGGAATTTTATCCATTTACGCAACTCGGATTCACCGTGGGCAGAGCATTTGATCAACTCGGTGTGCGGGCATACGTTCGAATCGACAATGCCTTGGATGTGCAAGTCATGGACATCGGCAATGTGCAACAGCCCGGACGTTGGATTCGTTTGGGGGTGGCATACGTCATGAAATGATTCATGCCGACCTTTGATTCCATGAACGAAGCCAATTCTCAACCCAACATGCGTCTGCTGATTGCAGGGCTTGGCGCCCAAATGGAGGCTGCCTTGAACGTGTCTGTCGAGCGTCCACCTTCCTCCGTGCCAGCGTTTCGAGGTGTGGCAATCTTGGGCATGGGAGGCAGTGGCATTGGAGGCGCCGTGATGAGTGACATGTTGCGTGCAACCCTGGGGGTGCCCATGGTGGCGGTTTCCGACCAGGTCCTTCCCGGCTGGGTGGACAGTTCTTGTTTGGTCGTGGCCTCGAGCTATTCGGGCAACACTGAAGAGACGTTGGCCGCAGCCGCGGAAGCTGTAGCCCGGGGATGCACCATGGCCGCCGTGACATCGGGAGGGGAATTAAGTCGCAGGTCCTTGGAAGGAGGGTGGCCACAGGTGACCATGCCTGGAGGTCATCCCCCCCGCTCTCAATTTGGTCGCTCGTTTGTGGGATTGGCCGCCATGTTGCGAGCTCATCAAGTCCTGAGTGAGGCCGATTGGCAAGGCTTGGTGGAGGGAGTACGCAGTTTGGACGCAGAATCGGCGGAGGAACGAGGCACGTCCTTGGCAGAGGGCGTTGAAGGCAAGCGCATTCACTTGTACGGTGACACCTTCATGGGGGCTCTGTTGACCCGATGGAGGCAACAGCTCAATGAGAACAGCAAACTGCTCGCCAACGTGGAGGTGTTTCCCGAGATGAACCACAATGAATTGGTGGGTTGGGAGTCGGGTGATGAGCATTGCGTGGCGGTTTTTGTGCGCACACCAGACGACCATCCTCGCACACAGTTGCGGATGGACATCACGGCGGAAGTCTTCGTGGACCAAGGAGCCGATGTCATCGTCATGGAACCGGATGGCCCCCACCGTTGGGCTCGATTGCTGGATGCGGTTTGGGTGGGTGATTGGATGTCCTTGGTGTTGGCCGAGCGCGCAGATGTAGACCCTGTGGACATTCGTTTCATCGATCATCTCAAGGACACGTTGGCCCAACACTGAGATGGCCGGTAAAGTCTCGATCCGGGATTTGGGTCGCATGGACTACAAGCCCTGCTGGGACTTGCAGGAGTCGTTGTTTGGGGCCATGGTCAAGGCCAAAATCGCCCGCCGCAATGCGGGTCTTGCCGTGGATGAGCCCGGGCCTTCAGGGGTCGTCCTTGAGAACGACACCCCCAACCTTGGCTTGCCTACTTCCCATATGTTGTTGGTCGAGCATCCCCATGTGCTCACCCTCGGCAAAAGCGGGGAGGCAACCAATGTGGTGGCCTCTCCCGAACGTTTGGCCCAACTTGGGGTTCAGTACCACCCCATCAACCGTGGGGGAGACATCACCTATCACGGCCCTGGTCAACTTGTGGGATACCCCATATTAGACCTGGACCAATTCTTCACCGACATCCACAAATACCTTCGAACCCTTGAGGAGGCCGTGATTCGGACCTGTGCAGACTGGGGGGTCATTGCAGGCAGAATTGACGGGTTGACTGGGGTCTGGGTCGAACCCGAATCAGGCGCAAATGCGAGGAAGATTTGTGCCTTTGGTGTGAAGTGCAGCCGATGGGTGACCATGCACGGATTGGCTTTGAACGTGGACACGGACCTCGCATTTTTTGAGCTGATTGTTCCCTGTGGCATTGCCGATCGCGGCGTCACATCGCTGTCCAAAGAGGTCGGTCATCCTGTGGACATGGACGCAGTGAAGGACCGTTTGATTCACCACCTTGGCGAACTTTTTGGTTGGGAAGTGATGTTGGCATGAATCAAGAGGGACCAAACAACCGAACTTGCGCGTCAATGGCATCACTGCCTGGATTCCGAGCCCCAACCGTCAATCTCTGGACATGAAAAAATTTCTTCTTTGGACCGTGCTTGTTGTCATGTCGGTATACACCCTGACCCTTGTCACCAACCATGATTACCTCTGGGGAGGCATCCGGGAAACATGGCTCAGGGGGTGGGAAAACGCCCAAATTGACGACATGCCATTTCGGGATCATCTTCGAACAATCCCTGCATCATCCAACCCCCAGCCTTGGCCAGAGGGTCCTCGATGGGGCCAATCAGAGCTGTCCTCCGCGGACCAGAAGTGGCTCGATGAAAGCCAGACGGCAAGCATGTTGGTGATTCAACATGACAGTTTGGTTTTTGAAACGTACCTCCGGGGTCATGACGCCACCACACTGACCAATTCATTCTCGATGGCCAAGTCCATCACTGCGATGGCTGTGGGCCTTGCGGTGGGTGACGGCAAGGTGGACGAACAGGCCAAGGTGGCCACCTACTTGCCGAGGTTTGCCGAGGGTGAAGGTGCTGGCTTGACAGTGCAGGAGCTGCTTCAAATGCGGAGCAACATCCCATTTGGCGAGGACTACAAAGACCCGTTTGGTTTTCAAGCCAAGGCATACTACCGCGAAGACAACCGCTCCCTGCTCGAGCCATACCGCGTGGAGGGAAAGCCAGGAACCGTGTTCATGTATCAAGGAGGCAACACGATGCTACTGTCTGAGATGCTGGACGCGGTGCGCGATGGCAGCGTGGGGGAAGATGTATCCACGAGATTGTGGGAGCAAATGGGGGCAGAGCACGATGCATTTTGGGGCTTGGATGGCGCCGAAGAAGAGGGTGGGGTGGAACGATCGTTTGCGCAGTATTACGCAACGACGCGCGACTATGCCCGTTTGGGTCAGTTGCTCCTCGATACAGGCGCTTGGAGGGGGGTGCAGTTGCTGCCCAAAGGGTATGTCACCCGCATGATCACCCCCGTGGCCAAACTGAGCGATGAGGTGTCAACCACCTATTACGGGTACCAAATTTGGTTGGGTCAAACCGACGACAACCTTCTTTTTTCTTGCATGGAGGGGCTGCGAGGACAATTCGTCATCACCGTTCCTGCCCTTGATTTGGCCGTGGTTCGAACGGGGTACGCCAAGTCCAAAGGCAAGAAGCGTTACCTCCCTGAGGACATCTTCACAGTGATTGAAATCGCTCGCCGCACGCTCTGACACGCCTGAGGATGGGTGTGTGTGAACATAAGGACCAACGTTTACAAACTGACCCCTGACGCTTGTGAACAAGCATCCGTGAGGGCCGGGTCTGGGCTTTTTCTTGAGCCCAAACCCAGACATCATGCTCAAACAACTTCATGCCCTCGTGGTGGACGACGAGCCCCATTGCAGGGAAATGCTGTGCCGCCAAATTGAGCGCACATGCCCTTCCATCCGCGTACTTCAAACAGCTTCGAGTGCCAAGGAGGCTCACCGCCTCATTGACGAACTCGTGCCCGATGTCGTGTTCATGGACATCCACATGCCACACCTCAGCGGGTTGGAGTTGATGGACCGCGTCAGCCGCCGCGATTTCTATTTGGTGTTCACCACAGCGTTTGACCAATACGTCGTCGAAGCACTTCGACGCGATGCATTTGACTACTTGCTGAAGCCCATCGACCGTGAGGACTTGCTTGGATGCAGCCGAAGGGTGCTGATGCATTTCTACCATCACAGGACGCCAGGCAAAGGGGCCATTTCTCCAGCCACACGCAGATTGGAGGTGAGCACCACAGGCAAAAAGCACTTTGTGCGTCACAGCGACATCGTCCATGTCGAGGCAGAAGGGAGTTACACCACCCTGCATTTGCTCACGGGAAAAAAATTGACGCTGAGCAAGAATTTGAAGAAGGTCGAGGAGATGCTCGACAACGACATGTTTTTTCGTGCGCACAACAGCCATTTGGTTCAGCTGGATCACGTTCGGTCTTGCAATTACCGCGAAAACACATTGACCTTGCTCGACGGTCGCACGGTGCCTATGGCGGTTCGAAAGCGAGAGGCTTTGAAACATCGCATGTCCTTGTTGATGACAGGATGACGGCACCATCGACCGCTATCTTTGCGGCATGGCACTTCCTGACATTCGCGCATTGAGCAACGTTGAGTTGTCCGCCTCTTTGGTGGAGATGGGGGAGAAGCCGTTTCGAAGCAAGCAAATCTTGGAGTGGTTGTGGACCCACGGCGCGGGTTCCTTTGAAGAGATGACAACCTTGGGAAAGGGCTTGAGATCCTCCCTCGAATCGCGTTATTCCTTGCGCAGGATTCAATTGAAGGAAGCTCAAGAGAGCCGAGATGGAACCGTCAAATGTGCGTTTGAGGTGGACGAAGACGCCCAGCGCGTGGTCGAGGGGGTCCTGATCCCGACCACCAAGCGACTCACGGCCTGCATCAGTTCGCAAGTGGGTTGTTCGTTGGCCTGCAAATTCTGCGCCACGGGGCGTCTGAAATTGTTGAAGAATTTGTCTGCAGGAGAGATGTACGACCAAGTGGCCATGCTCGATGCGATGGCTCATGAGCGGCATGGCAAGGGATTGTCCAACATCGTGTACATGGGCATGGGGGAGCCGCTTCTCAATTACCGAAATGTCTTGGACTCGGTGGAACGGATCACGGGCACCCCGGGTTTGGCGATGTCTCCCAAGCGCATCACGGTGTCCACAGCGGGAATCGCCAAAGCCATCAAGCGACTTGGAGACGATGAAGTGAAGTTCAATTTGGCCTTGAGTTTGCACGCGGCCAACGATGCCAAACGGAACCACATCATGGCCATCAATGAATCCAACAATTTGTCAGTGCTGGCCGAAGCCTTGAGGCATTTTCACGACAAGACTGGAACCCGCCCGACGTTCGAATACATCGTGTTCAAGGACTTCAATGATGGGCGGTTGGATGCCAGTGAATTGGCGCAGTTTTGCAAGAATGTGCCCTGCAAAATCAACCTCATCGAATACAATCCAATCGATGACGGAGAATTCCAGCAAACCACGCCAGAACGCCTGACAGATTTTGTGGCATTCCTCGAGGACAAGAACTTGATTGTGAATGTGAGGCGTTCTCGGGGCAAGGATATTGACGCGGCTTGTGGTCAATTGGCCAACAAGAACACAGCCGCGACTTCCGTCCCGCACAAGGCTTGACAGGGCCGAGACAATCAGTCCAGTTTCAACACGGCCAAGAAGGCCGACTGAGGGACTTCAACGGTGCCAATCTGGCGCATCCGCTTTTTCCCTTTTTTCTGCTTCTCCAACAATTTGCGCTTTCGTGTGATGTCGCCACCATAACACTTGGCGGTGACGTCTTTTCGCACAGCTGAAATGGTTTCTCGGGCAATGATTTTGGCTCCTACAGCCGCTTGGAGCGCGATCATGAACTGTTGCCGAGGAATCAATTCCTTCAACTTCAAGCAGATTTTTTTGCCCAGGGTGTGTGCGTGGTCACGGTGAATCAACGCGCTCAAAGCATCGACTTGATCTCCATTGAGCAAGATGTCCATCTTCACGAGGTTGCTTTGCTTGTATCCGTCGGGGAAGTAGTCAAACGACGCATAGCCTCGAGAAATGGTTTTGAGCTTGTCGTAGAAGTCAAACACAATCTCACCCAAAGGAATGCTGAAGGTAAGTTCCACCCGGTCCGAGGTGAGGTACACCTGGTTGGACAGGGTCCCGCGTTTTTCGATGCAGAGACTCATGACGGGCCCCACGTATTCCGATTTGGTGATGACTTGGGCTTTGATGAAGGGCTCCTCCACATGGTCGAGGTGGTTGGCGTCGGGGAGGTCGCTCGGGTTTCGGATCTCCAGGAGCTCTCCCTTTTTGGTGTACGCCTTGTATCCCACGTTGGGAACGGTTGTGATGACCGTCATGTTGAATTCGCGCTCCAAACGCTCCTGAATGATCTCCATGTGGAGCATTCCGAGGAATCCGCTGCGGAATCCAAAACCCAAGGCGGCAGAACTCTCGGGTTCAAACACCAACGAAGCGTCGTTGAGCTGCAACTTCTCCATGGAGGCGCGCAATTCTTCATAATCTTCCGTGTCTACAGGGTAGATGCCTGCAAACACCATGGGCTTGACGTCTTCAAAGCCTTGAACAGCTCGGTCGCACGGCCGGGATTTTAAGGTTAAGGTGTCTCCAACCTTGACTTCTTTGGCGTTTTTGATGCCAGAAATGATGTATCCGACATCACCCGCGCTCAGTTGTTTTTTGGGGATGAGGTCCAAACCGAGCACGCCGATTTCATCTGCGTCGTATTCCCGTCCCGTGGCCACAAATTTGACGAGATCACCTTTGTTGACCGTGCCGTTGATGATTCTGAAATAAGCGATGATTCCCCGAAAACTGTTGAAGACAGAATCGAAAATCATGGCTTGCAATGGGGCGTTTGGGTCCCCCTTGGGCGCTGGAACGCGATCGACAATGGCTTCGAGGATGGCCTCGACTCCCAACCCGGTTTTACCGCTGGCCGGCAGGATGTCCTCCATGGTGCAACCGATCAGGTCCACGATTTGCTCACCGACCACCTCAGGGTCCGCCGAGTCGAGGTCCATTTTGTTGAGGACAGGAATGATTTCCAGGTCGTGCTCCAATGCCAGATACAGGTTGCTGATGGTTTGGGCCTCAATGCCCTGGGTGGCGTCAACAATCAGCAGGGCTCCCTCGCAAGCGGCAATCGACCGAGAAACCTCGTAACTGAAATCCACGTGACCCGGGGTGTCGATGAGATTCAGGACATAGTCCTTCCCATCACGTCCCTTGTAATTCATTTGGATGGCGTGGCTCTTGATTGTGATGCCCCGCTCTCGCTCGAGGTCCATGTCATCCAAGGTTTGCTCCTGCAGATCGCGGTCAGAAATCGTGCCCGTTGCTTGCAACAAACGATCGGCCAAAGTACTCTTGCCGTGGTCGATGTGGGCGATGATGCAGAAGTTTCGGATGTTCCTCATGGCTCTTTCAAACTTCGGGAATCGCGCATCGACGACCTGTCTGCACACCCCGAAATTTTCCTGCAAAGGTACTTCGAGAATCACGCCTCCCTGACTTTGTTATCTTTACCCGCTTTCTGACGTGCAACGTTTTGTCAAAACCGAAGCGTTCTATTCACAACCATCCGCCTGAGCCCATGATTTTTACACGACAATTTCACGGATTTTTTGCGAGTTCTTTGATGATTTTCACCATGGTATGGTGCCCTTCGTCTCAAGGCCAGCTTGACTTTGGAGACACCCGCACTGCCAAGGAAATCGTAGACAGCTATCCCTCGTTTGAGGAGGCCGTACTTCAGATGACACGGGAAGAGTGGGAGGTTGTGCGGGCATGGGACGAGTTCGACGAGGTGGCCTATTTGACTTTTTTGCACAAGTACCATGATTCGTTTGACGAGAAAAGAGCCGAGCGCAAGGAGCTTCGCATGAAGGTCCTTCAGCAAGATGGGGCTTGTGGCTGTTGGGTTGAGCCGGACGACTCGTACATCACGATGGTGCCTCCTCCGGGTCTCGGAGGTTTGGGACCCAACGAAATGGCTTGGTCTAACCAAGGGGGTGCGGGATGGAATGTAGACTGTTCGTCAAACCCCATTCCGGTTTCGGATGCGGGAGAATGGCAGTTTGAGCTCTACGGAGACAACTACAGCAACTTTTACGTGAACTCCAAAGGTCAAATTTCGTTTGGCGGAGATGTCATTGACTGGACACCAACGGGGTTTCCTGCCGCAGAATACAACCAGATTGCGGGGTATTGGCAGGACACGGATTTGCGAACAGTGGGAGAGATCAAGTGGAAAAAGACCCAAGACGCGGTGTACGTGAATTACATCGACGTTGGTTATTACAACAACCAAACGGATCTCCTGAACAGTTTCCAAATCATCATTACCCATCCTGAGAGCGGAATTTTGCCAGATGGCAACAATGCCCAGGTGTGCTACTTGGACATGGATTGGGCTCATGGTGATGTGGGTGGTGGAGGTGGTTGTTGCGGCACCGATCCCGGCGTGACGGGTGCAGATGGCGAGTCCACCAACCCCAACCCCAACAACAGCCCACACGTGCAGTTTGGTCGTTTCAACCTGTTGGATGACACGTACAACGGACCCTATGGCATCGGTGAAGGCAACGAGGATGGCATCAATTGGTTGGACTACAAGTTCTTCAACATCAACACCGCGTTGACAAACAACAACTTGAATCCAGTCCCCACGGCAAACCTTGGTTGTGACACTGTCACCCTGTGTCTGAACCAAACCACGCCTTTGAACGTCGAGTTTTTGGGGCCAGAACCTGACCAAACCGTGGCGCTGACTGTCAATTCGAACTTGGCGGGCTCTTGCTTCATCCAAAACGAGAGTTCTTCCAATGGAGGAACGGCAACGTACACGGGCGTTTTTGTGGCAGAAAGCCCTGGAATCAGCACCATAACGATGACTGCTGAGGACAGCGATGGTGCTGTGACCGAAGTGAACATCGTGATTCAAGTGTTGGACGTTGTGCCCCCCACCATTGATGTGACATCTGCAACGGGGGAGTGGGGGATTTGTGCAGGATCAGAGCTTGACGTGACTGCCTCGTCCGTGGGCGGGCAGGAGCCTGTGGTGGATTGGTCTTGGAATTTGGGCAGCCAGTTTTGGACCGACAACGAAGCGAGCATCCCGTTTGGTGGAACGTTTGTGGTGACAGGCAACACGGCTTCGGGATGTGTGGTTCAGGAACTCTTCCAGGTGAGTCAAACACCGTACTACCTCCCTACAGTGGAAGGAACACTTCAGACGGTGTGTCCAGGAGATTCCGCCTATGTTGAGGTCATCCCTGATGTCGATGAAAATTTCGTGGATTACATCTGGACCGGCAACTGGAACAATGGTGGAGGGACGGTGCTCTCCACAAGCGGGGCGTCCGCGTATTTGACTGCGGGGGTCTATCAAGTCACTGTCGTGGATGAGGGTGGTTGTGAGGGCAAAAGGACATTCATTCTCTCTCCGTCCGCGTCGACCTTGCCCGATGTCACCATCGAGCCTTTGTGTGGAGAAGCTGCTTTTGACACAGTCACATTCAGTGGGGGTTTTGCTTCTCCCGGAGAAGGCTTTGTGAACCTGTACATGTCGAGCTCTATCAATGGATGGGGCGGGTCCTTTTTGAGCATTGACATCATTCATCCAGATGGAACAGTGACCACGTCAACCATCACCATGAACTCTGGAAGTTTTGCCAATGTCAACAACAACCAAGACTTGGCCGTGGCGTTTGGTGATTCAGTGCAAATCACTTTTGTGAGCAGCGACCCCACCAACGACCAATATTTGGGGCTTGACCTGTACAATTGCGTCAACAACTGCATCAACAATCCGTCTGCCTGTGTCCAAGACATTCCGTTGACTTCGGGAGTGATTTATTACGGCCCGGCTCTGTGCACGGTGCAGCCTGCCTATGGTCAATGGGAAGAAACGAGCAATTTGGGCAACAACGAATTCAGCGTCACGGATCAATACAACACCACATGGTGGGCCACGGAATATGGCATGTACGAGTTGTGCTTCTATGACGAGGAGTGCGGTTCTTCCACGTGTTATGACGTGGAAGTGAATGAGCCACCCACCATTGAGTTGAGCGGCGACAGTTTGGCATGGGCCTGTGATGGGGATGATTTGGGAATTCAGGCGTTCATCACGGACCCCGCGGATGTGGCCACGGTGAACTGGCCATACCCAGGAACGGACAACGTGTTGGAGAATGAATACTCCTGGACCCAATACACAGAAACTACCTTGGTTGTGAGCGTCACCAACGGTTGCGGAACGGCGATTGACCAAATTGAGGTGACCGCTACGTTGGAACCCGTGTTGGACAATGCGTTTTTGTGTGGTGAGGGTTCCACCCTGGAGTTGGACCCCATTCCCGGGGATCAAAACACGGATTTGGTGTACGAGTGGACTTACAATGGCAACCCTGCCAATGTGCAGGACAACGAGTGGGTTGTGAATGCAACGGGATCCTATTGTGTTTCGGTGGTCAATGGATGTTTCCCCAATGGCAACAGTGATTGTGCATTCATTGATGTCATTGAGGAAATCGATGTGGACGTCTTTCCCGGAGGGGCCATCACGGACTGTGATGGTGGTGGCATTGAAGTCGGTGAAGATGGTGTGCTCGGCGTAAGCAATGCATTCATCGCGAATTACAACGGCTACACGGTCACCTGGCCTGATGGTACCGTGACCACCGTCGATAACAATTTCAACTGGATTGTGCCTGAGGAGACAGACATCAATGGCACGGAAATTTGTGTCACCATCGAAGATCCTTATGGCTGTGACCCACAGGAAGCTTGCGGGCTCGTATTCATTGGGGACGTTCCGACCTGGGACCCGCTACCCAACATTGGTTCCGAGCCGCTGGCATTGTGCCCTGGCACTCCGGAGTTGTTTGACCTCAACGCTCAGATGAACGGCCCCGAATACAGTGACTACACCTGGACTGTGCAGTGCGCCGATACGGTTGTGAGTTTCAATGCGGAGATTGTCGTGAATCTCTACAACGACCAATTCCACCCCGATTGCTGGGGTTATCCACTGGATTTGGAGGTAACCATTGCCAATCCGTGCTTGCCGGGGGGGCTGACGCACATCTACAACATCATCGTTGACAATTGCGAAATCATTGTTCCCAACGTGTTCACCCCACGGGATGGAAATGACGAGAACAATGGGTTCCACATCATGGGTCTGGAGCCTTGGGAACCCAATGGGGTGCTCGTGCGCATCTTTGACCGGTGGGGAAACCAGGTGTATGAGAATTTCCAGTACCGAAATGCCACGCCTTGGTACGGTGACGGGAGCGCCGAAGGTGTGTACTTCTACACAGTGTTGCTTCCCAATGGAGACCAGCACACGGGAACGGTGAACATTTTCCGGGCGCGTTGATCGGTGGCCAAGGCCAAGACTCAATTCGTTTGCTCGGCATGTGGTCATGTCCACCCCCAGTGGGTGGGACAATGTGTGCAGTGCAAGGCTTGGAATACGGTGGAGGAAGAGGCCATCATGGCCGTTTCAACGCGCGCGTCACGAGCAGGACTTTCTGTGCTTCAAGCACCGAAGGTTCGACCTTTGGCTGAGGTGAATGTTGAGGCGTTGCCTCGAGTGGACATGGGCGACCAAGAGTTGAATCGGGTTCTCGGTGGTGGGGCGGTGCCTGGTGGTGTGGTGTTGTTGGGAGGGGAACCAGGCATTGGCAAGTCCACACTGATGCTGCAAGTGGCGTTGTCCGTGGGACGAAAGAACAAAATCCTGTACATCAGCGGGGAGGAAAGTGCTGAACAGGTTCGCATGAGGGCCAATCGGTTGGGTTCAATCTCTCCCGAAGTCCTGATTTTCGCGCAAACCCAGGTGCCAGCACTGCTCGATGCCCTGAGACAGGAGCAACCTGATTTGGTGGTGGTCGATTCGATCCAGACACTTGATTTGCCCGATCAGGATGGGGTACCAGGCTCGGTAGGTCAAATCCGAGAATCTGCCGCGGCCCTGACGGCATGGGCCAAGACCACAGGTACGCCCTTGTTCATGGTGGGGCACATCACCAAGGAGGGTTCGTTGGCCGGTCCCAAAGTGTTGGAACACATGGTGGATGTGGTCCTTCAATTTGAAGGAGATCGCCACCACGCATACCGCATGCTGCGTGCGGCCAAAAACAGGTTTGGGACCACCGCAGAGTTGGGCATTTATGAAATGACAGGGGAGGGCTTAAGCGCTGTGGACCATCCAAGTGAGGTCTTGTTGGGAGAGCGTGGTTCCGCGGAAAGCGGAGCAGCCATCGCAGTGGCGTTGCAGGGGGTTCGACCTTTGCTCGTGGAAATTCAGGCCTTGGTAAGCACAGCCGTGTATGGCACTCCCCAGCGATCGGGGACCGGGTTTGATTTGCGCCGGCTCAACATGCTGTTGGCAGTGCTTGAGAAGAGGTGCGCTTTCAAATTGGCTCAATTTGATGTGTTTTTGAACGTGGCAGGGGGTCTCAAGATTCAGGATCCGGCGAATGATTTGGCCGTGGTTGCGGCGATTTTGAGTTCTTCACTCAACCTGTCGTTGGACAACCGGACCTGTTTTGCGGGAGAGGTGGGATTGAGCGGTGAAATCAGACCTGTTCCGCGCATGGAACAGCGCATGGCAGAAGCTGCGCGGTTGGGCATGGAACGCATGCTGGTGTCAGGCCATGGAAAGTTGCCGACGCCTCCTCGGGGATTGACATTGATTCCTGTCCAGCGTGTCAACGAAGTTCAGCGCGTGGTGTTTTAATGCGGCCCCAAGGAGGTTGGGATTTGGGGCATGGCAGCGCACGACATGCGGGCGCGTCTCACGTTGATTTTGCCTACGAAAGCGAGGAATTCCCCGCCAAAACAACCACATACTCTCCCCTCGGGGTGACGTGTTGGAAATGTTGGACCACGTCAGCGACGGATCCGCGGATGGTCTCCTCGTGAAGTTTGGAGATTTCCCTGCTGACAGAGGCGGCCCGATCGCTGGCGCCGCATTCGACAAGTTGGTCGAAGAGCTTGGCGACCCTGTGGGGGCTTTCGTAGAGGACCACTGTGCAGGGCATGCCAAGAATGGCTTGGAGGCGTTTTTGCCGACCTTTTTTATGCGGCAAAAACCCTTCGAAATAGAAGCGATCACACGGCAATCCAGACAGAACCAGAGCGGGGACAAACGCCGTTGCACCCGGAAGACACTCGACCCTCACACCAGCCTCGATGCACGCTCGGACCAACAGGAATCCAGGGTCAGAGATGCCTGGGGTTCCCGCATCTGAGCACAAAGCGAAGTTCATGCCTGCTTGCAATTGGTCCACCACCCCGGAAACGAGCTTGTGCTCATTGTGTTGGTGAAAGGCTCGAACGGGAGTATCCACACCAAAGTGACGAAGCAACTTACCCGTAGTTCGGGTGTCTTCGGCCCAAACCGCATGAACGGATTTCAACACCTCCAGGGCACGAGAAGTCATGTCCCCAAGGTTTCCAATGGGTGTGGGCACAACAGTGAGGGTTCCGCCGTTCATGACACGAAGGTTCGAAGGATGCGCTTGGCAAAATCCTCTTTCATGGCGTCCACGTCTTCTCCTTCACCTCGCAAGACCAAGGCCTCGGCAAACAAAGCCATGGCTTCTTCTTGGGTGGAAGCGCGTTGGAGTTTGGCCAAAAGTGCAGAAAAGACCGCTTCGTCCCCTGAGAACAGGACACTTGTGTATTGCGCCCTGTCCACGATGCTCATTCCCTCAGCCACATGGGTCAAAGGCTTCAAGGCCAGTTTTTCAGCCAGCGTCATTTCACCAATGGACGAGATCAAATCTGTTTGGACTTCGGGGGTGGATTCTCCCCGTTCGTCAGGTGTGAGCAACCGGTTGGTGGCAGGCCGATCTGGTGGAGGGTCTTCCAATCCTTGCAAGGGATCTGCAACGTCCTCGGGGCCTGAGGTTTCAGGGTTCTTCGAGGCCTCGTGAAACTTCCTCAAAATGGCCTGCTCGTGCAAAGCGAGGCATGCCTGTGCCAAGTCCTCGGCCAATTCCGAGGTCCAACCCTTCATGCGGGCCTCATCCAGCAAGGTTTGGCATGTCACCAAGGACCGTTGAAAATCTTGAATGTCTGGATGGGCCATGTGTCAAAAATAATCGTCTTCGTCGGGCTTGAGAAGGTCGGCATCTTTCTCCGCTTGGTTCTGTTGTTGTCGCTCTCGCCACGATGGCCGTGTGGAATTCTGACGTTCCGCGTCCTCCTTGGTGGTCGGTCCTGGGGTGCCTGGTGATTGCGTGTTTTGGTTTTGGCCTGTCCCTTGGCCTGTCCCTGGACCCACGTCCTTGCCCGTTTCTTGGCTTGTCCCTTGGGTGTCGCTGTCTTGCCCCCTCTGCATGATGGCATCAAGAACGCGGTCTTTCTCGGCTTGGAAGGCCTCGCGACGGTTGGCTTTGGCCGCTTCCCGGTCGTAGCTGTACTCTGGGTTTTCGATCGGGCCGTGCATGTTGAGGAAGAATTTTTGGCCCAAACCATCATCCACCATCACCCCCACATCGTCGGAGGCACTGGCGCGCAGGTCCCGAAGTGCAAATCCAAGCGTGTAGTCCACGATGTTGTCAAAGCCGTAACTGCCTTCCATTGATACGTTCATGGCCGTGGAACGAATCGTTGTCTGCGGAAGCCACACCTGCTGTCCTCGGATGTCAAGTCTTTGGCTGACGGGGTCAAACGCCACCTCTTCGAGCCGCTGGCGGAGGTCGTCAGGATCAACAAGCGGAGCCATCAAGCGGTGGTCGTCGAGATAATCCGCGATTTCCTGGAACACCTCGAGGTGCAAGAGTTTGCCGTGTGCAATGGAAGTTTGGAGACTTCCCGTCATGTGTTCAGGATGCCACGAGCCATCGAGCCCCCAAGACATGGACAATTGACCAGCCGTGCTCACGGCACCTCCGAGGTGGTCGTGGCGAAGGGTGGACTGGCCAAAATTATCATAGGTCGCAAAGAGGCTTGGAAGCGACACATCGTCAAGGGCCCCGCGCATGGTGAGTTGCCAGCCGCTGAGTCCTGGTTTGACACTGCCCTCGAGGGCAGCAAGTCCTTCGAGCCCTTGAAAGTGAAGACTCTGAATGGTGATTGCACGATCTGTGACCAAACACCGGGTGGAGAGGGTTTGGCAGTCCAAGGCGTCCCAATGAAGTTGGTCCGCGGAGGCTAGGATGCGAATTGTGGATCCTGGTGGCAGCAAACGAGCTTCTTCGACGTCTTGGTCCTCAAGGTGATCCCACCATTGCAAGATGGGGTCGACATGCAATGTGGATGCGTGCAGGTCTAGGTGCCCCAAAAGGGCTCCACGCTGCAACCATGGCGTCAGTTCAAAGGCCCACTGAAAATGTGGCACATCACACCCTGCCCATGAAAAAGAGGCAGAGTCGCAGGAGAGGAGTGCCGGTTGGCTGGCGGTTGTTTCGATGCGCGGGAGGTGAAGCACATAGCTTTGGCCATCCAATGTCCCCATGAGCTGATTGCCTTGGAAAGATCCTGTCCACTCAGAAAATCCCTCCTCTACATCCCATGTCAACACCCCTTCGGCCCGGTATTGGCCAGCCACAGGGAGCACGTTCACCCATGCATTGGGAACATTGGGAATCCAAGAATGAAAGGGCACGGAGGCGCTGAGGGACCCCCAACCCTCCATCTGAATCTCTCGGCCCTTGGGGAGGACAGACCCTTGGATCGCCCAACCGACGCCCCAGGCCTTTCCTTGAGTCACGGCCCATTGCATGTCCGATCCTTGAAGCCCCCATGTGCCCGTCCCTTCGCACGTACCGTCCAATGCCATGGTCAACCCTGTCCAGGAGGGAGAAACGGCGAAGGCCCCTTCTTTCAGGGTCCAGTCAGCATGGATGCGGTTGGGGCCGAAGAGAATGTTCAGGGTTGCCGAGCTGCCCAATTCGAGGTGCCCCTTCCAAGGGCAATCCACGAAGAAGGTTTCCGCGTCACGGAGTTTGACCTTGGGCACCCTGAGTGTGCAAGCCCAATCTTGATCCGAGGAGAAATGCCCTTCCCACGATGTGGATACACCTTGAACAGCCAAATCGCCCTGTCCCGCCCATCTCATCTCTGATTCATTCCTTTCGAGCCAAGCTTCGACCTCCCAACTCTGCGGGCGAAGGCCTTCCCATGGGCCGCCTGTTCCCGTGATTTGGTCCATGGCCAATTCCACTGACCAGCGGGTCTTGTCCAAATCATCCCATGTGGACGATGTGATTCGCCCCGTCCCTTGCCAATGCTCCCGCTCGGACTCCATGTTGATCGCGATGTCCTTGAGGTCAATCCGGGAAATCGCCATGGCGACTTCTCCCTCCTCTGGGTTGTCGGATGCTCCATTGCGCAGTACTTGGGTCACATTCCACGATCCGTCGCGTTGTTGCGTAGCCCAGATTTCACCTTGGGACAAGGTCAATGAGGAAATCAACGGGACCTCGTCAAAGACGGTCCAAGCATCCAATTCCAGCCCCAACCGTGACACCGTCCCCAAGGTGTCCCCTTGAGCATCGATCAGGGAGGCATTGCGAAAGTTGATGCTGATGTCGGGGAAGCCATGCCACCACGAAATGTCAATGTGATCCGCAGCAAATGTCCCGTCGATTTGGCCATTCAGCGCTTCGAGTCCCTTGGCCTTCCAGGCGTCAGCCCGAAGGGCAATCCACCCCCCCAAACCAGCCAAGACAACTGTGGCTGTGAGGGCCGCAAGCCACAGGGCGTTTCGAAGCCGAAAGAGGGGATGAGGATTCATGGATGCCGGGTTGAAGTTCGGGACGTGCTGTTGATGGGCGTTGTGGATTGACAGGCAAGTGTCCACAGCCCTAAGTGAACACCTGAATCAAAACGAAATCCTTTCCATCTTTGTGACATGGACAAACGAACTTTTCTCAAACTTTCAGGAATGGCCGGCGCCGGGTTGGTTGTGGCCCCTTGGTTGGGATGTCAACCCTCTGGAGATGACAAGACGTTGCGGAGCGGTGAGAAACCTGATTCTGGAGCGGGGGACGTATGGGGAGCAGAGGCTTTTGCGTTGCCTGCATTGTCCTTTGGGATGGACGCGCTTGAGCCAGCCATTGACGCGGAAACCATGGCCATTCACCATGGAAAACATCATGCGGGATACGTTCGGAAGCTCAATGCGGCGATCGAAGGACGTGCCAAAGGCATCGACGACAATTTGATCACGCTGTTGAAGGGTGTAGATTCCGCAGATGAGGCATTGCGTAACAATGGGGGAGGCCATTTCAATCACACGTTGTATTGGGAAGTGCTCACGCCAGGAGGGCCTTCAGAACCCCAGGGCGCCCTTGCCGCCCACATTGTCTCAGATTTGGGCGGCATAGACGCCCTCAAAGCCGCCTTTGCCAAGGCGGGGTCTCAGCAGTTCGGAAGCGGCTGGGCGTGGCTCTCGCTCGACGACGCGGGCCAACTGTTTGTGTCGAGCACCCCCAACCAAGACAATCCGCTCATGACGCAATGCGTTGAGCGCTCGGGCACGCCCATCCTTGGCATGGACGTGTGGGAACACGCGTACTACCTCAACTACCAGAACAGCCGAACCGACTACATACAGGCATTTCTTGGCTTGGTCAATTGGGAGTCGGTGGCGCTGCGCTTTCAGGGCGCGATGGGCCAGGTGGGATAGGGCGAACGCGCCTCAGGGCGCGGCCCCTTCAGGGACCTTCGTGTAGGTCGCGAGTTCTGTGGTGCCGTGCTTGGCGAGTTTGCGGAATTGGCAGCGGTTCTTAGGGTTCAGCTGCACTTCTTTCAGCTTCTTGGTGGGGTTGTCTTTTGCGTGAATCTTCACCACCCGGTTGTGGCCGAGGAGTTCTTCCCAGCCGTCAATCGCTCCCTGCGCTTCCGGGTCAAATGCCTTGACCGTCAGGGTTTCTCCGCGGCGTTCGGCGACGAGCGCGGTGAACCGGTCGCCCTCTTCCTGAGGAAGGCTGAGCACGAGGCGTCGTCCCAATTTGCGAAGGGTGCAGTTGACACCCAAGACCAAATCCTCACTCCTTGGATCCCCTTTGATGCGGTCCGTGAGGACGACCATGATCTCGTCTTCTCCCGCGGCCTCGGCGCCGTTCACGTGAGACGTCCACGTGCCCTGCCAAGCCTTGGGAAATTCCGTCAGATCCTTGTTGCCTGCAGGCATCGGCTCGGGAAAGGTCACTTCGACACACCCGGTCGTCGCCAAAAGCAGCATGACTGCGGACGCCGTCAGAAATCGAGGAAAGGTCATGTTCGGGGTTTACCCAAAGATGAGCGCGAGCACGCCGACGGCCAAGCAATAGACGCCAAATCCTTCCAAATTGCTGCGTTTGACCAAACGGATCATCCATGTGCAGGCGGCCCATCCGCTTGCAAAAGCAGCAAGGGTGCCGACGGCGTAGCCGAGCCAGGGTCCGGCGGCGGCGTCCGCCACGGCGGGCTGTTCGAGGAGGTCTTTGAGCGTGAGCAACGTGGCGCCCCCAATGGGAATGAGTGCCATGAGAAAGGAGAAGCGCGCGGCTTCTTCGCGGGAGATGCCGAGCATGAGGGCGGCGCCGATGGTGCTTCCGGAGCGGCTGATGCCGGGGAGGATGGCGATCGCCTGGGCGATTCCGATGCCGAGCGCGCGGCCGGATCCGAGGGGGCGGTTGCCTGCGGTCGCGCGCTGGGACAGAAGCAGGATGGCGGCGGTGACGCACAACATCGCGCCGACAAAGCGTGGCGTGGCGAGCGATTCGATGGCTTCCTTGAAGCCGAGGCCGACTGCCGCCGCTGGGACCGCGCTGAGCAAGATCAGGCCGGTGTAGGACCGCGCTTGGCTGCCGGCGTCGCCCGAAGTGAACACGTCGCGGACGAGGCCCAAGATGTCATCGCGGAACACCACCACGGTGCTCAGCGCTGTGGCGGCGTGAACGAGGACGGTGAAGGTCAAGTCTTCCTCCCCCAAACCGAGCACGGCTTGCCCAAGCGTCAGGTGTCCAGAACTGGAAACGGGGAGAAACTCCGTCAACCCTTGAACAAGGCCCAAGAGAAGGTAGGCCAACTCTTCCACCTCAGCTCTTCTTCAGGATGGCGTAGAAAATGACGCCGTAACCGGCCAGCACCACGATGGGCGCGAGGGAGATGCGACGGGCACTGAAGATGCTCGGGTCAAAGATTTCTGGATCCTCAGATCCGCCACCGCTCATCAAGAGATATCCAACGATGAGTAGGCCGATTCCCACCCCAAGCCAGGTGTAGTTGGAGCGGTTGAAAGCGAATTGGGGTTGGGCATCCGTGTTCATGGGACCAAGGTACGCCAAGGAATTGTCGAGGAAGACACAACCCTCAATGGAGTTTGGACAAGTCTGCCCGCAAATAGCGATTGACGGCAAGCGCACTGAACACCCCACCAAGCAAGAGTCCAACACACACACCACCCAAGCCCATCGCTGCCAAAAAGGCTGGCTGCAACGTTCCAACAAGGGGTTTGACCAATGAGAGAGCCATCACCCAACCGGCAAAGGCCAGGAGCCCCGAGAGTCCACCCAAACTCATCCCTTGGAGGATGAAGGGTCTGCGCACCAGCCGTGGCCGAGCACCCACCAATTGCATGTTTCGAATCAAGAATCGTCGTGCAAACACCGTCAAGCGTATGGTGTTGTTCAAGAGAGCCAAGGCAATGAGTAGGCATACGGCCAACCCTCCCCAAAGCACGGGGATCCAACGTTCAAGCGTCGATTCAATGTGCGACAGCAAGTCCTTATGCCACACCACTTCGGCCACGCTGGGCACGGATTCCAACCGGCGAACTGCTTCGGCCAGGTTGGGGGTTTGGGCTTCCTCAGGCCGAATACGCACTTGAATCACCGGGGGCAGAGGGACTTCACCGAGGAATGTCACGAAGGATTCACCAAGTTCCTCCTCCAAGGCGGCTGACGCCTCCGCGGGGTCGATGTATTCGGCCAAGTACACCGAAGGGTCCGCAGAGATGAGGAGCCTCGTTTCATCCACCTGCGCGGCGGCCAATTCGCGTTGCAGGTAGACCTGAATGTGCACTTGTTGTCTCAATTGGAGCGAGGCATGATGGCCAAACAGCGCAAGCAATCCAACCGAACCGAGTAAGAACAACGTCAAGGACATCCCCACCACCGTCGTGAATTGGGTGGTGAGTTGCGCGTTGGAAATGCGTCGTGAGGGCCGGCTCTGGGTTGATCCCATGGCTCAAAGATGCGATGGCTTCACGTTTTTTGCCACCATGGAGGCCAAGACTTCCGCCCGACGCTTATTTGGAACGAATCCAAACAACGTACCTTTGCCTCCCCCAAATGGGGTATTTTTGCGGCAGTTTTTCCACAGACCATGATCAAAGTCAACGACAACGCCCGCGACCAAGTGCAACGCTTGCTCGCGGAAGAAGGCAGGCCCAACGGGAGCTTTGTGCGCGTCGGCGTCAAAGGCGGGGGGTGCAGTGGGTTGATGTACCAGTTGGATTTTGACCACCTCATGAACGACGACGACCAGGTGTTTGAGGACAACGGCGTCAAGGTGGTCGTTGACAAGAAAAGTTTTCTCTACCTCGTCGGCACGGAATTGCGCTACAGCGGTGGCCTGAACGGAAAGGGTTTCGAGTTTCACAACCCCAACGCCAACCGAACCTGCGGCTGCGGAGAGAGTTTTTCACTCTAACGAATCACAGGACAGCAACGAAGATGGCGTACGACGGCGAAGACAAGATTCTGGAAGAGGTCACAGGGAAGGCCTACGAGTTTGGGTTCACGACGGACATCGACTCGGACAAGGCTCCTGCGGGACTCAACGAAGACATCATTCGGCTGATCAGCTCCAAGAAGAACGAACCGGAGTGGTTGCTGGAGTGGAGACTCAACGCGTTCCGCATGTGGAAGGACATGGTGGAGCCCGAGTGGCCACACCTCCAATACACCAAGCCCGACTTCCAAGCCATCAGCTACTACGCGGCGCCCAAGCAGAAGAAGGAGCTCGCCTCGCTCGACGAGGTGGATCCCGAGTTGCGCAAGACGATGGACAAGTTGGGCATCTCGCTCGAGGAGCAAAAGCACCTCAGCGGCGTGGCGGTGGACTTCGTGATGGACAGCGTCAGCGTGGCTACATCGTTCAAGGACAAACTCGCGGAACTCGGCATTGTCTTTTGCAGCATGAGCGAAGCCGTCCAGGAGCATCCGGAACTGGTCAAGAAGTACCTGGGCACGGTGGTCCCGGTCCGCGACAATTTTTACGCGGCACTCAACTCGGCAGTGTTCACGGACGGGTCGTTCTGCTACATTCCGAAAGGTGTTCGGTGCCCGATGGAACTCAGCACCTACTTCCGAATCAACGAGGCTGGAACCGGTCAGTTTGAGCGGACCCTGCTTGTGGCCGACGAGGCCAGCTACGTGAGCTACCTCGAAGGGTGCACGGCGCCCCAACGCGACGAGAACCAACTCCACGCAGCCGTGGTCGAGCTCGTCGCCCTGGACGACGCGGAAATCAAGTACAGCACCGTCCAAAACTGGTACCCCGGAGATGAGGAAGGCAAGGGAGGGGTGTTCAACTTCGTGACCAAGCGCGGCATCTGCCACACCCGTTCCAAAATCAGCTGGACGCAAGTGGAAACCGGCAGCGCCGTCACCTGGAAGTACCCCAGTTGCGTCCTGAAGGGCGACGACAGCGTGGGCGAATTCTACAGCGTGGCCGTCACCAACAACCACCAGCAGGCGGATACCGGGACCAAGATGATTCACTTGGGCAAGCGCACGCGTTCGACCATCATTTCGAAGGGCATCTCGGCGGGCAAGTCCCAAAACAGCTACCGCGGACTCGTCCAAATCATGCCCAACGCCGACCACGCGCGGAACTTCAGCCAGTGCGACAGCCTGCTGATGACCGACCGCTGCGGCGCGCACACGTTCCCGTACATCGAAACGAA